>DCUM01000029.1:1675-3209 GCA_002327255.1 bacterium UBA2214 | reverse complement strand
GTAAACCGCCAGCCCGCCGGCGCCTCAAAGGTCATCTGCACCGGGCCGCCGGCGGAGAGGAATTCCCCACGAAACAGGGCATTATAAGGATAAAGATTCCAGAGGCTCTGCCACTCATACAGGCTGACGATCTTGGCATCCTGCTGCTGCGGCGTGGAAATCCTGCCGATGACATCGCCGACCGGCATGCCGCTCCGGTCCATGAAGCGCAGGGCCACGGTCAACTCATTTTTGCAGGGCCCACCAGCCAGTATTTCCGGGGTGCTGCAGCCCTTACCATTAGACCTGATGGTTGATCGAACCGCGGCCGCAACCATAGGATAAAGTGAGCAGCAGTTGGTCAGGCGCACGTTGCTTGAGACCTCGAGAAATTTGATGAAGGTCGGACGCTGCAGTCCGGTAATACTTTGCAGCATCGCGTTAACAGAGATGTTAATCCAATCCGCCTCCTGCAGATTTTGCAGGCCGGAAATCGTGGTGAGATGCAAGTTGGTTGTAATCATTAACTGGGTCGCTGTGGATAACTCATTAAAGCCAGCTATGTTTGACAAGGCATTATTGGATTTGATTGTAAGATACCTGACAGTTTTTAGATGCGAAAATCCACTGATGCTTGCCAGCAGGGGGTTATAATCGATCACAATCCAGTCAGCCTCCCGCAGAAGTCGAAATCCGGAAATCGTAACCAGTTGCGGCAACGCTGAAATCTTCAGTTGCTCAAGCGTGGGCAATGAATTGAATCCGTCCAGGTTTGAAAGCGCAGCATTATTCCCTTCGATGGTGATGAAGGGACAGTTGGTCAAGCCATCCAATGCAGCCAGGGACATCAGATTCGGATTGTCAACGATAGTGACTATCCTGGCCGATTGCAGTTGCTCCAATCCCTGCAACGTGATCAATTGCGTATTATGCACTGTCAGTGATTGGCTGATGGTGCACAGGTTCTGCAAAGGCGTCAAGTCCGTGATATCGCACAGTGAAACATTGCCAATATCAAGATTGCCATTCAGGTGGACAAGATCCGGCGGAAATGCGTTCACCTCCGCCTGGGTTCGAAGCGCGATGTCCTGCCCGAATAAAAGCGCCGGCAGCAGCAAACAGAATAAAATGCAAATACGATAGCTGAATTTCATCATTCACCTCCGCTGTTCAAGGTTCTATCGATCCATCCCTGTGTCAGAAAAATGGCTTACGTAACCGGCCAGGGCATAATCTGTCAAGGTGGACTCGTCAGCAGGCGGTCACACCTGAAAAAGGATATCCGGCCGGAAAACCGTGCGTTCCCATTGAATTCCGCTTGAATTGCTGGGTAAAAAAAATGCGGTGCACAAAATTGACAGGATGTCAAGTATCAGGCAAAGGGGCTGGACTGCTGACCCGCAGCGAATGCAGAGGATGCCGGCAAGATATGGAACAGATGCCTTGATGGAGGTAATATACACTCGAATAGGACGATTGTCAACAAAAAAATGACGCATGCATCAAGTCAGGGAGCTGCGTATCACCGGCCGGGGCATTCCATCTGGAATGTGGG
>DCUM01000029.1:0-1596 GCA_002327255.1 bacterium UBA2214 | reverse complement strand
GATACTAATGGTCACCGGGTGATTTGAGCCCGTGTCCGGTGAATGCGGCGACGATGCACTCCTGCGGCGTCGCGCCGGCCAGATAACGGTCCAGTCCGGCGATCCCGGCCGCGGCGGTGGGCTCGACGTAAAAGCCCTGCGCCGCCAGGCTCCGCCACGTCGATGAAATCTCCTCCTCGGTGACCGTGATGAACCAGCCGCCGCTGGCGCGCACCGCAGCGAGGATTTCCCCGCCTCTGACCGGCGCCGCGATGGCAATCCCTTCGGCCAGCGTCTCTTTCTTCCCGACGAGCACGGGCTGTCCCCCCCCGGCAAAAGCCTGCGCCAGCGGGGCGCAGTGAACGGCCTGAACGCCCACCAGCCGGGGCAGCCTTTGCACGTACCCCCAGTCCAAAAGCTCGGAGAAACCGATAGATGCGCCGAGGAGCAGCGTGCCGTTGCCGACCGGCAGCACCAGCGTGTCCGGTGCGCGGCCGCCCAATTGTTCCCATACTTCGTAGGCGAAGGTCTTGGTGCCATGCAGGAAAAAGGGATTCCAGCAGTGGCTGGCATAATACGATGTTTGCGCCGCCTCGAGGGCGGCCGTGGCGGTCTGCTCGCGGTCGCCGGGCACCAGATGCAGCCGCGCGCCATGGCTGCGAATCTGCGTCAGTTTGGCGGGCGAGGTTTTTTCCGGCACATAGATGTCGCAGGCGATCCCGGCGCGGGCGCAGTAGGCCGCAACGGCGCAGCCGGCGTTTCCCGAGGAATCCTGCACCACCTGCCGGATGCCCAATTCTTTCACCTTGCTGATCAGCACCGTGGCGCCGCGGTCCTTGTACGAACCCGTCGGAAAGAGCTGCTCCTGTTTGATCCACACACTCCGGTTTTTCCGCTGCAGCCGCAGCAGCGGCGTGAAACCTTCTCCGAGCGAGACGATATTTTCATCATGGCGCAGCGGCAGCGCCTCGCGATAGCGCCACAGGGTGGCCGGCCGCCGTGGCAGGTCTTTCGGTGCCCAGCGGCCGGTATGGCGGAGGGAGAGCAGCGCGCCGCGGTCGCTGCGCCAGCGCGGTTCATCGAGCCCATAGGTCTCGCCGGTGGCGGCGGCGAACAGGACATTTGCAGGGTCCGAATAATTTATGATGGATTCCTTGCCCAATGGTCTCCCGCTTTTGGCGATTAAATGGCACGCTTTATGTGAGCTGTAATTCGCATGGAGGCTTCCCATGCCCAAAAATGTTACCCTGTCCGCCAAAGGTCGTCAGGCTCTTTGCCGGCCAGACTTCTTCCCCGCCCTCATCCGATATAGATCGTTTTGATGTTGACAAATTCGCGAATGCCGTAGATGGACAGTTCGCGGCCGTAGCCGCTCTGCTTGATGCCGCCGAAGGGCAGGCGCGGATCGGAACGGACAAACGTGTTGACAAAGCAGCTGCCCGCCTGCAGCGCCTCTTGCGCCAGCCGTTTACCCTTCTCTGCGTCGCGGGTGAAAATCGCCGCGCCCAGCCCAAAGGGCGTGTCATTGGCGGCGTGCAGCGCCGCCGCCTCGTCGCGTACGGGAATGATCGCCGCCACCGGACCGAAAATCTCCTCGTCATAGGCCGGCATGCCGGG
>DCUM01000035.1 GCA_002327255.1 bacterium UBA2214 | reverse complement strand
ACTCCGTCACCACTCTCCAGATGTCCAGTTTGTCCGCATCGCGCAGCAATCGCGTATAGAAGTGCCACGCTTCGTTTTCGGCCTGCGGCAACACCGCCACATTGTGATGAGCGATCGCCTGCAGGATGATTGATTGCAGAGGGAGCGCCAGGCCGGAGAGCACCCCCTCCTTTTCAAGCACGGCCACGCCCAGGTGGGCGTGATTTTCGGAGATCCCATCCCGAAACGTCCTGTAGTGCGCGTACTGCTCAAAACGGCCGATATCGTGAAACAGCGCGATGGTTTCTGCCAGTGCCCGTTGATGCGCATCCAGGCCGACCTGCTCGCCGAGATCGACGATCTCCCGGCAAACCCGATGGGTGTGCTCCTCCTTGAGGCGGCCATTGCGCTGCTGCTCCACATCCCCCCTGCAGAACGTGGCCGCATAGGCGGTGAACCAGGCTTTCAGGTGTTTCAAATCCGGAGGTGTTATAGCGTCTGTCGTCATCGCAGTGCGTATCGCAAGTTGTGGTATTCAATGATAAAATCGGCCAGGGAAAGAGGCGTAGAAGGCGCCGCTCAGAACGTCAGCAAGGCGATCAGCGCGCGCGCCGCCGCAGATAAAAGAGATCCTCTCCCTGACGCCTGCTTTCGATTTTTCCCTGTTTTTCCAGAATGCCGAGGTATTTATTGACTTCGTTGATGTGCATGCCCAATAGATGGGCCAGATCACGCATGGTGCAGGGCCGCCGCGCGATCGTTTCCAGAATCACCGATTCGCACTCCGCACGCACCATGCGCTGCTCGGGCCCGGCGGCTGTGCGCGCGACGATTTCGACGCCGGGCAGCTGCCAAACCGCAGAGATTTTTTCCAGCTCTTGCCGGGTCGCCGCCCGGATATCGCTGACCGTGCCCGGACGGTCCAGCGTATTCAACTGCACCCGATCCGGGGAAATGCGCACGATGGCGTCCCGCAGCGCCGTCCGTTCCGACTCCGCATCGTTCACTCCGGGGACGATAAAAACCTCCAGCCACATCTCGCCGCTGTAGACCTGGCGTAGCGCAACCAGTCCGGCGATGATCTCTGTGATTTGCAGCAGCCGATGCGGATGGTTGATTTTGGCGAAAACACGCGGTGTGGCGGCATCCAGGGATGGCAGCACCACATCGGCGTCGAGCACGGCGCGCCGCACCTCAGGATCTGTGAAAAGCGTGCCATTGGTGAGGACAGCGACGGGGATGGATGGGTAGTGCGCCTTCATCCACCGGATCAATTCGCCCGCGCGGCTGTGCAACAGGGGTTCTCCCGATCCGGAAAGGGTCAGGTAATCCGGGGCGGGATTTGTGGAGAGATAGTGCGTCAACTCGGTCTCAATCTCTTCAAAGGGCACATACTCGCGGCGCGTCACGGTGAGCCTGGTGGTCCGTCCGCATTCGCAATAGATGCAATTCAGACTGCAGGTCTTCGCAGGCACCAGATCGATGCCCAGAGAAAAACCGAGCCGACGCGAAGGCACCGGACCGAAGAGGTGGCGGTATTTCATGCCCATATCAAACGCATCGATTATTTGCTCGCAATCCCCGGCCTTTTCGGCCGGCTTGTCGTTCCTTTTTCACGTCCATCTGAAAAGCAATGATCATTCATCCTGCAAATCTTCGTAGTACTTGCCCTCTTCCGGTGAAATCTGATAAAAGGCGCTGAGCTGACGGATCATGCGCTGCAGTTTTTTGCAATCCGGCAGCAGCGAAGATTCCGCAATCTTTTCCCGCGGCATTTTCTGCAGCAGATTATCATAGACATCCTCCACCTCATCCTGCGCCAGTTGCAGGGTCAAGCCGATGTAATCGTAGACCTGCTGCTTCATCTTTTTGAGATGGGGATGAACACTGAGCTCACGCAAAATGATCTCCCTGATCAGCGTGAGTGTTTCACCCAGTTCCTCGGGCATAAAGCCCTCGGCAAATCGCCTCAGGGCGATATCATCGATATACTGAATCATCAGACCGCGGTCGCCGCTGCGCACGGTGGCCATGAGCAGATGATAGAGCGTGCTCATATAGCATTGAAAATCATTTGGATCCAGTTTCTTGTAGCGGCCGAATCTGTCCTTGTTCTCGGGCGCCTCCATGTGCGCGATAATCAGTGGCAAAATGGCGTCTTTGCGCTCCGTCAACGCCTCGTAGATGATGAGATTGTCGCGGCGGGCGACGCGCTGCAGGGCCGCTTCGTTTTTGAGCCGCCATTCATCGGGGTGACTTTTGATTTTTTCAAGCAGGAACAAAAGCCGCCGCGTGATATGAAAGCGCGGTGTGGGCTCCCACCCCAGCATGCTCCGGGTGGAGCTGGCATCGATCTCGAGCTTTTTATCGATGTATTGTACCATCCAGAATCTTTCAAAGGGCCGCTCGCAGGCCAGATGAAGCTTGCCCAACAGAATCTTGGCCAGAATGCCGGGATAGGCCAACAATCTGGGCAAATGGAACGAGCGCACCTTTTTGCCGAAAAAGTAGGTCGTTGCGATATCGTAGAGCTGCTGGTGGGAGACACTGCCGTCGGGACTGACGCTGTATATGCCCAATCGGGGCAGCTCATCCGATTTGCGCATGATCAGGCGCAACACGTTCACCAATTCCTGCACATGAATATAGGGAATCGCGGACTCTCCCTTGCCGGCCAGGATACGCGAATAGATCGAATGCGAAAGCCAGGTGTCGAGGAATTTATAAAGGGGTGCATACTCGCACCAGTCGCTGTAGACCGCGGCGAAACGCACCACGGAACAGGAAAAATCGTCCGTATACTCCCGGGCGAGTTGTTCGCCGATCTTTTTGGTGCGCGCATAGGCATAGTTGGCATCGAGGGGCGTCGCTTCGGTGATCTTTATACCCGCACCGGGAAAGTTACAGGCCGCCAGCGAGCTGGCAAAAATGAAACGCTTGACGCGGATGCCTTTTGCAAATTCGAGGATATTGCGCGTACCGTCGACATTGGTGCGCTGATATTCGGGATGCTCCTGATAGGTGAAATCATAGAACGCGGCCAGATGAACGATGAAATCGGCGCCGCCGTGATCGTTGATGTATTTTACCACCTCGCTCAGCGTATCCCAATTGGCGATATCGCACTGAATCCAATGGATATTTTTATGATAGGGCACATTGGACTCTTTGCGCGAACGGCGCGCGATGGCAAAGACGCTGAACTCCTCCTTGACGCTCTCCAATAGATAGCGCCCGATGAAACCGCTGGCGCCGGTGATCACAATGGAAGGCATTTTGGCGTCCATATCAGGCATCCCCATCCGGGTTGAATTTTGCCTTCCGATAGAGATAGCAAATCACCATGGCCATGACAAAATCAGCCATTCCCGAAAACCAGATCACGGCCAGATTTTTAACAAAAAGGGCATAGCTAAAGAGAAAAAGCGTGGCGATGGATTTCACCATCACTGCAAAGAGGAGCAGGCACGCGTATCGTTTCAGATTCGAGGCGGCCATGGCATAACCGAGCGCCATGGCGATATGGAACACGCCCCCCTGGGTGCGGAAAAAACGCTCTGCACTGCCTGCATAACCCAGCCGTACGAGAAACGCATCGGATAGGGCGATCAGACCGATACCCACCGCGAGCGAATGCAGAGCGACGAGCCACAGGAAGAGAGTCAAATATCGGTTATAGCCGATCAAAGTGTTCACACAGACTCCTCGTGTTTGGGCGATGATCTCCTGATAAATACAGGGCGCGGGGCGTGCTGGAACCAATAACGGCCAGGTCGTTCCGGATGGTTGTAACGGCGGGATAGCCTGTTCGCTTCCGGAAATGGATTTTTCAGCGTTGCGCTGGCGCAGAGAATGATGGGACAGATGGCCGGCGCAACCGCAGACAGTGCGCGGATTGGTGGCCGGCGCAGCCGCAACTATTCTTGTGGTTTTGTACCAGCTTCCCGTTCGGAATATCCCCGCATACCGCGAATCCGGGCGGTCGTCTCTTCGACCTCGTCCTGCCAGCCGCTGCGGCACTTTTCGATGCGGTCGAATTTGGCGGTGTAGGGTTTGATGTCCAAAAGCGGCGTCCCGTCGAGAATGTCCACGCCCTCCAGTATCAGGATATT
>DCUM01000145.1 GCA_002327255.1 bacterium UBA2214 | reverse complement strand
GAATGGGGCATGAGCGAAAAACTCGGTCCCCTGACCTTTGGCGAAAAACAGGAAGAAATTTTTCTCGGCCGCGAAATCACCCAGCACCGCGGTTACAGCGAAGAGACCGCAAAACTCATCGACACGGAAATCCGTCAACTGGTGGAGAGCGCGGCGCTGGACGTCGAAAAAATGCTGGCCAAGAATGTCGACATGCTCCACGCCATCGCCAAGGCCCTCCTCGAACGCGAAATGCTCAATGGCGAAGAGATCGACATGATCCTGCAGGGCAAAAAGCTGCCGCGCCTCAAGAATAATAACGCGGCCGCCAAACCCAAACGCGGCAAAAAGCCGGCAAAGGAATAGAGGCTTTGCCGCCGCTGCCACCTTATAACCCTTATGTCTGGCGCTGTGCGGAACGCCGTCTCGCACTCGATGGCCGCACGCGCATCATGGGCATCCTCAACGTCACCCGGGATTCCTTTTCCGACGGCGGACGCTTCCTTGCACGCGATGACGCCCTGCGCCAGGCGGAACGGATGATCGACGAGGGTGCCGATATCATCGATGTCGGCGGCGAATCGACCCGGCCAGGCGCCCTGCCGGTCGACGCGGAGGAAGAAATCCGCCGCGTCATTCCGGTGATCGGCGCCATCGGCAAACGCTTTGATGTGCTCCTCTCCGTCGATACCTACAAATCGGCGGTGGCCCGCGCCGCGGTGGAAAACGGCGCGCGCATCATCAATGATATCAGCGGTCTCGGTTTCGATCCGCACCTGGCGGATGTGGCGGCGGCGAGCGGCGCCGGGGTGGTCATCATGCATATCAAAGGGACGCCGCGCGACATGCAAACCGATCCCCATTATGAGGATGTCGTCGCTGAAATCCACGATTATCTGTCCCAACGCATTCAGACAGCCCTGGCGCACGGCATTCACCGCGACCAGATCATGCTCGATCCCGGCATCGGCTTTGGCAAGCGCCTGGAAGATAATTTAACCCTGTTGCGCGAACTGGCGCGACTGCACGACCTCGATGCGCCGCTGCTGGTGGGAGTATCGCGCAAATCCTTCATCGGCAAACTGCTCGATACCGGCGTCGGGGAGCGGCTCGAAGGCACCGCCGCAGCGGTGACAGCCGCCATTCTTCACGGCGCGCACGTCATGCGCGTGCACGACGTCCGCGAGATGAAACGCGTCGCGACGATAGCCGATGCCATCCGCGGAGTTTAGTTTGAAAATATCACCGCCGCCGGCCCCAGCGCCTGTGTGGTAGCGCCGCCGGCCTCAGCGCCTGTGTGGTAGCGCCGGCAGCCTGCGTGCCCCGCAACGATTCCGGCTTGTCCGGGTTGGGCTGCAGAAAGTATCAAACAGAATCAGCAGGATTCCATAAATCCGATCAATTCAACGTGCGGCCCCTGAGATCCTTGCGGTTCAGGGACAGACCAGGGCAGCCGGACAGAATGCAACCATGTCATTGACCCTCTTCAAAATAGGTTTTTTACCCGTCTCGGTGATGGATGTCGTCGACATCATCGTCATGTCTTATATCCTCTTCAAGGTCTACATTTTCATCCGCGGCTCCCGTGGCGTGCAGATGCTCGTCGGACTGATCATCATTCTGCTCTTCTCGGCGATCACTCCCGTCCTGCAGTTGCGCGGCATCAGCTGGATTTTTCAAAACCTGCGCACCATCTGGCTGGTCGCCTTTGTCATCCTCTTTCAGCCCGAACTGCGCCGCATTCTGATCTCCGTCGGACAGAGCCGCATCATTCGCTATTTCGTCAAGACAAGCGGCAACCGCGTCATCGACGAAGTTGTGGAAGCGACCGAACAGCTGCAGCAGCGCGGCTACGGCGCCCTGCTGGTCATGGGGCGCGAGGCCGGCATGAAAAACGTCACCGAATCGGGGGTACGCCTGCAGGCGGAAGTCTCCGCGGCGCTGCTGGTTTCCATATTTAATCCCCGCTCACCCCTTCACGACGGCGCCGCGATCATCCAGAACGATCTCATCGATTCGGCGCGGTGCATTCTGCCGTTGACGGAAAATGCCGACGCCGATGCCACTCTCGGCACGCGCCACCGCGCGGCCATCGGACTCTCCGAGGAGAGCGACGCCATGATCATCGTCGTCTCCGAAGAGACCGGCCGCATCTCCCTGGCGGAAAACGGCGCGCTCAAATACGATATCAGTCTGGAACAACTCCGCCATCACCTCTATCAGGCTTTCAGTCCAACCTATTCCAAACCGCTGTGAACGGGAAGCGCTTATGCGTCATTTTCTTGCTGTAAACCTGCTGATGCTTTGCCTTTTTCCACCGGCCCTGCAGGCCGGGGAATCGGGCGCCATCGCCCTGGTCGGCGCGGAGGCGACGCGGGAGGGACGTCCCCTGTTGTGGAAAAACCGCGACAGCGACAACCGCGAATGTGAGGTCGCCTATTTTCGCGGCGCGCGCTACGATTTTATCGGGGTCATCAACCGCAACGACACCGCCCGCGTCTGGATGGGCCTGAATACGGCCGGATTCGCCCTGGTGCACGCCCAGGCGTGGGACGCGGACAGTGCCAAAACGGCACGGGTGGGCGCCCTGATCAAGGAGGCCCTGGGATTTTGCGGCCGGGCCCAGGAACTCGGGCGCCTGCTGGCGCTCCATGCCGAAACCAGCGACTGCTTCCCCGCCGCTTTCGCCTGTCTGGATGCTTTCGGGGGCGAGACGCTTTTTGAAATGGGGGATAAATCGCTGGTGCGGATAACGCCATGGGATTCCAGCGCCGCCAAACCGGGCTTTCTGGTGCGCAGCGATTTTACCCTGACAGGCGGCGCCGGAACGCCGCAAGGCGCCTGGCGTTATCAACGCGCGCACCAACGCCTGCGCGCTGCGGCGCCGGCGCACCAGTTGGACGTCCCCTGGCTCATCAAGCGCGTGGCGCGCGATCTGGCCAGTGAGGAGATCGATCCCTGGCCGCTGCCGTTTGCGGGCAGACTCGGAGATGCGCCGCGCGGATTCATTCCAACCCGATCCTCTCTCAACGGACATCGCACCGTGACTTGTGCGGTCATACAGGGCGTCCGCCCCGGAGAAAACCCGCGTCTGGCGACGATGTGGATCATTCCGGGGGAGCCGGTGTGCGGCATCGCCTTGCCGTTGTGGCCGGCCAGTGGAGAGATCCCGGAGGCGTTCGATGGCAAGGAAGGCTCCGAACTCAATCAAACCCTGACGCGCATCCGCTCACGCTTCTACCCGAAAAAAGAGTGGCCGTACCACCTCAACACCGAGGCTTTGACCCGCGGACGGCGCAGCTGGTTTGATTTGGTCACCACGTTCGAGCACGAGATTGAGACCGAGACCGCCGCCGCGTTGCAGAGATGGCGCCGCAGCGGCGTCGCTCCGCGCGAGATGGCGGAATTGCAGAAGAAATTCAGCCGCGCGGTATTGCGCGCGCTGTGACGGACGCGGCAGAGTTTTCAAGATGGGCTGGCGCCCATCCCGCCGCTGGCGCCCATCCTGCCGCTGGCGCCCATCCTGCTGCCACAAAATGTTACAAAATGTTTCATAGTGAAACAGAAAACAGCCCCCCGGATGGCTGGCAATATCGTAAAAATATAAAAAACAAGCATCCAAAACATACAATTTCTGGCATATCATTTGCTTTGTCAAATCGTGAAGAACCTTCCGGTTCTTTTCCAGCAACAGAAACACCTCCTCTTTCCTTTCAGATGCCGAAAAAGGGCAGCGTCCGAGCACAGCGCTGCCCTTTTTCTTTGTATTCCGGTCGATCTCTGGTTTGGGGATGTGCGGAATTCCGGGTATCAGTGCAAAGGGTAAAACCTTTTTCCCGGNNTGTCGTCCGGCTGATGATGCCCCTGGTTGGGTTCATCGGAGACTTGCACGCCCGGTGTATGAAGCATGCCGGGAACCCCTAAAAAAAAGGCTGCCCTGACGAGCAGCCTTTTTAGAGCCAGAGGATGAGCGTGTCATTCGCTCAACCTCGAGAGGATGGTGAGGTTTTGTTTGTTGCAGATGTCCTTGGCCTCGGGGGTGAAAAGATAATCGAGGCGCGGTTTGTAGTGTTCGCTGATGCGGCCGCGCACCATTTTGAGGGTGCTGTTGAGGAAGCGGTTCTGCTCCGTAAAGCCCTCCCCGAGCACGGCGATGGCCGCGGGCAGCCATTTGCCCGGGAAGAGGCCGGCGTATTCGCCGCCTTCGCGATACCTGGCCACTTCGCCCTCCAGCAGCTTGAGCGCCTCGCGTTGTCCTGCATCCGACTGCGGCGAGAGATTTTTGCTCTTCAAAAAGCGCAGCAACGCCTCCTTGTTGGGCACAACCAGGGCGACCGTATAGGGCGACTGGTTGTTGTAGAGCATCATCTGATCGATATATTCCGAATTGGCGACGATCATCTCCTCGATGCCCTCGGGACTGTACTTTTCGCCGTCGTTGGAGATGAGCAGGCTCTTTTCGCGGCCGAGCACATAGAGAAAGCCATCCCGGTCCATGTAGCCGAGGTCGCCGGTATGGAGCCAGCCGTCGCGCAGCGCTTCGGCGCTGGCCTTTTCGTTGCGCCAGTACCCGGCCATGACGTTTTCGCCGCGCACGACGATCTCGCCCTTCTCAGCGGCCGGCAGCTCGTCGCCCTTTTCGTCGCAGATTTTCAACTCGAGATCGGCAACCAGGCGGCCTGAGGAACCCAGTTTGTGTATTTTCGGCACATTGGCCGAAATGATGGGCGCCGCCTCGGTGAGGCCGTAGCCCTGGTACATGGGGATGCCGATGGCGTAGAAGAAACGCTGCAATTCAATGTCGAGGAGGGCGCCACCGCCGATGAAGAACTCGAGCCGGCCGCCAAAATTTTCGCGGATCTTGCTGAAGAGGATCTTGTCATAGAGCAGCAGCAGCGGCTTGTAGACCTTGCGCCAGCCCTTGCCGCGGTCGAAGCCGTTGCCGTTGTATTTATAGGCGGTCGCCATCGCCTTGTTGAACAGCGCTTCCACCCTGGCGCCCTTCTGGTGGATGCCTTTTTCGATATTCTTGCGGAAGTTGCTCGCCAGGGCGGGCACACTGAGAAGAAATACCGGCCGCGTCTCCTTGATGTTGATGGGGACGTTTTTCAGCGTCTCCATCGCCGTCTTGCCGACCTGCACCGAGGCCATGGAGGCGCCGTTTTTCATCAGGGTATAGATGCCCGCCGTGTGCGCGAAGGAATGGTCCCAGGGCAGAATCAACAGCGAGGTGTACCACTCGGGAATGGGCAGGAGGGAACTGGCCTGCTCGACGTTGGCGGTATAATTGCGGTGCGTCAGGATGATGCCCTTGGGATCGGCCGTGGTGCCGGAGGTGTAGCAGATGTTGGCCGCATCGGATTCTTCCACGTCCTGCCAGGTCTCGGTGAAGAGAGCGGCGTGATGCTCGAGATAATCCTTGCCTTTTAGCAGGAGTTTTTGTAAAGTAATTTCATCCGGATCTGAACTGCCCGTCTCGTCAAAAACGATCATCTTTTCCAGTTCGGGCAAATCGTTCTTTATGGCCTTGATCTTGTGCGCATGCCCGCCGGAGACGATCGCCATGCGGCATCCGGAATGGCTCAGCCTGAATTTCAGATCGGTGAGTTCATCCACCTTGACGGAGATCGGGACGTTGATGGCGCCGCAATAGAGGATCCCCAATTCTGCGATCACCCAGGCGTTGCGGCCCTCTGAAATCAATGCCAGCCGGTCGCCTTTTTGAATGCCGAGACCCAACAGGCCGGCGGCAAAGAGATGCACCTGCTCCCGGACTTGCCGGTAGGTGGCGCCTTGATACTGATCCCCTATTTTTTCCCAGAGCAATATATTGTCGGGAAAGCGTTCGACGCTCTGCTCAAGAAGATACGGTAACGTCCTTTTGGCCACGATGATTCACTCCTTTTTTCTGTTTATTTTTGCGGGCTTGCATTGGCGCCGGATGGTTCACTGCTGCGGGTGCCGGGAATCGCAGTAAAAGAAAAAACCGGATCGGAAATTTATCAGATGGCATCACCAGATGCAAACCACCGGCCGTTGCCTTTCCCCCGCCCTGTGAATGGATCAGCTCCTGTGCGCAATAGCTACATCATATTAACAAAAGCCCAGAAAGTCAAGTTTTTTTTCATGCATGAGTCCTTGTGAAAATTCCCCAGGATAAAATAGAACAGGTGCGCATGGCCAGCGATGTCGCGGATATCGTCTCCGGCTATGTGACCCTGACCAAGCGCGGCAAGAATTACTTTGGACTCTGCCCGTTTCATCCGGAAAAGACGCCCTCTTTCAGCGTCAATCCGGAGCTGCAGATATTTCACTGCTTCGGCTGCGGCGCCGGCGGCAACGTTTTCACCTTCATCATGCGCGTCGAACGGCTGACCTTTCCCGAAAGTGTGCGCCTGCTCGCCAGGGCGGCGGGCATCGTGCTCCCCGAGGAAGAAGAGGACCTCTCGCAACTGCAGGAGAAGGAAGCCCTCTTTTTCGCCAACAACATGGCCAACGATTTTTTTGTCGACAATCTCCTCCATGCGGCCGAGGCCGAATCCGCCCGCAACTATTTGCGCAAGCGCGGACTCGATGAAGCCCTCTATACCCGTTTCGGCATCGGCTACAGCCTCGATCGCTGGGACGCCCTGCTGCACTATGCCGGCAAAAAATCGGTGAATCCGGAACTGCTGGTCCGCGCCGGTCTCGTCCTGCGCAAGGAGGCCGGCGGCATGTACGACCGCTTCCGCGGCCGCATCACCTTTGCCATCCACAACCTCAGCAACCAGGTGGTCGCTTTCGGCGCGCGGCGCATCGTCAACGACGATTCGCCCAAATATATCAACTCGCCGGAGACCGATGTCTATCAGAAACGCTACATTCTCTATGGCCTGCATCTCGCCCGGGAAGCGGTGCGACGCGAGAACAGCGTCATCATCGTCGAAGGCTATACCGATCTCATCAGCCTGCACAGCGCCGGCATCACCCCGGTGGTGGCGACCTCCGGCACCGCACTGAGCGATGAACACGCGCGCCTGCTGCGGCGCTACACCGCCAATGCCTCCATCCTCTACGACGGCGATTCGGCGGGCGCCGCCGCCTCCCTGCGCGGCGCGGATATCCTGCTCAGCAACGGCTTTGACGTGCGCATCTGTCTGCTGCCTTCCGGACAGGATCCGGACGAGTTTGTGCGCGAAAAAGGCGCCGAAGCGCTGCGCAGCCAGCTCGGCCAGGCGATGCCGCTGATGGACTACAAGCTGCGCCTGATGGAGCAGAAAGGCATGCTGCGGACGCCGAGCCAGAAGGCGGAATCGACCCGCGACCTGCTCGCTTCGGTGGCGAAAATGGCCGACCCCATCCAGAAATCCTTTCTCATTCGCGACCTCGGCGAAAAGCTGCATGTCGAAGAGGCCGTTCTCTGGAGCGAAGTGCGCAAGATGGAACAACGCCTGCGCCTGCAACTCCGTCCCGATGCGCCCAAAAGCGGGGAGAAAAAGGACGACCGCTTCTTCGCCACCAGGCGCGGCGCGGCGGAGCTGGGACTGCTGGAAGTCGTTTTCGCCCATCCGGAACTGCTGCCGCGGCTCCTCGGCGTCCTCCCGGCTGCCGATTTTTTGCACCCGGACATCCGCGCCATCTTTGAGCATCTCGAGCTCGATGGAGTCGAGGGCATCGCTTTTGAGGTGCAGCGCTATCTGACGCTGATCCAGGATCCAGCCATCGCCAGTACGATAACCCGGCTCTTGCAAAAGCCCGGCCAGCAAAACCATCCGGAGCGCTACGCCTTCGATTGCTTCAACACCATCCGCATCGCCAAGCTGGATCAACGCATCGACCAGCTGCGCAAGGAGATGAAAAGCGGCGAAAAACCGAAGGATGAGGTGCTGCAGCAGTACCGCGAACTGATTGAAGAACGCAAGCACCTCGAACAGATCAATTTTGCGTTTGAATGACGCCGTGCGCTCTTTCGGGCACGACAAGGCCGGACGCATCAGCACGGCAACGGGCGCAGATGAAAACGGCGGTCATGGAACGAGGATGCGGTGAGACCCCGGAGGAGGCATGCCCACGCTGACGATCGCGGGCCCAGGCCGCCCGGGCGTGGGCGCCCTTTTCCCCGGACACCCCGCGCAAAATCCGTTTTCGCGATCGTCACAGACCCCAATGCAGCAAACGATGTCACAGGAGCCTGAAATGCCCAAACACTACGAAATAGTCCCGATAGAAAAACTGCGCTGGCAGTGCGATGAATTCGCCAATGCGTTTCAGTCCACCGACGAGATCGACACCTTCCGCCAGATACTGGGACAGGAACGCGCCGTCGAAGCCCTCAAGGCGGGCTTTGAGATGGACTATCCGGGCTATAACATCTTTGTCGCCGGCGCCGCGGGCACGGGACGCACCACCACGGTGCGCTTTTTGCTCCAGGATGACCGCTTCAAACGCGAGGTGCCTCCGGACATCTGCTACGTCAACAATTTTCGTGCCCCCGATATGCCCCTGGCCATCATCCTGCCGGCGGGGCAGGGCAGTTCTCTGAAAAAAGAGATGGATGATCTCATCGTGCATCTGCGCGCAGCCATCCCGCAGGTCATGGAGAGCGACCGCACCCGGGATCAACGCGACAAACTGGCGGAGACCTATACGCGCCAGCAGAATAAAAATCTCCACAGGCTCGAGGAAAAAGCCCGCAAGGAAAATTTTACCCTGGTGCAGGTTCAGGTGGGGCCCTACACCAAACCGGATGTTTTGCCGGTCATCGACAATCAGCCGGTGACGCTGGAGGGTCTGGGGGAATTGCTGGAAGCCGGCAAGATCAGCGAAAAACAGATCAAGAAAATCCATGCCACCCATGTCGAATTGACCAGGGAACTGGCCAGGCTCTACAAAACCAACCAAAAGCTGCAGCGCGAGAAGAAAGCCAAACTGGCGGAACTGGAACAATCCATCATCCGTCCCCTCATCGAAGAGAGCCTGAGCGAGCTGCGCCCAAAGTACCCGGATGCCAAACTCGGCGTCTGGTTTGATTCCGTGCGCGATCATCTGCTCGAGACCCTCGATCTATTTCGCCATCCCGGCGCCGCTGAGGAAGCCGAGCCCAAACCGGACAAGCCCTCAACGGCCCTGGATGCCTTCCTCGAATACCGCATCAACGTCCTGGTCGACAATGCGGGTCGTGACCGCGCGCCGGTCATTTTCGAAAACACACCGACCATGTCCAGACTCTTCGGCGCCATTGAGCGGCTCATCGATGGCGATGGCCAGTGGCGCAGCGATTTCACCCGCATTCGCGCCGGATCGCTGCTGCGCGCCAACGGCGGTTATCTCGTCCTCCAGGCCATGGATGTCCTGCAGGAGCCCGGCGCCTGGCATACGCTCAAACGGGTGCTGAAGAACCGCGCCACCGAAATCAGTGCGTCTGATCAGCTCGCGCCCTTTGCCCTGACCGCCCTCAAGCCGGAAGCGATCGAGATTCACGTCAAGGTCATCATCATCGGCGACCCTTACCTCTATCAACTGCTCTATCACGCCGATGATGATTTTCAGAAAATATTCAAAATCAAGGCCGAATTTGATTCGGTCATGCCCAACAATCCCTATAATCTCAAACACTATGCCGGATTCATCAAAAGAATCTGTGATGATCAGGAACTGCTGCCCTTCGATGCCAGCGCCGTCTCCGAGGTCGCGGAGCACGGTGTGCGCCTCACCGGGCGGCAGAACAAGCTGACGACGCGCTTCACCCACATTGCCGATCTGCTGCGCGAGGCCCATCACCAGGCCATCGCGGAGGACGCCGACATCGTCGAGAAACGGCACGTCGAGCGCGCGCTCGGCGAAAGCCGGCACCGGCTCAACCTCGTGGAGGAGAAGATTCACGAACAGATGATCGAGGGCACGGTGATGATCGACAGCGACGGCGCGAAGGTCGGACAGGTCAACGGCCTCTCGGTGTTGAGCACGGGCGATTATCACTTTGGCCAGCCGTCGCGCATCACGGCGCAGACCGCCATGGGCCGGCAGGGCATCGTCAACATCGAACGCGAAGCCGCCCTGAGCGGGCCCACCCACGACAAGGGTGTGTTGATCCTCTCGAGTTATCTGCAGAGCCGTTTTGCCCAGGACAAGCCGCTGTGCATCAACGCCAGCCTCTGTTTCGAACAGTCCTACGGCGGCGTCGACGGCGACAGCGCCTCCTCCACGGAAATCTATGCGCTGCTGTCGCGGCTGGCGGATGTGCCGATCCGCCAGGATTTGGCGGTCACGGGTTCGGTCAACCAGAACGGGGAGATACAACCCATCGGCGGCGTCAATGAAA
>DCUM01000052.1 GCA_002327255.1 bacterium UBA2214 | reverse complement strand
CCTCGTCCATTTCAATCCCCACACCCGGATGCTGGAACGCGTGGAGCGCATGCAGGCTTACGGCATATCGCCGCGCAACGCCGAACAATCCTTCGCCCTCCATGCGCTGATGCATCCGGAGGTGCAACTCGTCACCCTGAGCGGCAAGGCGGGCACGGGCAAGACCCTGCTGGCGCTGGCGGCGGCCCTGGAGATGCGCAAGGAGTACCGGCAGATTTTCCTCGCCCGTCCCGTGGTGGCGCTCTCCAACCGCGATCTGGGTTTTCTTCCCGGCGACATCGAATCCAAGCTCGATCCCTACATGCAACCGTTATTCGACAATCTCGGTGTGATTCGCAACCAGTTCAAGGAAAACGATGAACGGGCGGTGCGCATCAACGACATGCTGGAGAGCGGCAAGTTGGAAATCGCCCCGCTGGCCTACATCCGCGGCCGCAGTCTGGATCATATCTATTTCATCGTCGATGAGGCGCAAAATCTGACGCCTCATGAGGTCAAGACCATCATCACCCGGGCGGGCGAAGGCACCAAAGTCGTTTTCACCGGCGATCCCTCACAGATCGATACGCCTTACCTGGACAGCCGTTCCAGCGGATTCAATTATCTCATCAACCGGATGCAGGGGCACGCCATCTACGCCCATGTGACGCTGGAAAAAGGCGAGCGTTCGGCCCTGGCGGAATTGGCCAGCGATATGTTGTAAAAAAAAGCTTGCTTTTTTAGAGGAAAAAAGGTAGACTTATCATTAGTGCTCAGCATTTTCCTCATTTTTTTCCGACGCACAGCAAAAAAGATGTTTTTTTTGCTGCTGATCCGGTATGAACACGCTTTTTGCGGAGGAAACCATTTGAATCTTGAGACCAACCTGTCCTTATTCTACTTCACATTATCTGCGACTCGTGATAATTCCACGCCCCGTTTTTGGACCCTAATAAGGAGTATCTCGCTATGAAGTTGAAACACATCTTGTTGGGCATTCTCCTTTTATGCTCGATCACATGGCTTTTTGCCGGCACCACGGGTAAGATCAGCGGTGT
This sequence comes from bacterium UBA2214, assembly GCA_002327255.1. GTDB lineage: Bacteria > Zhuqueibacterota > Zhuqueibacteria > Residuimicrobiales > Residuimicrobiaceae > UBA2214. The sequence continues at coordinate 2,340 of DCUM01000052.1, read as the reverse complement.
GGTGAAAGATGCCAGCAGCGGCGCCGCGCTGCCGGGCACCAACGTCCTCATCAAAGGCACCGCCATGGGGGCCGTCACCAACATGGATGGCGAATACACCATCCTCAATGTGCCCCCCGGCACCTATCAGTTGCAGGCCTCGATCATCGGCTATGCCAACATGACCGTGACCGATGTGCGCGTGAACATCGATCTCACCACCAATCAGAATTTCAGATTGAGAGAACAGACCCTGGTGGGCGATGAGATCATCGTTCGCGCCGAGCGGCCGGTGGTGCAGAAGGATGTGGCCGGCAGTCAGATGCAGGTGACTTCCGAGCAGATCAAAAATCTGCCGGTTGCCAGTGTGGCTGAAGCTGTTGGCTTGCAGGCCGGCGTGACTTCTGACCTGGGCATCCGTGGCAGCGGCGCCGATCAGGCACTCTTTCTGGTGGATGGCATATCCCTGCGCGATGAACGCGACAACAGGCCGGTTTCCAAAGTCCCGTTGAGCGCCGTCAAACAGGTCTCTGTGCAGGCGGGTGGCTTCGGTGCAGAGTACAGCAATGTCCGCAGTGGTCTGGTCAACGTGGTCACCCGCGATGGCGACCCGGACCGTTACAGCGGCAGTTTTAGCGTGCGCTATCGTCCGGCGGCCCCGAAGTACTTTGGCGATGTTTCGCCCTATGATCGCAATTCCTACTGGCTGCGTCCCTACTTTGATGACGCGGTCTGTTGGACCGGCACGAAAAATGGCGCCTGGGATACCTATGAACAGCGCCAGTTCCCGGAATTTTCCGGATGGAATGCGGTCTCTGAAGCGACACTCAGGGATGAAAATCCCAACAATGATGTGACCCCCTATGCCGCACAACGGATATTTGAATGGGAACACCGCAAGCAGGGCGATATTAAAAAGCCCGATTATCTCTATGATGTCGGTTTCGGCGGCCCCGTTCCCTTCATCGGCAAAATGCTGGGCAACCTGCGCTTTTTCGCCTCCGCCCGGCGCGAGCGGGAAATGTATCTCATCCGGCTCTCCCGTGAGGATTTGCTCGATCAAAACGCCATGCTGAAACTGGCGGCCGATATCACCCCTTCCATGAAGCTGTCGATGCTCGGCATGTACGGCGAGACCTTTGCCGTTTCCAATGACTTCTCGGGCGGGACCTCCTATATGACGACGACGTCCGATATCGCCGCCCAAATGACCACCGGCAGTTTTACGACGCCGACGCGTTACTTTACGGATATCTATTATTCGCCTACCGCACAATACTATTCCACCTTCTCGGGCAAATTGACGCACATGTTATCCCCGAAAACCTTTTACGAAGCGCAAATCAAATTCCAGAGAAAGAAATACTACACCAATCCCGGCACCTATCGCGATGAAAAAACCCTGTATGAAGTATACCCCGGCTATTTTCTCGACGAACGTCCCGTTGGCTTCAGCCAATCGCCGATCTTCGGCATCGATGGCATCTTCATCATGGGCGGGCCGGTCAGTGTCTCGCGGGATTTCAGCAAACACCACAACATCAGCACCAAAGTCGATCTCGTGAGCCAGGTCGATAATCGTAACCAGGTCAAAACGGGTTTCGAAGTCGTTTTTGATAATTTCAACATGACTTTCGGCCAGTACAACGCCTACTTGCCGGAAGGCAACACCTGGACGAAGATAAACCAGAAGCCCGTCCGCGGCAATTTTTATGTCCAGGATAAACTGGAGTTTGAAGGATTTATCTCCAACATCGGCTTGGTGGTGGATTATTATACGCCCAACAGCAACTGGTACAGCGTCGACACCTATGACCGGGTATTTTACGCCCAGGGGTACAATCCCGAACTGGAAGCTGCGTATAAAACCGACAAGGTCAAGCCGCGCTGGACCTTCAGTCCGCGTCTCTCGGTTTCGCACCCCATCACNNTCCAAACTCTATTTCAATTACGGCCACTATCGCCAGATGCCGACTTCGGAACGGCTGTACCGGGTGCAGCGCTCCTCGGTGGATGCCATCAACTATATCGGTGATCCCACCATACCCCAGGCGCGAACCGTTTCCTACGAGCTGGGCTACGACCATGCCCTGTTCAACAGCTATCTGCTGCGGCTGTCGGCCTATTATAAAGACGTGACCGATCAGGAATACTGGGTGCGCTACATCAGCTTTGATTCCAAGGTCAATTACCGCCGCATCACCAATAACTCCTATGAAGATATCCGCGGCTTTGAGCTGGATCTTTCCAAAAACTTTGGCCGCTGGATCGTCGGCGACATCAACTACGAATACCGCGTGCAATCATCGGGTCATTTCGGCTGGGCGTATCAGTACGAAGATCCTTCCGAGCAGCGCAAAT
>DCUM01000254.1:499-2582 GCA_002327255.1 bacterium UBA2214 | reverse complement strand
AGCGCTGTACGATCCCCGTCTCCTCTGGCTGGACGGTGAACCATGCGGTCCACACGACCACCACCACCACAACGGCGGCGAGGATCAGGGCCGGCCCGCCCTTGAATCGTTTAAACTGCTGCCGGATTTTCTCCAGGATGTCCGCCAAGGTGGGCGTGGATCCTCCCGGGGATTGATTCCAATCAGTCATCGCCTGCCTCCTTTATCAATGTGCCGATCCGCTACATCGACGGTTGTTTTTTCAAGCCAGCCGCCCTCCGGTTTCAAAAGAACCGTGGTTTCCTTGCTGCACAATATGAAGCTCGCAAATCCTCCGGTAATGGTGGCCATAGATGGCCAGGGTAACGGCCAGCGGCAGCAGTTTGGGCTTGCGCGCCATGGTCCACCCCAGCAGGCGCCAGTACTGGAACCTTTCTCTGCCCAACACGCCCAGCCGCAGGCAGGCGCGCCAGAACGCGAGGAATCGCTGCCCATCGAAGGCGGTTCTCGCCGCCGGCACCTTGAGCTCCCCCAAGATGCGTCTGACCCGCTGGTAATATTGGCGGGGCGAATAGATCTGCTTCATCATCGCGCGATAGCCGTCGATCAGCTTATCCAGCCCCATGGCCGGGATGATATTGGTCCGGCCGTCCACGTTGTCCCCGGAAAACTCGGTGGAGACACGATGCTCCCGCGCCAGGCGCTCAAACAAACGGGTCCCCGGCGGGGCCTGCAGCAGGCCCACCATCGCCGTTGCAATCCCGCTTTTCTGAATGAAATCGATCTGGCGTTGAAAAATCGAGGGCGGATCGTTGTCGAAGCCGACAATGAAGCCCCCCATGACCTGCATGCCGGAGCGGTGAATTTTTTTGACATCCTGCAGCAGGTTCCGGTTTTGGTTGTGCGTCTTGCCGCATTCGGCAAGGCTGTTCTCCTCCGGCGTCTCGATGCCGATGAAAACCGAATCGAATCCGGCCGCGGCCATCATGGTCATGAGCTCGGGGTCGTCGGCCAGGTTGATCGAGGCCTCGGTAAAAAAGACGCACCCTTTTTTACCCTCCCGCCATTTGATCAGGGCCGGAAGCAAATGCGCCTTGAGGGAGCGCTTGTTGCCGATAAAATTGTCGTCCACAAAAAAGATGTTGCCGCGCCAACCGGCCTGATAAATGGCGTCCAGTTCGGCGACAATCTGTTGCGGTGCCTTGGTGCGCTGCGTGCGGCCGAAAAGCGCCGTGATATTGCAGAATTCACAGTTGAAAGGGCATCCTCTCGAATACTGAATGCTCAAGGATGCATAGCGATGCAGGGGAACCAAGTCCCATAACGGAACGGGGGTGGCATGAATGTCCGGAAAGCCGTCGGCGTTGTATATTTTTTTGGGGCGACCGGTTTCCAGATCCGCAAGAAACGCCGGCAAGGTCAGCTCGGCCTCGTCCAAGACCAGGTGATCCACCTGGTCGAAGGCGTCCGGCTCCGCCGTAAAAAGCGGTCCGCCCGCCACGATCTTCAATCCCATTGCTTTGCAGCGCGCAATGATCTGGCCAACCGATTTGCGCTGAATGGCCATTGCGCCCAAAAAGGCCATGTCTGCCCAGGCCAGATCCTCATCCCGAATCTCCTCTATGTTTTCATCCACCAGACGTTTCGTCCAATTTTCAGGCAATAGGGCGGCCACGGTGAGCAAACCAAGCGGAGGGAAGGCAGATTTCTTCTTGATAAATGGCAATGCATAGGTGAATGACCAGAATGTTTCGGGGAATTTTGGGTATATCAACAATACGTTCATTGTCTATCCCCCTTCCTGGAATTATCGTCTTTTGTATCACGCACAGCGAGCACAGCTTCCATCCCTTCGGTTTTTCGGACAGTGTGAATTTGGATGCTGTGNNTCCAGCTTCTCGCGGCTCTCCCACTCCTCAATCATACAAAGCAGGTTTTTGTCCTTCATTTCACAGAAGAGCGCATAACTTAGACAACCCGCTTCTCTTTCCATGGAGGCCATCAACGAGAGAATTGTTTGCACCACCTCTTTTTGCTTTTCGGGCAACGCCTCCATGGATATTCGAATGATGATCATGGCAACCGCCTTCCGGCAAAGCCGATC
>DCUM01000254.1:0-462 GCA_002327255.1 bacterium UBA2214 | reverse complement strand
ATCTATGATTTGTTCAATCAAAATCCATGCCTGAAATCGCATGTAATTTTATTTAGCTGTTTTAATTAGGAGATTTGGCTGAACAGGCGTGAGCGGAAAGTGCGGAACGGATCAATGGAAGTGATCATATATGACCATTAATCATATATGACCAAATGGCCCTGTCTGACGACCGGACCGGTTTGGGAATCAAAATTATAGCACCCGAATGTTTCGTTGGCCTCGGTCTCGTAGGCGAAGCGAAGCCCGCCGCAACGAAAAAATCTCCCACAGGTGCCGAGCCAAATTCTCTTGCGCCGGCCAGCAGGGTGGTGCCGTGGCGACACGGCGACTTTGTACCCCAATGTTCATCTAACCATCCTCCTTCCTTGATCATGACTCAATAATTTAAAAAATAGTTACCAAAGATGATGATCCCCAAATCACCCGTATATCGATACTGGTGTGCTATTATGAAATGAT
>DCUM01000196.1 GCA_002327255.1 bacterium UBA2214 | reverse complement strand
TCCGGCAACGCCGAATCTGGGGTGCACCCCCAACGCTGAAACGGCTGAGCGCGCCAGAGTCAAGGCGCCGGAGGTGAAGCTGTAGTCCCTCTACCGCGAACCTCCGGCAACGCCGAATCTGGGGTGCTCAGCCGTTTCAGCTCATTTTGGAGATGGTTGAGAACGTCTGTATCTCCGCCGGCAGGTCCGCCGGCTGGATGGACTCTTCGACGCCCAGGGCCAATGCCCGATCGATCACGTTCTGCAGTTGGATCAGGTTGCCCGGCCAGTGGTAATCCATGAGAATATCCAATGCTTCGGGAGAGACACCGATGGTGCGGCGATTGTGTTTGGCGCAGGCCAGGTGGATAAAATGGTTGATGAGCAGGCAAATATCTTCGAGCCGTTCACGCAGGGGCGGCAAGCGGAAAACGACGGCATTGAGCAGGTCGAAAAAATTCTTCTTCAGGGCGCCGCTGGCGATCACTTCGCCCAACTCCTTGCTGGTGGCGGCGATCACCCGGGTGGTGGTGCCCTTCTTTTTCTGCTCTTCCTTCAAGGCCTGCAGGATGGATAGACGCAACGTGGGTGCCAGGTCCGCGATTTCATCCAGGTAAATCGTGCCTCCGTGGACCTTTTGCATCAGGGCCGTCACATGGCTGACCATCTCCTCCTCGGGCACGCCGTCGGTGATGCCGCTGCAGTTGACCGGAACGAACGCGTTGTCCCGCCGCTCACTCATAGAGTGAATGGTACGCGCCACCAATTCCTTGCCGGTACCGCTTTCGCCCTGAATCAGGACCATGGGGTTCTGCTGGCTGACGGTCTCGAGCAGTTCATAGACCTGCTGCATCGGCGGACTGATGCCGACCAGTCCATGGAATCGATGGCGCTGCTGCCCGCGTTTGCGCACCAGGGCTTTCTTGTCCTTGACCTTGCGCTCACCGGTGATGCGATCGATGATCAGCTTGAGGTGATCGAGCTTGAAGGGCTTTTGCAGGTAGTCGTAACTGCCGAATTTCATCGCCTGAATGGCCGACTCCATCGAGCCATAGCCCGTGACGATGATCACCTCGATGCTGGGCTTGTATTGTTTGACGGCCGCCAGCAGCTCCAACCCGTTGAACTCGGGCATTTTGTAATCGGTGAAGATGATGTCGATATCCTGATCCTTGACCAGGTCGAGGGCCTTCATTCCACTGTCGACCGTGGTGATATCATAGCCTTGCATTTGCAGATACTGCTCGACCATCATCAATATATCTTTGTCGTCATCTACAAAAAGAATGCGGCAATCTGTCATAGTTTTTCTCCACGGCGGAACAATGACGAGTGGTTTGGGAATGCGACCGGCAGTGGCGATATCTCCCGTCGGTTGTCTCACAGGCAACAGGGTGGTGCGTTCGATCGGTCCGGCACTTCCGCCGGGTCTTCACGCAAAGGGATGCCCGAATCTGGCAAGCGTCTCCATGGCCCGATGGAACAATTTATAATGGACCGCATAAAAAAGATCAAGCACGGATCGGGGAGGACAACCAGTCTGAATGGTATGCGGATTGCATTAATCAAAAACCGGAAATGCCGGGCCTCGGCAACGGGGCGGACAACGAACGGGTCCGTTCACAAAATTATCCGGGTGTATGATTTTGGAAAAATAAATTGGACATCAGGGGCGGTGGAACGCCCCAGGGGCCACACGCGCGGGAGAAGGGGGTGTCAAAAAATGATCGCACAATTGACCTGCAGGCTTCTGGCCAAACGCTCTCATGTACCGCTGCCGGCTCTCCTGGGCCTCGAGACCGAGGATCATGGGCGCCAACGCTCGTTGAACCGCTATTTTTTTGCCTCGCCGCTGACCACCCAAAGACTCGCCATTCTGAACAACATGGTGGGCGGCAGCAGCCTGGTGATTGTCGTGATCGGCGAACGGGGCAGCGGCAAAACCACTTTGATGAACCGTTTTCTTTACGATGCCGGCAATCGATGGCAGGCCGGCCGCATCCGCCTGAAGCGCCGGAAAAAATGCCGCCTCGATCCTTGGCGCAATCTGAATAACCGCATGGTCTATTTGTCCCGTAACGACACACCCCCGTCGGTGATCGTGGACGATGCCCATCAGCTTTCGCCATCGGAGTTGAGACTGCTGCTGCAGTCGGCCTTCGCGCCGGACGGCCGGCGGAAACTGCAAAGCATCGTCTTGTTCGCCGAACCGGAAATGCGCCGCCGTTTCGCGGAGATCGCCCAATGGTTGCCGCCCAAGACCGTGATCGAAAAGATCTTTGTGGCCGGTTTCCTCAAACGACTGCCTTTCAGTGCGGATCAAATCCGCGCCATCCACCAGGCATCGAGGGGCCTGCCCGGCTGGATCAACGGCGAAGCGTTCATGCAGCTCAAGCGCATTTGCGGCGTGAATCGAAACGAATTGACCAACGCCTTGAAACGCTGGCGCATGCCCAAGGCATCGCGATACAAGTGGTTCGACAAGGTGTATGCGATGGCACGCGATTAAGGATCCGGCCAACCCGCCTCTGGTCCGTGTCGCCTGCATCGGGGAATGGACCTGCCCCGGAGCCGGCCCTTTTATGGCCACGGACATTTCAGGATGTTCCATCGCGTTGACAGCCCGGGAGCGGCGGCTTATCATCGACCCTCTGGCCGCTGCAATCGCGGTATCCTGGCCTTAAATCGAAGGATGGTCCGACATGTTCGATATATTGATGGTGTGCACCGGCAACATCTGTCGAAGCCCCATGGCCGAAGGGTTGTTGCGACATCTGCTGCCAACGGAGCTCAAACACCATGTGCGCGTCTCTTCGGCCGGCACCTATGCCATGCACGGCAATCGAGCGGCCCCCCATGCGGAGGCCGTCATGGCCCGGTTGGGAATCGACATCAGCGGCCACCGGGCGCGCATGGTGAGCCCCGATTTGGTCCGGCGCGCCGATTTGAGCCTGGCCATGGCCCAGGAGCACCTGACGACGCTGCGCGGCATGCTGCTTTTCGGCAAGAGCAGCGTGAAGTTGTTGACCGCCTTTTCGACCGATCCGGATCAGCAGGATCGCGATGTGGAAGACCCCTATGGCGGGCCTTTGGAGATGTACCAGGCGAGCCTGAAGGTCATTCAACCCGCGGCGGAGGGGCTGGTCGAGTGGCTTCTGGCGCAGCCCGGCATTACGGAAAAATGAGCCAAACGATCCGACAACGCATTATCGCCGAACTCCGGCAGCGGGAAGTGGATCTTTACCAGATCGCTCAACTCCTTGGAATGACAGAAAAAGATGCCATTTTCCATCTGCCGCATGTTCAGAAATCAGTGACCGCCCAGGGCGGCCGACTCCTGGTCAGGCCCGCCCGCTGCGACGGATGCGGCTATGAATTCACGTCGCGCCAGCGGCTGTCACCGCCGGGACGCTGCCCGAAATGCAAACAATCGCGAATCTCAGGCCCGTGGTACACCGTTAAGCTTCGGGGCCAACCCGAAGGATGATGACGGGTTCCGGACCATGACCCGTTCTTGTCAGAGTTCAGTCAATGCCGTTGGCCCGAGGCGAACAGCATCCCCCTGCGGGCGGGCGTAACTCCCACTTAAGATAGCAGCATGGACAGTTCAGTTCAGTTAGAATCCCTGGATGACTGCTGGGGCTATTGACACCTCGGCCGTTATCCTCTATTAAAAACAACTTCATACGATACCCGAAGGGGCATGCGAAACAGTGACCGGCCGCGTATTCGGTCATACCTGAATACCACCTCCCGAAGCGGCCGAAAAACCCGTAATAAATATTCTGATGAGAGACATGCACGATTTCCCATCGCCTGATACAAACGAAGGAGACCACGAATGATCCATGTTGAAGGCCTGACCAAATACTACGACGATTTTTGCGCCGTGGATCACATCGACCTGGACATCAAGGGGGGTGAGATCGTGGGGCTGCTGGGTCCCAACGGCGCGGGCAAAACCACCACCCTGCGGATGCTGACCGGCTATTTCCAGCCCTCGGCCGGGGACATCCAGGTAAAAACGCATTCGATCTACGAAAACGCGCTGGCCATCAAGCGCCTGATCGGGTATCTGCCCGAATCGGCCCCTTTGTATAAAAGCATGATCGTCTATGATTACCTGGACCATGTGGCGCGCATCCGCGGCATGTCCGGCGAGGTCAAACAACGCCGCATCGTCGAACTGGCCGATATGTGCGCCCTGCGCGGCATCATGCACAAAACCATCGACACCCTCTCCAAGGGGCTCAAGCAGCGCGTGGGCCTGGCCCATGCCATGATGAGCGACCCGGAGATTCTCATCCTCGATGAACCCACATCGGGACTCGACCCCAATCAGATTGTGGAAATTCGCGAAATCATTAAAAAGATCGGGCGGGAAAAGACCGTTATTCTCTCCACGCACATTCTCAGCGAGGCCGAGGCCACGTGCGACCGCATCGTCATCATCAATAAAGGCCGAATCATCGCCGACGGCAGCACCCAGCAGCTCACCGCAAGCAAGGACGGCGAGTGCCAGATCCAGCTCGGCCTGATGGGTGTGGCCGCCGAGGAGGTGGTGGCACGCCTGCAGACGGTACCCGGTGTGTCCAGGGCCATGGCCCTGGGGAGCGATACGCCCGGCATCGTTCGATGCAGCGTGGTCAGCCGGGCCGATCGAGACATCCGGCCCGACCTGTACGCGGCCGTCAAAGCCACCGACTGGGTCCTGGTGGAGTTGAGCCAGGAGACCAGGAACCTCGAAACCATTTTTCGTGAATTGACCAGGGAGTAGCGACATGCGCCAGGCACTGCTCATTTTCAGCAAAGAGTTCAAGGATTATTTCGTTTCACCGATCGCCTACATCGTCATCGCCGTCTTTCTGATCGTCACCGGCTGGCTCTTTTTCTCCACCTTCTTCATTTTCGACCAGGCGGACATGCGACGGTTTTTCAACCTGCTGCCTTTCGTCTTCGCGCTGGTCGTGCCGATCATCACCATGCGGCTCTTTTCCGAGGAGATCAACGTCGGTTCCTACGAACTGCTGCTCACCCTGCCGGTCACCTTCCGCGACATCATCATCGGTAAGTTTCTCGCCGCAGTGGCCTTTGCCGGAGCGATCCTGGTCCCCACTCTCTCCTATGCGATTTTCATCAGCGCGGTCGGCGATCTGGACTGGGGCGCCACCCTGGGCGGATACCTCGGCGCCATCCTGCTGGCCGGGGCCTATGCCGCCATCGGACTGTTCGCCTCGTCGCTGACCCGTAACCAGATTATCGCCTGCATCGTGGCCATGGTCATCTGCGTGACGCTGGCCATCATCGACCAGATGCTCTTTTTCTTTCCACAGACAATTCTGGATGTCATCACCTTCATCAGCGCCAGTGCCCACTTCAACAATATCGCCAAGGGAATCGTGGACTCGCGCGACCTGCTCTACTTTGTGAGCGTTGCTTTCCTGGGACTGTATGCCACCCATCTGTCGATGGAAGAGAAATAGTAAAGGATAGATCGAAATGAAAGCCACACCACGCAGCCATGCCAAGTATATCAAATTCGGGCTCTATGCTCTGATCGTGATACTGATCAACATCGCGGGCATCCGCCTCTTCTTCAGGGGCGACCTGACCCAGAATGGGATCTACTCTCTTTCTCCGGTCAGTGTGAAGGTCGCCGAGACGCTCACCGAGCCGCTGACCGTCAAAGTGTTTTTCACCAGGGACCTGCCGGCGCCCCACAACACCACGGAAATTTATCTGCGCGACCTGCTCGGCGAATACGCCCTCAACAACCAGAAGTACTTCCGGGTCCACTTCTACGACGTGAGCCCGGAGACCGAAGGGGTGAGCGAGGCGGCCCGCGAAAACCAGCAAATGGCCCGCGACTACGGCATCCATCCGGTTCAGATCCAGATCGTCGAACAGGACGAACTCAAGTTCAAACAGGCCTACATGGGCCTGGTAATGATCCACGGGGACATTATCGAGCGCATCCCCACCATCACCACCACCGAGGGGCTCGAGTACCAGTTGACCACCGCTATCCAGAAACTCAACCACAAGGTCAGCGCCCTGCTGGCCCTGGATGGCAACATCAAGGCGACCCTGGTCCTCTCTTCCGACCTGTTCAAAGTGGCGCCCTACATGAACCTGAAACATCTGGACCAATACCCCGATGAAATCAAGGGGGTCGTGGACCGCATGAAGGCCAAAACCTACGGCAAGCTGGAATTCGAGCGTATCGACCCCAGTCGGGCCGGCACATCGAGCCAAGGACTGGACGGTTTCAATCTGCTCCGGCTGCAATGGCCGGATATAGAAAAAGCCGATATCGCCGCCGGCCAGGGCACCATCGGCATGCTGCTGCAGTACAAGGACAAAACCCGGGAAATCCCGCTGCTGCGGGTGGTGCGGGTCCCCATTTTCGGTGACCAGTACCAGCTCACTTCTGTGGAAGAACTGGAAGATCTGATCAACACCAACATCGAACGGCTGATCAACATCAATGAGGATGTCGGCTATCTGACCGCCTACGGCACGTTGGACATCGGCGGCGGCAGCCCGCTCGGCCCCCAGGAGGACGGCCTGAACCTGTTCGGCAACCTGCTCAACAAAACCTACACCGTCAAGCCGATTGACCTGAAGGAGGAGACGATTGCCCCAGGTCTGAAAAGCATGGTGATCGTACGGCCCATCGAGAAGATGTCCGACTACGACCTCTATCAGATCGACCAGGCCCTGATGCGCGGCACCAACCTGGCGCTCTTCATCGACGCCTTCGAGGAGAAGATGCCCGCCAACCAGGGACCGTTCATGTCCAACCAGATGCCCACATTCGTGCCCCTGGACACGGGCTTGGAACAGATGCTGGCCCATTACGGCGTCCGGATCAAACAGGCCGTGGTGCTGGATGAAAAGTGCCATCGCCAGGTCAAACCGCGGGAGCAGGGCGGCGGCGAGCAACCGATCTATTTCATTCCCAAAATCGAGAGTGCCAACATCAACAAGGAGTTGGACTACCTTAAACATATCAAGGGACTGTTCGCCTATCTGGTCTCGCCCCTGGAGCTGGACAGCGAACGGATCGCGGCCCAGGAGGTCAAGGCCCACGAGCTGTTCTCCTCGTCCGAGCGTTCATGGGAGATGCGCGACCGCATCGTCCTGAACCCCATGTTCCTCACGCCGCCGGCATCGGACACCGAAATGGCCCGCCGGCCCCTGGCCTACCTGCTCGAAGGCGTCTTTACCAGCTATTTCAAGGACAAACCCATGCCCGAAAAACCGGCCGAGGATGATGCGGACGCCTCGTCCGGCCAGCCCGCGGAGGAAGCGGCCGCCGACGCGGACAAGCCGATTGAATCGACCGACCTCTCCCAGATCCAGGATCAGGGCGGTTTCAGGGAAACCAGCGTGCCGGCCAAAATTTTCGTCGTGGCCTCCTCCAAGATGCTCTCGGACCAGTTGCTGGACGAAAGCGGCCAGAGCCCCAACACCATGTTCGTGCTCAACATGATCGACGCGCTCAACGACCGCGAAGCGGTGGCCGCCATGCGCAGCAAGGAGCAACGCTTCAACCCGCTGGCGCCGACCGCCAACAGCACCAAGGTGTTGATCAAATCCTTCAACATGGTAGGCCTGCCCATCCTGGTGGTGGGCTTCGGACTGCTGGTGTGGTGGCGCCGCCACGCCCGCCGTAAAATGATTCAGCAGATATTCGGTCAGTAACGGGCGCATGGTTATTGCGATATTGTCAATCCAGTCAAAGAGGTTTCCATGAAAGTCAAAAAGGAATACGTCATCCTCGTAGTGGTCATCGTGGCACTGGTGTTTTACCTCACCCTGCAATCCGTCAATCACGAACCCGGCGAGTTGCCTCAGCCGGCCAGGGTGGAGAGCGCGGATATCGACCGCATGGTGGTTTCCGGTCAACCGGACGGTTCGGTGGAACTGGTCAGGAAAGACGAAAAATGGTTCATTCAACCCCAGGCCTATCCAGCGGACAACGTCAAGGTGAAAAACATGGCCAATGCCGCCGCCCAGCTCACCCTCACGGCCCTGGTGTCCGAGTCGGGGAGCTACGAACGCTACGGACTGGCCGAAGGAAAACGCATCACAGTAGACGCCTTCCGGGGCGCCGATACCGTTCGCCGTTTCCATATCGGGGAACCGGCACCGACCTTTCAGCACACCTTCGTGCTGATTGACGGCGATTCCAATGTCTACCATGCCCGGGGACAGCTCAAGCGCACCTTCGAGCACACCCTCGCGGACCTGAGAGACAAAACCATTCTCGACCTTTCCCGGGAGAGCATCGGCACGATGACCTTGAGCAAGGGGGATCGCGCTATCGAGTTGACCAAAAAGGAGATCGCCCCGCCGGCCGATGAGACCCAGGAAGACAAAGCCGAAACCCCATCCCCGCCACCATCCCCGAAGGTCGAATGGCACGATGCCCACGGGCAGGTTGTGGCAAAAGAAGAGGTCGATGCGCTGCTGAACGGCATCGCGCGATTGAATTGCGACGGGTACCTGGACGACACGGTCAAAGATGGCTTGGGCGACCCCCGTTGGCAGATCACCCTCAAGGACGATCAAGGCGAATATACCGTGCGGGTGTTTGCTCCCGAGGATGAGACGGTGGACAAGATACCGGCCGCCTCTTCGGCCACCCCCTATCCTTTCGTATTGAACAAAAGCCGCGTGGAAAATTTCGAAAAAGGTATCGATAAGCTGCTGGGGATCGAAACGGAAAAATAGCTCCCGAAGCATGACATATTGGTTCAGGCCGACGATGCGGGCGGGCGTAAAGCCCGCCTCTACGCTTTCGCCCCCAAATTCAGCGTTCCCCTCCCAGCAGTTCTAACTGAATGTGATTCACCCTGAAGGGCCTGCATTCCAGAA
>DCUM01000215.1 GCA_002327255.1 bacterium UBA2214 | reverse complement strand
ATGAATAAACTTCATTTGTGATACATCTCGGCGCTCTTGGCGCTCCCGGCGGTTAACCAGGTACTCATTTGCCGGAGGAGCCATATTTTTCAGCCTGATCAATCCTTGCGCTTCATGGTCTGCGTGGTTTATGAATATTTCAGGCTGAAACAAGGCGTGTTACCGCAATGGATGCTGTTTCCTGTGAATCATTCAGTTACAGTAAAAAAGCAGGGGTGACCTTTTATTTTGTTTGTGATGGTCGCGGGAAATTTTTCCGGTCATCATCTGTCAGCAAAGATCAGGGGGTAGGGACGGATGGTTTGGCGTAGCGCAGAAGGATGCGTACGGGATTTTGCAGAATAATAACGAGCTGATGGACACGGTCCCCGGCATCTCGGCGTAATAATCCGCGATGCTTCCGAAAACCGCTTCGCCGCCGGGCACTCGCGGCCTGCTGGCGGGATCATTGGGATCGGGCGCCCCATAGTGCCTGCGCGGAGCGAATAGTTGCAGAAAATCGGACGCTTTATGACGCTGTGCACAGGCATGCCGGGTCGACTCGAAAAAGCATTCGCGATTGACACCGGTGAAGGCGGCCAGCAGCGTGCGCGGATATCCGGCATGGGAAGGGGGTCGCAGTCGTGGACAAGGGTGTGTGGCCACGCCACCAGCAGAATCACAGAGTCCGGCGTGCCCCTACTCGTTCCCCATGACAAAATCTTCCTTCAAGATACCCAATTTTTTCATTTTGAAACGCAGATTGGGCTCGGAGAGCTGCAGCACCTGGGCGGCGCGGGACTGATTGCCGGCGAAACGGCGCAACGCGCGTTCTATCATCTCTTTTTCAAGCCGCGATACCGCTGTATTCAAATTCGCTAATTCGAGGCGATGAAACGATTCATATTCCTCCACAAACGGCAGGGCTTCGACACAGAGCTCACCTTCGCGGGAATTGGCGATCAGGCTGCGAACGACATTTTCCATCTCCTTGACATTGCCGGGCCAGTGATATTTTAAAATCTGGTGAAACACTTCGAAGGGCATGGGGGGCGTTGGCCGCTCCATTTGCGCACAAAAATGGGCGACGTGGTAATCAAACAGGGCGAGGATATCCTGCTTCCTCTCCTGCAGAGATGGAATTTTCAGCATCAAGGCGCTCAGCGCCAGATAAAGTTCGGGGTCAAAGGCGTCACTCTCCACGAGTTCGGAAAGGCGGTTTGAGGCCGTGCAAAGGATGCGCAAATCCACTGCAATCGGAGCCTTAACATCCTCAAGCTCCAGATAGCCACCCTGGACAAGACCCGTCAGCCGTGTCTGCGCTCTTTTATCCAGATAATCGAGGTTTTGCAGCACCAGGGTGCCTGCGATGGCATCGGGCAGCGCCCGGTTATCGCGCAGCAGGGTGGCCGCGATTTCCTGTTCAAAGTTAACGTTGAGTTTGGCGGACTCGCCGATGAAGACGGGAGCCTTGTTTCGGGGACTGGCATCGATGATCAATTTGGCGATCAACAGCTTTTCGGTGCCGGGCTCACCACTGATCAACACGTTTTGATCGCTCTTGCCGATAAATGTCAATGCGCGGCGAATCTGGTAGATGGCCGGAGAATTACCGATTAATTCAGAGTGTACGAGATACTCCTCCCAAAGAGTCTTCATGGCGAAATTCCTTCTTTAGCCTCCACCGGGAGATGGGATGTTGTGCAAAAAGTATTTCATTCCTCACAGGTCGTGTGCACGCGGGGAGCAGCACTGCAGAACCAACAGAAGCGTCCAACTTCCGTCACTTCAATCTATTATATTCTTTTTACCCGCCAAAAGCAAGCGAAATTGGATATTTTTTGTAATACCACACTTATGGGAGGGCGGACATTCTTGCCCGTTTTTTTTAACAGCTTCCCCCCCGTCAGTGAGGTATGGCTAATTTTTGCGCGGCAAGCTGCGGCTGGCAACCACTCTCTTCGTGAAAATGGTCCAGGGCCTGCATGGCGCGTGTCCGCAGGCCCGGTTCATTAATCAGGATCATTGAGTTTGAAACACCGGCGCCTGAGGCGGCGCCAGCTTGAGCAATTTTTGTTTCATGCCCAGCACCATCTCCACAAAACGCGCCTGGAAAGTGGCATTGTTTATGATATTCAAACAGACCTGCGCTTCGTCAGGAGTCAGATTGAGAGCGATGGTCTGGGTCGTATCCGCAAAGGCAGCCGATGCACTGACACCCGACTTGAGTTTTTGCGATAGAACCGCCAGGACGTCGATGTCCGATCCTTTGATCGTCGTCTCATTGAAGAGAAACATCATGCTCTCAATTTCGGGCCGATTGAACTTCAGAGGTTGATCCTGAGCCAGGTTAACCCCCATGCTCAGTACGAACAGGAATGCCATCATGCCCAGAAAAGCCAAAAAACGTTTCATGAATCCTCCCGAAGTTTACAGAAACTGCCTAACGCTCCTTCTTTTGTGAACTGACTTTTGCAATTTGCATGCCATGGTTATTACTATTGTTATTATATAACTTATAATATATTTTAGCACTGGTTTGTGGCCGCCGTGCCACGTCACAGAGCGGCGCTGTGACATTTTTTGCCGGTTATTGTGCTGCGATGGACGCTTTGCAGTGATTGCGCTTGCATCTGTTTTAATTTTTATTTACCATATGGCGGAATTCCGTAGCCTTTTTATTCACCCCCAGGAGAGAACATGAAACGCGTGCTCCTTTTACTCACCATCCTGCTGTTGACCGGCTGCATCACGGGAATTGCCCGGGAAGTAACCCCCCTCCAGGTGCAGCGCCAGATCGAAGGGTGGATTCAGCGTTCTCCGCGGATTGCCCGGGGCTTGGCGCTCGAGATCATTCACCCCGTCAAACCCCTCAAAAATGAAGATAAATCGGCCGATCTGGTCTATTATGCCAATCTCGATCCGGCGGGATTCGTCATCGTCACCCCCGACGATGAGCTCTATCCCATCCTCGCCTTCTCCGAACTGGGCCATTTTGATCCCGTGGAACACCCGAAGAACACCCTGTTGATCCTGCTCAGAATGGATATGCAGGAGCGGATCGACGTACTGAAACGGGGCCTGTTATCCGCCGACTATCGCAAGGCCGCGCAGGAAGCGTGGAAAAAAAATGAGGAAAAGGCCGGTTCGCGGCTGCAAAGGTCTGGCGAGACCATGGCTTTGCAGTGGCAGGTCGAGGTGGGGCCGCTGCTCTCCTCGGTCTGGGATCAGGATCACTATATCCCCTCGGACTATATCTTTGATTACTATACCCCCGAGCATTATGTCTGCGGCTGCGTGGCCACCGCCGCCAGCCAAATATTGTATTACCACCGCTGGCCGGTGACCGGAACCGGGGCGCACAGCTATACCTGGGACAGCCGGACCCTGAGCGCCGATTTCGGCCAGACGACCTATGACTGGGCCAACATGGTCGATAATTACGCATCGCCCGGCAATGAGCCCCTCGTCAAACGCCAGGCCGCGGGCCTGATCTCCTACCACACCGGCGTCGCCGTCGACATGGATTATGCCTCGGGCGGCTCCGGCGCCAATACCGCGTGGATACGACATGCCTTGATCAATCACTTCCGCCAC
>DCUM01000214.1 GCA_002327255.1 bacterium UBA2214 | reverse complement strand
AAATTCTGTGTCAGCAATCCACCGGCTGATTCCTGCGTGTAGTTAAACCGGCTGTAAGGCCCGAATTGGGTCCACCAGCGGCCTGGCCTCGCCAGCCAGGCGTAAAAAGCACTGCCGGCGATCGTCCGATAGCCCACCATGGGTATGAATCCCAGGTCGGCACGAAATCCGTTGCCGGCATCCTCACAGGTCAAATCCCAGCTCAAGTTACGCGATTCATGCGTATAAACCAGTTCCAGAAAATGGCCGTTGAACGCATCCCTCGCCTGCCCGTATTCCGATGAGATTGCCGCCGGATACCGGGTGCTGGAGCCGAGCAGCTGCAGCTGGATGCGGTCCTTGTTGGTTACTCTGAGATTGCCGTCGACCCCAGCCACGCGATTGTGATAATCGCGTCCTTCCCGTCCGGTAGCCATCACGCCCATGGTGTAGCGGGTTCCAATATCTCTCTTGTAACGCAGCACCGCCGCACTATTCTCACGCGGGAGTGAGGCGGATTGCGATGACTGACTGCCGGGGAAAATCAGGTTGGTGAGCCGGTCACGAACCAGGTAGAGACCAATGGTGTGGCTATTTTCCTTGCCCGTCAATTTGACGCCCCAGTCCGGATCGCGCAGGGTACGGGTATACAGCAGACGGGCCGGCGTGGCAAAATAATCGGCGCCTTCGGTAAAGAAGGGCCGTTTCTCCGCATAGCCGAGGGCGAACGGCTCATTGATGTCGAGTTGAAGGGCGTCAGCCTCCACCTGAGAAAAATCGGGATTGAGAGCGCCATTGAGCGTCAGGTTGTTGGTCAAACCCCAGCGGGCCGAGAGACCGGCTTCGGCATCGCGCGTGCCGTTTTCAAATCGGCCGGCGGGCAGTTCCGGCCTGGCATCGGAATGGACGGCGGTGAGCGTGGGCACCAGTTCGATGTTGCGGCCCGGTGCGGCGCCCTCAAAACCGCGCACTTTGAGATACTGGGCCACCTGACTGTCGTTGTTGCGGTCCATGGGAACCGCGTCGATGTGGCACAGGACGGAACGTGGATAGAGGCGGCGCAGGTTCAGGCCCCACACCTGCTCGCCGTCGCTGCGCTGAAAACGCAATTGATTGAACGGCACCGCCATCTCGACGACATAACCCCAGTCGGTGATCCGGCCCTCGGAGGCATAGATGGCATCCCAGTCGCCGGTGGTTCCGGCGGCGCCGGGATTTCCGATGATGATGTTATCGGCCTGGACGCCCAGCGGATTGCTGCGCACGGCAAAGGCGCGGCGTTCGTCGTTAAACGTATCGAGAAAGAGGACACAAAAATCGTCTTCATAAAGGTTGTCGCGGTCGGCAAAGTTGGCGCGGATTTGCTCCGGCTTGGGATCAAATGCTTTAAAGCCGACATAAAGATGGGTGCGGCTGTAAACGAGCAGCGCCTCGGTGCGCACCGGGGCGGGCGTGTTTTCACCGGGCCAGGTTTCATACGGCACCTCGATGGTCAACGCCTGCTCCCACACCTTTTCATCGAGCCGCCCATCGACGCGAATTTCTTCATCGATGCGAGGAATGGAATACGGCACTTTTGCCGATGCAGCGGCATCGACGCGCACAGGTTCCCTGGCCGTTGCCATCTGCCAGCACAGCAAGATAAACAGTGAAATAGTGGTACAGTAATACAAGAAGCCTCCCATAAACAGGTTGACACGTCGTCGCTATAACGGCACTCCAGGGTATACGCAAGTATGTGGAGCGGGTTTCACTGCAGGGGAAACATGAATATGCAGGCGCATCAAACGATCCATCCGTGATCGAATCTGAATCGGTCAGCCGCGGTCACTGGCCGCGGCCAGCAGGTTCTCATTCCTGATCGTAGTATTGAGGCTGCCCAGACGGTCGCGCACAAAGCGGCGGGTTTCTGGCAAAGCCGCTCGCGAATGGTTTTATCGTGGAATGACATTGTGTATTATTTCGATTCGGTGGTGATGCGCTTGAACAGCCTGCCTGTAAGGACTGTCTTTGGGTTCCAGGGCGGGACGTGTGAAGCATCCATCGGAAAAAAGCGTTGGCAGCAAAAAAGTTCCATCGCTTAACGGTTTTCGGGTGTCATTTTTTCGAGTATTCGCGATTTGGCTATAAAAGAAGGATGCAGGAGGAACAATTTTTGTATAGACATTGTTAACATATTATATATAAACAATTAAACAGACAATATATATTCTGGCAACCAAGGGGCTGCCCATTCCACGTTTTGTCACTATTTTACAGTTTGCAGGAGATGACTCATGCGTCAACGCATCCTCACCTTGGCCAACCGTTTGCCGGTGTCCATCAGCAAACGCAAAGGCAGCTACAGTTATCAACCGAGCGTTGGTGGCCTGGCCACGGGTTTATCGTCACTGCGGGAGAGCCATGATCTCGTCTGGGTCGGATGGCCCGGCTATATTACGGAGAAATCCAGCGAACAACAGTCCATTGCCGAAACCTTGCGCTCCATGAACATGAATCCGCTGTTTCTGACGGCGCATGAAGTGGAGCTGTTTTATGAAGGGTTCAGCAACAAGACCATCTGGCCGCTGTTTCACTATTTCAGCCAGCATGCGGTTTATAATCCCGCTTTTTGGCAAGTCTACCAAAAAGTCAATCGCTACTATGCCGAGGAAACGCTCAAGATTTACCGGCCCGGGGATTTGATCTGGATTCACGATTATCATCTGTTGCTGGCGCCGCAACTGATACGCGAGCAAAAGCCGGAGGCCGCCATCGGATTTTTCCTTCATATTCCTTTTCCCTCTTTTGAAGTGTTCCGCACGCTGCCGTGGCGGGAGGAATTGATCTCCGGCATGTTGGGCGCGGACCTGATCGGATTTCACACCTACGATTATGTGCGCCATTTCATCAGCGCCGCCGTGCGGCTCACCGGCCTGGAGCAGGCGATGACACAGCTGATCTTCCAGGAGCGCATCATTCAGGTGGATTCTTTTCCCATGGGCATCGATTTCGCCAGGTTTTCCGCTGCAACCGGCCAGAAGAGTGTCAAACGTCAAGTCAACCGTTTTCGCGATCGCATGGGGGGGCGCAAAGTGATTCTCTCCATCGACCGGCTCGATTATTCAAAAGGCATCCTGCAGCGCCTGATGGGCTATCAGAGATTTCTGGCCGAATATCCGCAATGGCACGAAAAAATCTCCCTGCTTATGGTGGTGGTGCCGTCGCGATCGCAGGTGGATACCTACCGGCATTTGCGGCGCGAGGTGGATGAATGGGTCGGTCGCATCAACGGCGAGTTCGGCACCATCGGATGGACCCCCGTCGAATATCTCTATCGTTCATTTACTTTTGATCGTCTCGCAGCATTGTACCAGATCGCCGATGTGGGCCTGGTGACACCGTTCCGGGACGGCATGAATCTGGTGGCAAAGGAGTACATCGCCAGCAAGGAAAATTTGCGCGGTGTCCTGATCCTCAGCGAAATGGCCGGCGCCGCCGAAGAGTTGCGCGAGGCGGTGCTGATCAATCCCAATGACATCGACGATATTGCCGAGGCACTGCATACCGCTTTGAACATGCCGGTGGAACAGCAAAAGGAACGCATGGCCAGGATGCGGCAGCGCTTGCAGCATTACGACATCTTCCGCTGGGCAAGCAGTTTCATCCAGACGCTCGAGCAAGCGGGCAAGGTATCGCGTATCATCCAGGACAAGGAAATGGATGAAAAACAGCGCAAACAATTGATCGAGGATTTTCGCCGCAGCAAGCAGGCGGTGGTTTTTCTGGACTATGACGGCACCTTGCGGCCATTTGAGGATGTTCCGGAGAAGGCATTCCCCGACCAGGCGCTGCTGCACTTGCTGGAAAAATTGCCGGCCCGCAACCACTGCCGATGGGTCATCATCAGCGGACGAGACCACGAGACTCTGGAAAGATGGTTCGGAGGGTTGCCTTTTTACCTGATTGCCGAGCATGGCGCCTGGGTCAAGATGCGCGATGCGGCGTGGCAGCCCATCGAAGAGCTCGATATCGGCTGGAAACCGGAGATACGACCGATTCTGGAACATTTTGTCGAACGCACGCCCGGTTCCATGATCGAGGAGAAGAATTATTCGCTGGTCTGGCATTACCGCAAGGTAGATGTCGGACTGGCGGATGTCCGCGCCAATGAATTGAAACAACGCCTGAACGGCCTCGCTGTGCAGCTGAACCTGCAGATACTCCAAGGCCACAAAGTTCTGGAAATCAAGAATGCCGACGTTCATAAAGGGCGCGCCGCCGCGAAGGTGTTGGGTGAAATCGAAAACGACTTCATTATGGCGATCGGAGACGACTGGACGGATGAATATCTGTTCAGAGCGCTGCCGCAGATGGCTTATACCGTCAAGGTCGGTGTGCAGGCCACAGCGGCGAGGTATTGTCTGAAAACGGTGGCCGATGTACGCGCCCTGTTAGAGGAGATGACGGAGATGAAGGAATAATCGAGCCTGAAGGTGCTCCGGTAACTTGCCCGGCGACTGCATTCGCGCCGGGTTTGATCACGAACGCAAAAGTCGCATCAAATGAGAGAGAGGAATAGAGATGAAACGCATACAGGATTATCGCAAGATCGT
>DCUM01000237.1 GCA_002327255.1 bacterium UBA2214 | reverse complement strand
CGTCACAAGGTGTTTCGTGGCACATTGATCGCTTCGGTGCGCATCGCGGTGTTGAACTGTTGATACAATGCAGCGCCTGCCGCCGGCAGCGAGATGCGCGCTATCTATTTGATATTAATTGTCCTGGTTTGCCCCGACCCCGATGGAAGCCAGATGCAAGGCGATCTCCAGGGTCGCCCCGCGGCGCACTACCCGGCCATATTCATTTTTGTAATCCCGGAAAGTTAAAGTATCTGCGCTGACCTCGATTTTCTGCAAATAGGCATCCAGGTGCGCCGAGAGGTTGTGTAAAACGCTGCGTGCCTCTGCGCTGTCTCGATATGCTGCGTGAATCAAGGTATAAGTGGACTCGCACGCAGCGCTGATTTGGGCGCAGCGTGCGAAGGCATTTCCCGCCAATTGCAAAACATCCCCCTCGCCGAGCGTGTAGACCATCTGCAGGCTGTAGGGACCGGCCAGCAGCAACTCGGAACCCGGCAGTCTCGCCTCCGGAAAATCGTCCCAGCGGACCGTCAGGGATTCCGCCGCGATAGGCTGCAAGAATTGCTGCAGCAATTGGATCATATCGGCCAGGTTGTCGGCTTCTCCGCTCTGATTGTTCACCTGCACAAAATAGCGGCCTTTCAGGGCGGTGATTTGATAATCTCCGCCGGTATGACGCACGGTGACGCCTGCCAGCGGTTGTTCGATCCCTTTCTTGGCGAGATAGATGGCCAGGGCGGCATCGGCGCCGGCCATCTTATAGGCATCCAGGCTCACTTCGCGCGCGCCGCACCGATAGCGCTGCACGACGAGTTTGGAGAAACCGAATTCCAGAAACAGCTCGGCGCCGCCGTTGATATGGCCGTAGAGATTCTTGCTGTGAAACACGGTGGGTGTCCCTTGTTTGCGCCAGCCCGGCGCAAAGCCGTCGCCGGGCAGGATGACCTGCGCCACGCTATCTCCGTCGATCAGGATAGAAAGCACAAGCAGGTAAACAAAGAGAAACAGCGACGTTATCTTATTCATATGACCACATGCTCGATTTTTTCAGGCGATGCGATGCCCAATCCCAGTCGCTCCGCATAGCGCAGATATTCGGTGAAGCGGGGATGTTCGTTGATCGTGACGTGCATGGCCTTGCGTTTTTCCACCAGCAGACGGTGTCCGATCATGTCCAGCGCAAAGGGATCGGTGGCGAAAAAGAGCGTGTTATAGTCGTAGCAGAATGGCGCGGCGGGACCGGGACCGCCGTCGTACTGGCCGCGCAGACCGTCGAGGATATTCAATACCAGTTTGTCGCGCAGGACCGGAAAGGCCAGCACTTCGGTGCAGACATCGAAGAAGAGGGGCCGGTGCAGCCGTCCGGTGTTGCAGATGGCGCCATATCCCAGGTTTTTGGTGGCCATGGAGACGCCGTTGCCGGTGTTTTTAAACACGGGGATATTGATGATTCTGGTGAGTTTTTGCGTCAGCAGCTTGCCGAAATAGGAATGCTTTTCATTGAAGACATGCTGGTTGAGATAGGCCGGATCCTTGTCGGCCTCCACATCCGCCCAGTAATAGATCTCCCGGTCGAAGAGGTGCGCACTGCGATGGGTGCCGTCCGGATTGAGCCAGCGCGAGTTATCGTCTGTTTTGCCTTCCGCCGCCGCTTCGTCCATGGTCTGCAGACCTTCGATACCGATGCCGGGGTAGCGTTCGCTGGTGATGCCCGCGTCGCTGAGCATGTACTCGAAGCGATCCCAGATGATGATATTCTGCCGTTTCACACCGTTCTCGGTCAACCAGTCGATGACCGCATCGATGACCTCGAGATGCGTGGAGATGATGCCCGCGCCGACCGGATTGACCTTGATGCCGACCACATCCTCCTTGTCGAACAACAGGTTGTAACTCTTCTTCGCATCCACACCTGTGAGTTTTTCCAGTCCGCGCGCCACCATATCATGCACGACGCCGGACTGGATCTCATGCCCGTTGCGCACACGATCATCGCTGACCTGGATCACCCGGCCCGGAAAGGGCCCGGGCAGGGAGCGCGGCGCTTTGGGAACCTGAAGGGCATCGTCAATATTGGTTTTGGGCCGCGCCGGGGGAGATGGTT
Organism: bacterium UBA2214; assembly: GCA_002327255.1. Classification (GTDB taxonomy): domain Bacteria; phylum Zhuqueibacterota; class Zhuqueibacteria; order Residuimicrobiales; family Residuimicrobiaceae; genus UBA2214. The sequence continues at coordinate 580 of DCUM01000237.1, read as the reverse complement.
TCTGGCTCTCCTGCGCCCAAACTGCCGGATTGCCCAACAGCAAACCGATGCCGGCGCCGATTTTCAGCATGTCGCGGCGATTGACACAGACCATATCGTTCATGGATTGATAACCAGGGCTTTTCATCGCGCTTCTCCTTGACAGTTGTGACAGTTGGACAGTTGGGGTCGGACCTCAGCCGGTAATTGATTTATATAGAATTAATGGCTCTAAAACCACGAAAAATGGCCTTAACTGCCGTTTTTTATTGGCAAAAAAGTGGCAGCTAAGGCGGCATTCTCTGGGGTCAAAAATTGTTCATGTACCGCTCTGCGCGCATTTTATCTGTTGTCTCCGGATCCTGAGAGCTAAATCTGATACGTATACTTATAGGACGAAGGAACTTGTGGTGCAAGGTCTGAGCAAAACATCAGAATCTCAATTTTGCCGGATTGAAAGGATTCTCCATTCCTGGAATCTCCTTAACTGGCTCTTTTTCCCCTGTAAAAAATGGCAGCTAAGGCCTGTTTTGCAGGAAAAAAGAGCGATAACAGTATGTATTTAATAAATCCGCCGAGGTCCGACCCCAAACGATTCCAA
>DCUM01000188.1:1747-4453 GCA_002327255.1 bacterium UBA2214 | reverse complement strand
GTCGTTTTGGAAAGGAACCAGGATGAACCCCCTCATACGCGTGATGTTGCTTTTTGCACTGCTGAGCGGCAGTGTCCCGGCCGCGCCGATGCCAGAGACGGCGGCAAAATCGAAACCCCTGGTGCAGCTGGCGCTGCTCCTCGATACCAGCAACTCCATGGACGGCCTCATCGACCAGGCCAAGAGCCAACTCTGGAAAATCGTCAATGAATTCATCACCGCCTCCGTGGCCGGCCAGCGGCCGGAGATTCAGGTGGCGCTCTATCACTACGGTACCCCCTCCCTGGGCGCACACACCGGCTACATCAAACAACTGCTGCCCCTCACCTCCGACCTCGACAAGGTCTCCGAGGCCCTCTTCAACCTCACCACCCACGGCGGCGACGAGTATTGCGGCGCCGTGATCGCCAAAGCGGTGGACGATCTCGCGTGGGGAAAGGGCCACAACGATTACCGCGCCATTTTCATCGCCGGCAACGAACCCTTCACCCAGGGACGGGTCGATTATCGCACCGCCTGCAAACGGGCCATCACCAAAGGCATTCTCGTCAATACGATTTATTGCGGCACTTCCGCCGAGGGGATCGAGACCCGCTGGAAGGATGGCGCAGATCTGGCCGACGGCGCCTATTTCTCCATCGACCAGAACCAGCAGGTCGCGGAAATCCCGACGCCCTTCGACCAGGAACTGGTGGAACTGGGCGCAACCCTCAATACCACCTATATCGGCTTTGGCGAGAGGGGCGCCGCCGGCCGGGCCAATCAGGAACGCCAGGACATGAACGCCGCCCAAGCCTCCCCCGCATCCCTGGTGCAGCGCTCCATCACCAAATCCCAGGCTTTGTACAAAAACACCGGGTGGGACCTGGTGGATGCCGTTGATGAAGGAAAAATCAAGCTGGAAGAGATCAAAAAAGAAGAGTTGCCAGAGGAGATGAGATCGCTCTCTGTGCAGGAGCGCCGGAAATTTATCGAGAACAAACGGACGGAACGGGATTCCATTCAGAATCGCATCGATCAACTGCGGCAGAAACGCGGGGTGTACATCGCCGCGGAAGAGAAGAAAAATGCCGCGGCACAAACCGGAAACACCCTTGACCAGGTGATGAGCAAAGCGCTGCGGACGCAGGCGGAGAAAGTCAACTACACTTTCTAGGGATTTGTGACGTCAAACCGTAAATTGAAAAGGATTGACTATTTTGACCGCATCAATGGTTTGATTCGGATTCAAATCTTCGGAATACACGATCGTGCATTCCGCGCGCCGGGCGGCTGCACTCCTGAAAAATATCGTCCCGGGGCCGCAACCCCGGGACGATCAAGCCTTCCTGCGCGCTAAAGCGGCTTCAGCGGATATTCGCACTTCGCATGCGGAATGAATCTCCCACCCAGACGCCGGTCCACGGCGGGCGCTTGGCCACTCCCGGCCCCTCCGCGGTGAGGATCGTCAATTTGAATACGCGGGAGATTTCCTTGTTGCTGTTACGATACGCCGCCGTCCAGATCGGCAGTCCCCACTGAATCGGCTGATCGAAGATATTGCGCTTGGCCACCACCCAGTTGCCCGCCACCACTACCTTGACCGTCGTTTCGTTCGCCTCGTTGCCGCCCTCCTGGTTGAAATATTTCAAGGCCGAGGCCGCCAATTCGGACGCATCCCCCGGACCGGCAAAGGCGGCAAACGCAGCCGGAAAGCGCGCCGCATCCAGCGCCTTCTCGATATCCACTTTGGATTTCGCGCGCATCGTCCTGATCCTGGACTGCCAACCCATCACCTCAGGGTCCTGTGGACTGAAACGGTGCGCCATCTCGAGTTTCGCTTCGACTTCGGCGTAGCGCTTGTCCCGCTCGGTATCCAAAACGAACGATTCGATCAAATCCAGACCCTGGAGCACGCGCGTGAGGATGTTCCTGGCCTCGATCCTGGGCGCTTCCTCGAGATTGGTCAGCCCATTCATCAGTTTCTGATACGCGAGACCCGGCGATTCATCAGGCCGCTGGTTCCTGGGATCGTAGAGGCTGATCTTGCTATCCTTGGGGGTCAAGGCGTATATTTTGGCCTCGATTTCTTCCACGGTTTTGCCGTATTTGCCGCTGAACGCCACCACCTTTTGTTTCACCGCGGGCGCCTCTTTATTCAAGGCGGCAATTTTGCGCAGGGGTTCATCGGCATGCACACCGTCGTAAATGATGTTCTTGACATGGACAGGGATCACTTCCTCCAGGCGTGTGATGAAATCCTCCTTGAGCGCGACGATCTCCTCCCAATCCCTGAGCGCCTCCTCCCTGGCGCCGGCGGCAACGGCGGGCGTGGCGGATGCGGCCGTCGGTTTGGAAACCGCGCCCGCTCCCGGCGGCGCGCCGAAAAGACCGGTCAGCCGTTTGTATTTGCTCTCCAGAACCCGCAGCTCGGCGAAATTGGGATCCGCAGCGCGGATCTGATCGATCATTTTTCTGATTTCCGCCAGTTTGGCGACCGCGGCGGCCTTGTCGTGCATATTCTCCACCGCCCGCAGTGCCGTGTTGGCTTCCCGCGCCTGTGTCCGGACATCCGCCGGCGCAAAAGCCGTCACCTGCACGCACAGCAGACAACCCATCAAAACCAGAACCATCCGATGCATAACCCGTACCTTCACGGAACACCTCCCTGTAATGTGTGCGACACCCACTGCTTTTCTGAAGGTAATATACACGAAAATGGTTAAG
>DCUM01000188.1:0-1710 GCA_002327255.1 bacterium UBA2214 | reverse complement strand
TTCAAGGCGACGCCCTTCCCCCCCTGGTCACCCTTGCCGTCCAGCCAATGATTCCCCTTGCCAGGCTCACAGGCGACTTGGCCGCTCGAGTGTATGGAACATGCCAGGCACACCCAAAAAAAGGGCAGACCTCAAGTTTGAGGTCTGCCCTTTTCGAGTCACAAGCGTCTCACGCCACCACCCCTTTCAGGGATGGGAGAAAGAACACCCGGCAGATTTTATGCTTCCCTGCGAAGCCGCAGTATGGCCCGTCTAGCGGGTCCGCGCGGAAACCTGCGTGCGCGAACGCCGCCAATCCATGAAGCGGTTCTTCTTCACCGGCTCTGCCTGCAGCGGCACCGCCTGCGAAAGCGCACTGGACTTGCGGATCGGAATGCGGATCATCTTCTCGATGGCGCGCAGTTTACGATCCTCGTTCGGCCCGACAAAGGTGACCGCCTTGCCGGCTTTGCCGGCGCGGCCCGTGCGCCCGATGCGATGGACATAAGACTCCGGGTCCTGCGGCAAGGCATAGTTGATGACATGAGACAGGTTCATCACATCGATGCCGCGGGAGGCGACATCCGTCGCCACCAGAATGCGCACCGCGGATTTGCGGAACCGCATCATGACCTTTTCCCGCTGCGCCTGGGTGAGATTGCCATGCAGGCTGTCCGCCGCATAGCCCTGATTGGCCAGCCTTTTGGCCAGTTTGCGCGCCTCGTGTTTGGTGCGGCAAAAGACCAGCCCGTAAAATTCGGGCGTATGATCAATCAGCTGACACAAGGTCAGATACTTTTCCGTATCGCGCACCGGGATGAAGGTCTGATCGGTCTGCGGCACCGTCAGGGTCGCTTCGCCCATCTGCACGAGTTCGAAATCGCCCATGTACTTGCGGGCCACGGAGAGAATCTCCTGCGGCATGGTCGCGGAGAACATCAACGTCGACTTGTTGGTGTTGGTGAAGGAGAGAATTTTTTTCACATCCTCCAGAAAACCCATGTTCAACATCTCATCCGCTTCATCGAGAATACAGTACGCCAGGTTGTGGATGCGCAGGGTTTTCTGGCGCAGATGATCGAGGATGCGGCCCGGCGTGCCCACCACGATCTGGACACCCTGTTGCAGTCCGCGAATCTGCGGCTGTATGGATTGCCCGCCGTAGACCGGCAGGATTTTTACTGTTTTGCGGCCGCGCAGAGAGGCCAGTTCGCCGGCGACCTGAATCGCCAGTTCGCGCGTCGGCACCAGCACCAGAGCCTGCACCTCGCGCGCGCGGGGATCGATTTTTTCAAGGATCGGCAGACCAAAAGCGGCCGTTTTGCCGGTGCCGGTCTGCGCCTGACCCATGATGTTTTTGTTTCCTGCCAGAAGCAGGGGAATGACTTTTTCCTGAATCGGACTGGGTTGGGTAAAACCCTTTGCCTGAACCGCGGAAAGCGAGTCCATGGACAAACCCAGTGCCTGGAAGGAATCCTTCTTTTGCATGTGTTTCCAATCTTTATGAAAAGTGAAAAGATAAAACAGAGGTACAGACACTTCCAATCGATAGTTCGATGCCACAACGTCAGATTTCTATCAATTTCCGTGTCCAATCACGAGGATGGATGTGAGAATTTGCAGAGATACGGTGTGAAGCATGGGAGTAAGGACGGAATATAACCGCGGAGCGGTTGAGGTTGGACAAAAGCCTATTGGTTTGCCATGGATACCCGATCTATACCTTTTGTG
>DCUM01000162.1 GCA_002327255.1 bacterium UBA2214 | reverse complement strand
AGCAAAAGTGGTACGATTGCCCTCCAACCCGGCGCCATGGTTATCAAAGGTAGCGGCGGTGCGGAACAACGGAAAAGGAGAATATCTTCCAGACCCGGTTGCTGCAGCTGACCGTCGCAGGAGAGGCCCTGTTGATTCAACCGCGCCCCGGTCTATGCCGAGAGACAAACCCTCGTCACAGAATCGCAGCAGACCTGCGCGATTGTGCGCTCCAATGTGAGGGTCGGAGAGGGCCGGATCACCCCCCGCCACTGTTTTCACCCATTGCAGCAGAACCGGCTAAATGGAGAGGCAGCGCAGGCAGAAAAGGGGGAGACGCCATCCTGTCATGCCTCACGTACGGCGCTGGCATCTTGTCTGAGTAAAAAAATGGTGCCCTGGCAAGTCCTCAAAATATCCATTTGTAGCCCACGGACAAGAAGAACCCCGTATTATTCACCTCCGGCGCCTCTCCGAGCCAATAGGCGGGCAAGGTTTCCTCCTCCCTCGAGTAGTTCCAGTGGCTGTTTTTGAAACCGTGGCGGTATCCGCCAAACAGCACCAAATCCGTGCCCGGTGACAGCACTATTTCGCCGGTGAAACCGACATGAAGCGAAAAGAGGAGGGTTGAGACGGTACCGCCGTCATCGTCTTTCCTGAAGGGGATATCGAAATCGAATCCGCACCGGACGCCACCGTCAAGGCGCGGCCTGTTGAGAAAGCGCCAGAGGGTGAATCCGCTGAAGCCAAAGCCATAATCGTCACGCCCCTGAGAATCCTGCGCGCGCAGGATGCTGAACCCGCCGCCCCCTTCCAGGGCGCGCTCGACGCCGGCGTGAAAATGCAGCGTATAATTGCTGTAATTTACCATGAGGGCTGGCGTAACTGTCAGCTGCAGCGCAAAGAGCGAGCCGGGGCGGTACAGAGCCCAACTGCCGGGATAATGATCGCGCCACTGCCGCACGATTCTTAACGTACAGCACTCCTCGGCGACATCGAGCACCGCGCCCAGTGCGACCACGCCGCCGTCGACGATGCCTTCTGTTTCTGCCTCGCCGGTGATGCGATCGGGCGCGATGATCTCCATATACATATTCCTGTCAACGCCCTGTTGGCTGCCGATGTCCAGGGTCATCCGGCTGCCTGCCGCATCGAGGACCCCCCCTGCGGAGGCGCTGTAAATTCGTGTGAATTCCAGCACCAGCTTTTGCTCCAGTTTTTTCCAGGCCCGTTCTCTGGATCGACTGCTGTCGCCGCCGCTGGATTCGGCTTGTATCTGCAGGGCACCCAGATACTGCTCTCTTTCGATGTCATAGTACTCCGCCTGCAGCGTAATCGTCGTGCGAATGTTGCCGGCAGGCGGCGCTCTCCGGCCTTGATCGTATGGAGTGAAAAAGGACTCGTGCAGGGCATGGCGCTCATCCCGCGGCCGCGCCGCGGCGCTCTGCAGAAGGACGGCCGAGCGCACGACAATCGCTTCGTCAAACAATTGCAGTTCGTCGGCGTCATAGATGCTGTGCTGCATCTCAAAAGGGTGTGATTCGATCCGTTCCGTATCAACCGGAATGGCGACGAGAATTCCCTCCAGGTCGAGGCGGTAGAGGATTTCCTGAATGGTTGCGGCGACTTTGTCGGCGAAGGAATAAAATTCCGGGCCTTCACGGTCGCGCGCGAGCGGTGCGCGCAGGATCTGCGGCGCGTCATCCGCCGGGGCCTGGATTGCCCGGGCGGATATCGTATACGGCATAATCAGGAGAGCAATAATGCTGATTCGAATAATTGCCTTGCCGGATATGTCAGCGACTGGCCAGGGTATCAAATCGCAATCCCTCTTTGTTCAAAGGAGACCCCTCATGAATAGAAGGGCATGACATGAATAATTGAAAGATTCCGCGTCAGGTTGACGTTGATCGTTTTAACCTTTTTTATTCACAATTTTGTGAAATTTTGTTCTATGAAAAATAATCATCTGCCTGGAAAACCTCTTTTCAAACTTTGATTAAGGCAAAACGATCCTGCTGAGCCTGTCAAGCCTATACATGGATTCTTCGGGTTGCTGTGATCCGGCAAAACAACCGGCGCCTCCGCGCTTGCAGCGTGAAGGTAATTTCGCCAATCACTATCTGAAAATCAAGTAAAATTGCCAGGTGTGCAAACGGGCTGGATTGCTGCAGGATCAACCTGCGCAGAGAATCAGGAAGGATTGTTCAAATGCAGAGACGCACAAAATAGCTGAAATGATGATGCGGCACAGCCTCAGCAACTCAACTTTGCACGGGCGGCGCCCACAATACCGCTGCTTTTCGCCGCCTCCATGGTAAACGGCAGATGGGACGATAAAAAATGCGCACCCGCTGCGCTGGTGACGCGCTCCTTCGCGGCTGCTGCGCAACGCCGCGACAGGCCGCTATTTCATCATTGGGAGTCCATGGCGCTTCGCCCACACAGAGGTTCACGGCGTTTTGCATTGGAAACCAGCGTGTCGGGCGGATTGGAATGAGCACCCCATGACACAACGGTTGAACGGTATCAAAAACTGAATTTCTTCACCCTTTGAAATTTTCTTATTT
>DCUM01000086.1 GCA_002327255.1 bacterium UBA2214 | reverse complement strand
CGGCATCAGGTGCCATGGACGGCTGATAATCTGGCCAGCGGCATCTACCATGTGCGCCTCCAGGCCGGCGTCTTTGAGCAGGTGCGCAAGCTGGCGCTGATGAAGTAAAGCGCCATTTCAATGGGCCGAACAGGCTCCCTGCAAAAGAAGCGGATTAGCAGCCAATGACACTGAAATGGAACCCCGGATATTTTTAAAAAAAGTCGGTGTATGCGCGCATGTATTGGAAATGTTATATAGTCTGGCATAAGAATTGCCAATTTCAGGGTGAGATGGAGCAATCGTCAGAAGCATGAATGATTAATATAACTTAAAAACAATAAAATAAATAACATGAAATGAAAATTGTGTTTGCAGAAAAGGGTCACTTATTTTCTAAGTGTTACTTTTTTGACTCAGATCTGTGTATTTAAACCAATCTTTCGGGATATGCCCATTTCCGACTTTAAACGAAGGAGTTAGAATGAAGACCATTCGTGATTTCCTAATAATTAGCAAACAGTTTTCAGGCGATGGGACTAGATTACTTATTGCCATGCTGTTGATGATCATACTCATGCAGCAGGATGTCCGAGCACAAATGTATGTGAAAAACAGCAGCAACCAACCTCTTATGACAATTCAGCAGGGCGGCAACATGGGCATCGGCACGACAGNNGCTGGCAAGGTATTGACTTCAGACGCGTCAGGTCTGGCGACGTGGCAAACTCCGTCCACCGGTGTCGGCGGTACGGGCGTGGCGACGCGGGTGGCGTTCTGGAGCGGAACCAGCACGCTGAGCAACAACGCCAACCTGTATTGGGATAACACCAACAGCCGTCTGGGTATCGGCCAAACCAATCCAGGCGGCAGCCTTGGCATAGCTTCGCACAGCGGCAATGAAATCCATTTTTCTGGAACCGGATCCGCAAATATCTATTCGCAGGGCATGCTGGATCTGGCAGCTGGTTCGGGTTCGTCCATCCAGATGCGGAGCAACGGCAGTTCGACGGCAAATATGATCTTGAATTCAAGTGGATATTTGGGCATCGGGGTGACGAATCCAGCCGCCAGATTGGATGTCAACGGCCAGGTTAAAATCAGCGGCGGCTCGCCCGGCGCTGGCAGGGTATTGACTTCAGACGCGTCAGGTCTGGCGAGTTGGGATTATCCCAAACTGATCAATTATTTGGCCGAAGCCCCACTTTTTGACCCACCACTTTCATCCTGCAATTCGACGCCGGTGACCATTACCCAGGTGACGGTGACGGTTTCAGGATACTACTTTGTAAGTTTCGCTGCCGGGCTTGAAATTGATGCCAACGCAGCCGCCTCTGCCTTTGTTGACGTCAATGATGCCTCCGGGACGGTTTTGAATAATGGTTTTGCCGTGGTGTCTTCCACGGCACTGATGTCTGGCGGACAGGGAAAAATCTTGTACCTCAATGCCGGTGATATAGTCAAGCTAAAGTTCCACCGTTGGGGCGGTGCAGGAGGATGCGCCAGATGCTATGGGCAGGGATATAATCGCGTGGAATTATTTAAAATATACTGACAAGCGCTAAGAAATATCCAGGTAAACAGCGCCTCTGACAACGTCGAATCCGGGTCTTTTCATAGTGTTGCAGTTTACGCAGTCTTGGCCGGTTTATCAATCGCGTGGATGATGCAGTCTGTGAACACCTGGCAGTTTTTCAAGGTTCGGATGTACTTCCCAGCAGCGCATTTTGCAGCCACAACGCATAATCCGTGATGCGGATAGTTCCGTCCAGATCGAGATCCGAGTCCTCATAGCCGGCAGCGGAGAGCCTGAAACGGTTATACCAACGGCAATAATCGCGCGTGGTGACCTGGCCGTCCCGGTTGATGTCGCCGCAACGGACCGCCCACAGACCCGAGGGCATTTGCGATGCGGACGCGGGCGCCGCATAGGCGGCAACGCCGGCCGTGAAATCATACAGCGCTGTGCTGCCGGGCGAAATGGCGATGGCGGTCGCGCTTCTGGCGGCCAGATGGTTGCGGTGACGCACAGCGAGCCGGTAGTATCCTTCCTCCTGATGGGTATGGATGCCATTCTGCCCATCGATATCACACACATACCCATCCTTGCGCAGGAAGGCGCTGATCGATTCCAGCACGGCGCCGGCCTCCGTCCGAATCTCCACCAGAACCCAGTCCACGATTGTGGCCGGCATGTAAGAGACGGTGACGGCATCCTCGCTGTAGGGCGCGGTCAGCGGCAAATAGCGTTTATCGTTGAGCGCGGTGGTCATTTCGGATGATGAGGCCGCACAGGCGCCTTGTAAAAAGAGCCGGATTTGCACGGTTTTGACGTTTTCTGCGTACTCATCGGCGCCGATCTCGGGCCCCGGGCCCTGCTGCCGCATCTCCCGGTCTATATCGAGAATGCCCGCCACCGCCTCTCCGAGATTTTGTGCTGCATTGCGGGCCGGAGATCCGGATTGAATGTGCAAATCCGGTGTCGCTGTGCTCACGAACTGCGGATTGGCAAAGTAGGAGTGGGCGTCGTTGCCGGTTCCACTGAGATACGCCGTGAAACCGGCGTAATCCACTTTTTTCCACTGCCATTCGCTGTTGTTGACCCCCGCCGGTGCAAAGTAGATATTGTAATCCACCGTATTGTCCGAATTCGCTGTAAAATAATTGGTCATCAGCACGCTCTGCGAATTGGCGACAATGATGTTGTTTTTAATAATGGTGCTGCGGATGTCGTTCTGCAGCATCAGCTCGCCGCTCCAGGTGTGCTGGACATCATTTTCAAACAGCGTATTGTGCACGACCACGCAGTTTTCCGTGCCGCCGCGGTCGACATCGTAACCGCCCATGGCAATGCCGGCTATATTGTTGCGATACAGAAAATTATTTCTGACGGTGATCGAACTGGTCATGCGCCCCGTGTGCTCGCTGGCGATCTCGATGCCGATATCGGCCTGGTAAACTGTATTGCGCTCGATGAGGATGTCGCGGCCGCCATCCACATAGATGCCCCCGGCGGCATATTCGTTGCCGTAGGCGGGATTGCCATAGGAGGAGATGTTGTAGGCCGTGTTATCGCAGACCACACCGTTGCGGGCGCGGTCCAGGGCCGGGTCCGGACAGGTCTCTTCGTACCCGATGAAGACGAAAGCGATGTTGTTGCAATCGTGGATCAGATTGGAGGCGACGCGGAAATGTTCGACATTGCCGTTGATGGCCAGCGCTTCACTGGAACCCAATTTGAGGTCGTTGAGCCGGTTCCCCTCGATGAGCAGCTCGTGAATCGAAGCGGTCGCGCTGCGGCCATAGACGGCGATGCCGTGTGCATCACCGCCATTGACACCCGTATAGTTGGTTTCGATGTGATGAATGTGGTTGTTCAGCAGGCGAATGTGGTGCGAAGTACCAGTGATAAAGATGCCGCTGGGTGTGCGGTAACGCACGGCGGTGCGGTAGTTGCGCAGTTCCAGTCCCTGGATGATCAGGTGATGCTGACCGTCGATGAGAATCATGCCGTTATCGCTGGCGGGCACGGTAAAGCTGCTGCCATCCACGGCAACGGATTCATCCTGATAGCTGGTGAAGACGATCCAGCCGCCGGTCTCGGAACCCGACACAGCCATGGTGACCCGTTCCTCATAGACGCCGGCGCGAATGAAGACGCTGTCGCCGGCCTGGAGCGTGTTGGCTGCTTTCTGGATGGTACGCCAGGGCTGGCTGATGCTCCCCGAATAGGTGTCATTGCCCGTGGTTGCGACAAAGTAACTGCCCGCAACGGCGCGATCGCCATGGCCGGCAATGAAAATTAAGGCGACCGTCATGGTTGTCAGAAGATGGGTGAGGGGCTTCATATATGGAGTCCTCTTTAGAACAAAGTGCGAGTCCGTTCGATGTCAAACTGGAAGCGACTGGATGAACCTGTTACGTTACCGTTATTTTGGAGCCTGCCTGCGGACGCGATCACATCTGCTGGCATCGGCGCAAAAGGGGCAAAAGCGAGGACTTGTCACCAGGAAGAACTCGTCCGGTTATTTTAACGACAATATACGACGATCAGCGCCCAGATGCAAAAGTATTTTGCCACGGCTAGTTGATGCCTGTCACACAAGAAGCAAATAAATTAACCCCCGGGACTATACACTACAGTGCGGTTTAACGATGATTTACGGAGCGGTATGGTATCGCCATCACTGGAGGCCGTTCACAGCAGCGTCCGCTCTGCACGATCGGGTTTGGCGGGGAATGGAGCGCCGGGGGGCTCCCCGGCGCTCCTGATGAATCCTAATCCATAAACTGGACGATTGCCTGATTGACCACATCGGCTTTCTCGAACTGGGCGAAGTGGCCGCATTCCGGAATCAGGATGAGCTGGTTGTCCTTGATTTGACTGTGACCGATCCGGGCGATGTCGGCCGTGCTGCCGCCGTGGAGAAAGGGATTGGGAATCAAATTGTCGTTTTCTCCGAACAGGATCAGCGTTTTATGACCGATGCGACCCAGTTTGTCCCACATCGGATAATCCAGCATCGCCGCCACATTTTTGGAAACCGCATAGCAGTAATTGTCGAAATCTTTGGCGCCGCGCATCTGAATGCGCTCGGTGATCATGAAACTGGCGTCCTGTGGATAGCTGTAAAAGTTGGACTTGAGATTGATGTCGATGTTGCGGATGGGTGTGTCGTGCACAAATTCCGGCGTCATGGCTTTGGACATCCAGGCGCCTTCGCCATCGGTGAATCTTTCAAAACCGGCGGGTGAGATCAGCACCAGACGCTCCACCCGCTCCGGGAAGAGCAGCGAAGTGACCATGGCGATCTGACCGCCCATGGAGTGGCCGACAAAGGTGGCCTTGTCGATGCGCAATTCCGTCAACAACTCAGTCAGGACGGTGGCAAAGAAGGGCATCGAATAGGGGTAAAAGCCCTTGTCCGACTTGCCGTACCCCGGCAGATCGACGGCGATGACGCGGTACTGTTTCGTCAGTTCCGGGATGTTTTTTCTCCAGCCTTTGGCATAGGAACCGAGTCCGTGAATGAGCAAGAGCACCTTGTCCGAACGGCCCTCGTCGATGACGGAGATTTGGATGTTGCGCACGGCTATCTTTTTGGTCGCAAAACCATAATCGAAATCATCGAATTCTTTTTTCTCCAATTGGTAGTATCTGGAGGTCGCGCATCCTGTGACCATCATGGCGCTCACCATCATTAAGATTAGTAGATATTTCATTTCACGCTCCTCAAAACATGATCCATTTCAGAGTGGCAAAAATGGTCCAGGGATCCTGGGGACGTCCAGGGGTTTCACGATTGTTAATTACAGGCGCATCGAAGAAATCGCCCAGCTTTAAATAGGCCGCGTGGAGTTCCAGGTCCATGAAAACGCGGAGCGTGTAGCAGAGGTTGAAATTCAGTTCGGTGCCGATGACGTTGCCGCCCTGATACGGTGCGACGGGTGCGAATCCGCTGCCCAGCCCGGCTTTGACCTTGAGTTTGTTGCGCACGATATCGCGGGAAGCCACCACGGAACCACCGGCAAAGCCATAGCCGATGTTCTGGATGTCGAGCACGGCGCCGGTGAACCGGTTGACCACATTGCCATGCGGCAGGAGCAGATAGAGGCCGTGCCCAAAAAAGACGGCGCCGGGGGAGGTCCAGTTGTTGCCCGTCAAAACGCCGCTGTACTTGCCGTCCCGGATATTGTGTTTGTCACCCGTGGTGTACAAACCGTCGAGGGCCACGTAATCGCTGGCGGTTCTGCCGTATTTGTAAGCCAGGCGTGCATTGCCCGCAAATCCCATGATGTCGACTTTTTGTGTCGCGGTTTTGGCCTGGCCAAAATTCAGCACCGCGAAACCGTTGTAGCCGAAGCGGCCCTGGTTCAGCAGCGGATTGCCATGGAAATGGGTGCCGAGCCAGTTGATGTCGGCGGAGTATCTCTGATTGCCAAAATCAAAATTGAACACGCCGTTGTAGCCGCTGAGGGTACAATTCAATCCCTGGCCGAGGATGGAGACCCCGCCCTCACCGCTGGCGCGATCGCGCAGACGCCAGTAAGAAATGCCGATGGAGTTGACGATGTCGAGATCGTGTTCATAATTGACTTCGAAGAGGTTGACGTCATCGTCTTCGTTGACGTTGTTTTCATAGAGTTGATAAGCCCCGGTTTTGATGCGCTGGTTGGCCCAGGTTTTGTGCATGGCGAAACCACTGGCATCGGAACCCCAGAAGGCGAGGCGGTAGCCGGTTTGCAGGAGTTGACTGGTCGAGGTGTATGCCGGCACGGCGACGTTGTCGAAAAGCCGGGTCAGACCGGCATTGACGACAAAGGTTTTTTGCGGACGAAATTCGATGAAGAGGTTTTGCGTCTGCACATTGACAAAGTCCGCGGCAAAGGCGCCGCCGAGATTGCCGCCCGCGCCATAGTTGGCGTCGCCCAGGGTCCAGTCGAATTCGAGATTCATGCGCACCGTCGCCCAGCCGTCGAACAGACGCGGCGAATAGGCAATCATGGGAATGAAGCGCTGCTCGATAAAGCTGGAACGGGCGTTCGATGTCTGCACGGTGTTGCCGCCGAAAAGACGTCCCACCACCTGGCCTTTCAGAAACTCATTGGTCGGCGCGGTGTTGCTCTGTTCGGCGCGCATAAAATAGTAGCCGATCAGCGTGACCTCTTTTTTATCCGGCTTTTCCTCTTTTTCGGGGAACGGGGCCGGAACCTGGGCTGGCAGGGAGAAGGCACTCAGTAACAGAGCGGCGAATAACCATTTGATCGTTTTCATGCATCCACTCACTTTTTTTGAAAACAGGGTTGACCGATGAAAGTACTTGTTCTGAATGAAGAAGCGGCATTGCGAATCCCACGTAGCGTGCCTTCGCAATGCCGCTGTGTCAAGCCGTGGAAATTACTTGGTGCGTACGTATTTCTGGATATTCAGGACGCCCAGCGCCGCATCGGAACCAAAGCCGGTTTCCGGGGTGCGCGGCTGGAACGGAATCGCCGGCACGGTCTGGATGACTTCCAGCTGCATGGTATCGGGCGTACCCTTGGTGACCTGAAAGATGCCGCCCTGGGAATAGGCCGCATAGACAATGCTTATGGAATGAATGGTGCCTGTGGCGGCCTTGGTCACCACATAAGTCCCGGGCATGGTGGTCCAGGCGCCGTTTTTGACGTGGGAAGCCATGGTGAGCGTCTGGTTGTCCTTGAACTCGACGCGAACGCTGTCGATGTTGAAAGGAGCGACAGCGAGGAGCGGCGCGACGTTGGCGCCGGCGCTCAGCCAGGTGCCCACCCAGTCTTCGGTTTTGGCGACCGGATTGGTGCCGCTGTCATCATCCTTGTCGCAGGACGCCATCAGGAACATCCCGAACAGGACGGTCAAGATCAGCAGAGAACGTTTCATGGTGAATCCTCCTTGTAAAGTAAAAGTGAAGGGTGGTGCATTGATTAATATGAACTCATAAATCTGGACGAGCCAGAGCCCATAAAGTCAAACAATATATTGGGCATTTATCATCTGTTCGTTGTTATGTGTTTGTAATGGGATGTTCAAAATATGTTGCCAGAAATGGTCAGTTTGTTACTCTCAGATACTCATTGGCCGTTCCTCAGGGGGAAAAAAGTGATCATTCCAGTGCCTTGCGATTGATTTTGCCGGCTTCATTCCTGGGCAATTCATCCAGCAATTTTACATACTTTGGTGTTTTATATTTGGCCAGTTCTCCCTTGCAGTAGGTGAGGATGTCCTCCCCGGTCACCGTATAGCCGGGTTTCAGCACGACATATGCCTTGCCCACTTCACCCCATTTTTCATCCGGCACCCCGATGACAGTCACTTCCTTGATCGCTTCGTGCGTGTAGAGGAATTTTTCCACTTCGGCGGGATAGACGTTTTCGCCGCCGCTGATGAACATATTTTTCTTGCGATCGACGACATAACAATACCCTTCCTCATCCCGCTGTACCATATCGCCGGTATGAAACCAGCCGTCGGTGATGGCCTGGCGGGTGGCCTCCTCGTCGCGCCAATAGCCGGGTGTGACGACCGGGGATTTCAGCCATAATTCACCGACCTGGTGGGCGCCCAGTTCCTGGCCATGGTCATCCATGATTTTGGCTTCAAAGTAGAAATTGGGGAAGCCTATCGAACCCCTCTTGCGCACCGCGTCATCCTGATGCAACGAATAGCAATTGGGGCCCACTTCCGTGAGCCCATAGCCCTGGCGGATGAAAATCCCTTTTTGGTGCCAGCGGTTGATGAGCGGAATCGGCATGGGGCTTCCGCCGACGATTGCGTAGCGCGCCGACGACAGATCAACCTGATCGAACGAGGGGGAATCCGCCAGCATCTGCATCATGGTGGGCACGCCGAATATCAGGGTGGTCTTTTCCGATTCCATCAGTTTTAAAATCAGGTCGGCGTCGAACCGCTCCAGCAGCGTATGCGAGGCGCCGTGGTGGAAGAAAGGAGTGAGCAGCACATTCCAGCCGCCGGTATGAAAAAAGGGCGCATAGCTCTGCGTATGGTCTGCAGAGGTGATGTCGAGCCGCAGCGCCGTGTTGACGGAATTCCAGAAGAGCATGCGGTGGTTGATCATCGCTCCTTTGGGGAGTCCGGTGGTGCCGGCGGTGTAAAGGATCATCACCAGCTCCTCTGCGCCGATGGGCTGAGCCGGGGTGAATGCTTCCGTTTTGAGGGGTCCGGTGAGAAAGGTTTGCAGGCTTTCGATTTCCATCCGCAGCGGGATGGTCTTGAGCGTCTCAAGCTTCTCTGTGAGAGCGGCGAACTCGGACTCGAAGAGAAAAAGTTGCGGTTCGGCGTCGCGGATCAGGTGATCGAGTTCGCGGGGCATCAGACGGAAATTCAAAGGGATGAGGATCAATCCCGATTTGACGCAGGCGAAGAAGAGGAAGACATATTCGGCGCGGTTTTTGGAATAGACCGCGATGCGGTCGCCCTTGTGCAGGTTGAGATCATGGATCAGATGATGCGCCAGCGCATTGACGCGCCGGTTCATGTCCGCATAGGTCCATTCGATTTGACGGCTGTACTCGCGGAGCGCCATCCGCTGCGGCGTATACTGCCCCCATTTTTTCAGCCAGTCGGTTTCGAAAGCGATCATGCCCTCTTCTCCCGGGATAGTTGATAAGTCAAGCTGCCTGCCAGCACCGCGGCAATGATCGCCACCGCCGCCGCCACGCCGGGATTCTCGCCGCTTGATTTGGTGAAAGGCACCATGATCTTGCCATAGTACATCGCAAAGTGAACCATTACCGCAACCATGGAAGATACGATGGGCACCCTTTTGGGCACATTTTTAACAAAGAGTCCCAGAACGATCGGCACAAAGGCGGCGGCGAAATAGCCGTAGACGCCATTTTGTGCAAACATCGCCACGCTCAATTTGGGATGATAAATCTGCCGGTAGGAGAGCAGTATGGAAGCCAGCGCCAGAAAGACGATGATGATTTTATTGATGCGGATTTCCGCTTTGGCGCGTCTGTTTTCATCACTGGGGAGAAAGCCACCAAAGAGTGGTTTGATGATATCCGCGGTGATGGTCGTCGACAGCGATTGGATGAGTCCTTCGAGGGTGGAGATGCCGGCGGACATCAAGCCCATCACCACAACGAGTCCGACGAATACGGGAAATTCCTTGACCACATAGGCGGACATGATCTGATCCACCTTCAGGGCGGTGCCGTTCACGGTCAGGTCCGGAAAGGCCAGCCGGGCATACAAACCGGCAAAGACCACGAAAAAGAAGAGCATCTGCGTGATGATGCCGACGAGCAGATAGCGGTTCACCTCTTTGTCGGATTTGAGCAACAGCGATTTGGTGATGATATGCGGCTGGCAGACGATGGCGATGCCGACGATGATCTGGGCGATATAGATCTCAAAGAAATCGCGGAAGAGAAAGCTGCTCTCATTGGTCGGCTGCGCCAGCCGGGGATCGATGGCGGCGAGTTTGTTCAGGAACCCGTGCACACCCTGGCTGAAATGTTCATACCCGGATCCCAGCAGAATGAACGCCACGATCAGCATCAAGAGCGCCTGTACGGTATTGGTGTACACCATGGAGTTGGCGCCGCCGAAGGCCATATAACCAAAAATGAAGACGGCGATGCCGATGAGGATATGGAGCTGCGAGACATTGAGGGTCTTGGAGAGCACCTGTACCAACCCGACCATGATGAGCACGATGAAGGTGATGAGCAAGAGGGAGAGGAAGGCGAAAAAGAGAGCAAAGCCCCTGCTTTTGTAGCGTGTGCCCATCCATTGCGCCATGGTCAGGGCTTTGACCGCGGTACCGTGTTTGCGAAAGCCTTTGGTGAGCACAACCAGGGAGACCATGGCGGCGGCGGGCAGCACCAGGGCATAGGAGATGACCGCGCTGATGCCATAGAAAGCGATGAGACCGGGATTGATGATGAAGGTGGCGGCGCTGGTCATGGAGGCAGCCAGCGCCAGACCGACGGCGGCCGGGGAGAAAGTGACGTTGCCGACGGCATAGTCGGAGATGCTCCTGATTTTCAGGGCGCCGCGAATGACGAAGAACAGGGTCACGGCCATGTAGAGAAGGATGAGTATCCATCCCGAGATCACGAGCTGCGGTGCGGCCAGTTCGTCCAC
>DCUM01000007.1:3676-4927 GCA_002327255.1 bacterium UBA2214 | reverse complement strand
CCAAGCAGCCACGGCTTCTTACACTTTTTCCGGGATAGGTTGATCCTTTTTCTTTGTGCTAAGAGAAATCACGACCAACGCGATAAAACTCAGAGGGATGGAAATGATCCCCGGCTGGTTGATCGGCATGGGCGCGGAAGCGGGATCGAGCCCATAGATGGCCCACATCTCCGGGCTGAGCAGGATCAGGATGACCGAGGATACCACTCCGGTCATCACAGAACCGATGATCCCCTGAGCGGTGGTTCTCTTCCAAAAGAGCATGGCCAGCAGGGAGGGAAGGTTCGCGGATGCCGCGACCGCGAAAGCCCAGCCGACCAGGAAGGACACGTTCATATCGCGGAAGATCACGCCCAGGACGATGGCGATGATCCCCACCAGGACCGCGGCGATGCGCCCCGCCCGCACCTTGGTGGCATCCGGCACTTCCCGCTTGGAGAAGAGCCCGATCAGGTCATGGGCAACCGCGCCGGAGGCGGCCATGATCAGTCCGGAAACGGTCGCCAGGACGGTGGTGAAAGCGATTCCGGAGATCATCGCGAAAAGGGCCTCGCCAAAGCTGCGTGCCAGGAGCGGCGCGCTCATGTTGCTCGTCTCCGGGTTTAACGCGCCGCTGGCGATCGCGCCGACACCAAGATACATGGTGAGGATATAGAAAAGCCCGATGCCCGCGATCGCGACGATGGTCGATTTTCTGGCCGCGTCCGCGTCCGGAACAGTATAGTAGCGGATGAGGATATGCGGCAGCGCTGAGGTGCCGAGGAAAAGGGCGAGCATTAAGGAGATGAAATTGAGCCGGTTCAACAGTGTTCGGCTGCCCGGCTCACCTTCCCGGGCTTCCAGCGGGAACAGCAGACCCGGCCGCATGAAAGTCGCGCCGTCAATGGTTGTCTCATAGTAGATAGTGACCTGTTCGCCTTGTTCGGAGGTGAAACTTGTGTTTCTGGGGACAATGATGGATGTTCCTGGATTCGAAAGGATGCTGAGCAAACGCAGCGGGCCGACAGGGCCGGTACTGGTTGTGTCGTCCGAGCTTTCGATGCGCGCCACACGGCCCATCTGCCGCAGGAAGTTATGGTCCGCTGCCAGCGCGCCGTTGATCAGTTCCCGCCCGTCGGGCAGGTACGCGCGGAATTGGGTTTCCTTGAGAAGAACATTTCCATCAGATCCCTTCTCCAGTTTCCACCAGTCCTCGATCCGGATGAAAGTTTCTCCGTCAAGTTCCTCCGTTGTGAAGAACGGCTCAGGTCC
>DCUM01000007.1:3184-3612 GCA_002327255.1 bacterium UBA2214 | reverse complement strand
ACGCCGTCCAGCTCGGCGTTGATCGCCTGGAAAACATAGGGTTCAATTTGTGCACTGCCTTCTTCTAGCGGCAGGGACTGTGTGTTCACCCCGCGGATCAATACCACAACGGTGAGGACAACAGCAAAAACGAGCAGCAGGCCGCCGTTGAAAAATTGCACATATGTGGTGGAGGTCATCCCTCCGGTGGCGACGATCAGGATCACGAAAGAGCCCACGATCAAAACGCCCCATGCGTGGGGAATGCCCAGCAGCGGTTCGATCAGGACGCCGGCGCCCACCATTTGCGGTACCAGATAAAAAAGCGATACCACCAGCACGCTGATGCCGGCGGCGAGTTGGATGCCTTTGTGGTGAAAGGTATGGTTCAAGGCGTCAGAAAACGTGTAGGTGCCCCTGCGTTTCATCGGCTCGGCGATCACAAACAG
>DCUM01000007.1:1783-3068 GCA_002327255.1 bacterium UBA2214 | reverse complement strand
GCCAGCACAACACCGACAAATACAAAGAAGATGATGATCGTCATGGATTATTTCCGGTCCTTTTCTTGAGTCTGTGCTGTGGTAGCGCTCAGCCGTTCGGGTCGAAAAAAAGAGTTGTAAATGACTGCGAAAAGGATTGCAGTGAGAATTAACCCAAGCCCGTAGGTGATCGCCAGGTTCAGGCCGAACAATCCCGGGGAGCCCATAATGGCAGGCCGGAATACGCTGAGGACGACAAATCCCCCATACAAAATCGAGTAGAGAATGGTCATCCGGACGCCGATAATAATTTTGCGCTGATCGATTGGCTCGTCCGGGGCTGAAGAGTGCTGCGCCATGAAGCCTCCTTTGCTGTTGAAGTAAGTAAGGGATGGTGTAGACTGGTGCTATATTATCATATTTCATATACGGTTGACCTTTTTTAAGTTTTATTGCAGAGTTCTGATAGTCAAGCGAGGCAAAAATAGGAGAGAAACGTGATTGAAATTCCCGAATCCGCGGTGTATGCACAACAGTTGAACAAAACTGTGATTGGGCGCCGCATCGTCCATGCCGAAGCCGCACATTCGCCGCACAAATTTACCTGGTATTGCGGAGAGCCGTCAGAGTATCCCGATATGCTGGAAGGGAAGGCGATCGATCAGAGCTACCCGCTCAACGGCACATTGGAATTGCGCATAGGCGATGTATATCTGGCGCTTTCCGAAGGCGCGAACATGACGTTTTTACCGCAAGGCAGTAAAATCCCGCAAAAGCATCAGCTCTTGATGGAGTTGGATGACGGCAGCGCCTTGGTAGTTTCGGTGCAAATGTATGGCGGCATCATGTGCTTCCGGGAGGGTGGCAACGAAAATCCCTATTATCTGGTTGTGCGCGAGAAACCGTCGCCCTTGACCGATGATTTTTCCCGGGAATATTTCACAGGGATCATTTCGTCACCGGAGGTTCAACGGCTCAGCGCCAAGGCCGTCCTGGCGACCGGTCAGCGGTTTCCCGGCTTGGGTAATGGCGTTCTGCAGGATATCCTCTATCATGCCCGCATCCATCCCAAACGCCCCCTCAACACGATGATCGACATGGAAAAGGATGTGCTCTTTTCCTCCATCACACATACCCTGCTTCTTATGACCGATCAGGGTGGGCGTGATACTGAGAAGGACCTTTTCGGCAATCCCGGCGGCTATACCACCTGCTGCAGCAAGCACACGGTCGGCCAGCCTTGCCAAAAATGCGGCGCATTGATAGAGAAGGCCAGCTACATGGGCGGCTCCATCTACTTCTGCCC
>DCUM01000007.1:0-1744 GCA_002327255.1 bacterium UBA2214 | reverse complement strand
TACCAGGTAACTTAGTCGCAGTGCGGACACTAAGTACCATGCGAAGTGTGGTATTCCTGTCCGCCTTGTGTAATGCGAAGCTGAACATAGCCTCCCAGCTTGATTTGGAATTTTCTCTTCCCAAGGGGGAGAGTAGAAAGGGAGGGCGAAAACCAAAAAATTTTATGTCATCGCGAGGAGCGTTATTACGACGTGGCGATCTTCGAAGCACTTTCCAGGAGGAAATGCGGAGATATCTGTAATCGCGAGACGTTATGTCTCGCAGATGAAGGATGCCGAAATGATTTACATGGGTGGCTAAACTTCTAACATGAATGAGATTGCACCCCCTATAGGGGGCGGTGCCCAGTCGCCCCCTTTAGGGGATTCGGGGCTCGCAATGACAAAACATTAAAAATCTATGTTTTCCGTGTGTATCTGTGGTTAAATATGTTTTTACATTTAACAGCAATTATTCAAAGCAAAACCAACGTAAAGAGGTAATTCATCATGACCATCAAACCCCTCGAGGGAATCAAAGTCCTGGATTTCACCAACGTGCTCGCCGGACCTACCTGCACCATGCTGCTCGCCAACATGGGCGCCGAGATCATCAAGCTCGAGCGCCCCGGCTGCGGTGACGATTCCCGCGCCTATGGCCCTCATATCAACGGCGAGAGCGTCTATTTCACCAGCGTCAACCGCGGCAAAAAGAGCGTGGTCTGCAACACCAAGACCGAAGCCGGGCGCCAGGTCTTCCTCAAGCTGGTGGAAAAGGTGGATGTGGTCATTGAGAACATCAAACCGGGCGGCATGGTCCGCATGGGTTTCGATTATGAAACGCTGAAAAAGATCAACCCGCGCATGATCTACGTCTCCATCTCCGGGTTTGGCAACACCGGCCCCTGGGCGCTGCGTCCCTGCTACGACATGATCGTCCAGGCCATGGGCGGTATCATGAGCATCACCGGCGAGCCGGGCGGTAGTCCTGTGCGCGTGGGCACCTCCATCGGCGACGTCATGGGCGGCACCTACGCGGCCATGGGCACGCTCGGCGCGCTCTACCAGCGCGCGGTCACCGGCCTGGGGCAAAAGGTGGACATCTCCCTGCTGGACTGCCAGGTGGCCATCCTTGAAAACGCCGTCGCGCGTTATTCCTCCACCGGCTTCATCCCCGGCCCGCTCGGCATGCGCCACGCCCTCATCACGCCCTTTGAAGGATTCAAGACCAAAGACCGCGTCCTCATCATCGCGGCTGGCAATGATAATCTCTTCACCCGCCTATGCCGCGTGATCGGTCTGCCTGAGCTCTGTTCGGATGAGCGCTTCCTCACCAATGCCAGCCGCACCGATCATGTGGATGAGCTCAGGGAGCTCCTGGAAGCCCGCCTGGCGGACAAGACCGCCGACGAATGGATGGAGATCCTGCAGGCCGAGGACATCCCCTGCAGTCCGATCAACACCATCGACAAGCTCTTCGAGAATCCCCAGTTGGCAGCTCGCCACATGCTGGTTGAGGTTGACCAACCCGGCATCGGCAAGGTCTCGGTGGCGGGTAACCCCATCAAGTACAGCACCGTCCCCGCGGAGGAAGAGATCCCGCATGGGCCCGCCCCCTCTGTCGGCCAGCACACCCGCGAGATCCTGGTTGACCTGCTCGGCTACACCAGCGATGACGCTGACGCTTACTTAAAAGAATTCATGAGATAAGTTCTTTTCTCCCCTCTTGAGAGGGGAGATGTAAGACCCTGGCGCCTCATGTTCT
>DCUM01000104.1:3297-3454 GCA_002327255.1 bacterium UBA2214 | reverse complement strand
TTTTTTTAATTCCGGGCATCCACACCAGCACACCATCGGATGTGCCTCCCGGCTCTCCAAGCCGTCACAAGCCTGATCTTTTCAAAAACCGCCGATCGCAGAGATCGCCGATGAGAGTTTATTAGGGTATAGTACGGTACGCGATCCGATTCTTGGC
>DCUM01000104.1:0-3277 GCA_002327255.1 bacterium UBA2214 | reverse complement strand
CCGCAGCCAGGTCCCGGGATGCCCAACAAAGCGGATTACTTGATCAGGGTCATGCGCAGCATGGATTGCTGAGTGGGCGTACTGAGGCGGGAGAAATAAACCCCTGCAGCGCAAGACCTGCCGCCGGCGTCGCACCCGTTCCAGGCCACGCGATGGATGCCGGCATTTCGCGGTTCATCCACCAGCGTGGCGATGACCTGGCCGAACAGATTGAGGATATCCAGGGTCACCGGCGCCCTTTTCTCGAGTTCAAAAGAGAGCGTGGTCGTGGGATTGAAGGGATTGGGATAGTTGGGCAGCAGACGGGCAGTCTCGGGCCGTTGACCGCCCTCTGCATCCGATGACACCTCGGCCGTATCGCCCGTCCCCATGATGCGCAAATTGCTATAGATCACACCCGGTTGCGCCACATAAACATTGTCCGTGCCGAGAAAAATATAGCGGAAGAGCTCGACCTGTCCGCTGAAGGGCAGCGTCCACATCTTTTTACCGTCCAGATAGACGGAGGTCACTGCCGTATCCCAGGTGATCTTGAACTCATAGACCCGGCTCAGATTCCAGGTGGCATTTTCGATGATGCGCACCTCATCGCGGGTGCCGACGCCGCGCGGCGCGGCCAGCATCTTGAATCCCGCCACCCCGGGGCCGGTGCTGTAACCGCTGCCCGTGCGGATATTGATCCACGAGCCGTCGGTATAAAAAATGGCCTTGCTGCCATTGGACTGCGAATAGAGGTTGATGATCTGCTGTTTGACATCGATATTCTGACTGACGGGATCGAAGTTGGTCACATCCACGATCAAGGCGCCCACAGCCGGCAGTTTTTCCGGCAAGGTGATCATCAATTGACTGGTGGAGGTCTTCGCCTGCCAGCCTCTTCCCGCAATAAATTGCCCCGAGCGGTTTTGCACCTGTCCCAGGACCGTGGTGCCGGCGCGGTCCAGCATGTCCGCATAGAGGACGCGCTGCAGACTCTGCGCCACCGCCATCTCGCCACCCCATATCCCCATTATAACCCCTAGTAAAAGCCATCGTTTCATGCTCGCTATCTCCTTTTTACTGGAAAGCGTGCAAATATAGTGCCAGAAACGCAAAGAACATGCCTGTGAAGCTAAATAATTGTTTTATATGAAAATCGAAGTGCGGCTGTCATGAATACAGAAGGGAATGGATTACGGTTTTGTAATCGGTTCGACACGATTGTAAGATGATGAAACAGGGGGGTGATGGCCCTAAAAAAAACCTGCCGGATTTCAGAAAACCGGCAGGTTCAAATCATAAACCGCTTCGCGACGACTCAGTAGGTGACGACGGGCGGTAATTTTTTGGCTTCTTCAATCCAGGCTTCGACTCTTTTCAGGCCAGGCAGCAAGCGAACCAGACGTTTACTTCCCGCCTTGTTGACTTCGGCCATTTTGGCGAGGAGATTGTCCGCCCTGCGCATCTTGAGCTCTTTGACCGTGTCCACACCGGCCTTTTCCAGGATTTCAGCATACTGCTTGCCGATGCCCTTGACGCGATAAAGATCAGCCATATTGACCCACTTGAGGATGACAGCTTCATCAATCCCCGCGGCTTCCGCGATCTCTTTGCGACCCTTTTTCGTGGCACCTTTCTTCAACAATCCCTGCACGCTTTTGATACCCGCTTTGTGCAATTTCTTGGTCATTGCCGCACCAATGCCTTCGATATGGGTGATGGTGTAGTTCATAGATCATTCCTCCCTGGTTGGGTTATAAATTAAAGTATATGTATATAAATTAAAAATCAAGAAATATTTACATTTATTCCCCCAGACCGCACCAATTTTTTCTATCTGGATGCGCATCAGGCGAGAAAAACAGGGTTTTGCCTTTTGAATTGCTTTTCATCGCGTTTTTGCCTACATTGAGTCGGCTCTGAATAATGCGGCGCCGGCATATCCGCAAGGCGTCGCTCAAAGGAAATTTGATCCAGCATCCGCCATCATCGCCTGCAGGTGGCGGCGGACACACGACCCAAAACCCTTTTCATGCGCCAGCGGATGCATGTGGCGCCGACCGGTGCCCAACGCTTCTTCAATGTAACAGGCTGGCAAAATGGATCGACATGATAGAAATTGACCGACATATCGAGATTGCGGAAGAAACCGTCTCCTTCACCACCTCGCGCAGCGGCGGGCCGGGCGGACAAAACGTCAACAAAGTGGAAACGCGCGTGACCCTGTGGTTCGACCTCGAGGCGGCACAGAGGCTGTCCGACGACCAACGCCGGCTCATCCGCGAGCGGCTCGCCACGCGCATCAACAAAAAGGGTCTGTTATGGGTGACATCGAGCCGCCACCGTACCCAGTTGGCCAACCGCGAGGCCGCACTGCAAAGGCTGGTCGAATTGCTGCGCGAGGCTTTGCAGCCGGAACCACAGCGCAAGTCAAAACCGATGTCGCCGCAGGCCAAAGCCAGGCGACTCGAGCAAAAACGTCTTAACAGTCTGACCAAAAAACGGCGTACTGACCCCATCGAATGGTAATGGTGCGCTCTCGGCCATTTTATTGCCCATGACTCTGCTCATCTATCCCCCCATCGCCAAGCCCTGTGAACCGCCCGCCGGACTCGCCCGGCTCGCTGGCGCCCTGCGGCATCACACGGCCGCCTGTCAGATCTGGGATGCCAACGTCGAAGCCGTGCACTGGCTTGTGGATTTGCCATTGCCGCAAAAAGACCGCTGGAGCCTTCAGGCCTGGCAGCGCCGCGGCGCCGACAGGGCATGGCTGCAATCGCCCCAGGGCTATGCGTCCACGGCGGCTTATGCGAGCGCCGTGCGCAATCTGAACCGCCTCCTCGGCGTCCAGGGCCTGCGCTTTCAGGAACGCATTTCCCTGGCCGATTATCAGCACGAAAAACGCACCCCGCTGCGCAGCGATGATCTGCTCGAGGCGGCCGCCATGCCCGAGAGAACCGTTTTCTATCCCTTCTATGCATCGCAATTACGCGCCCGCTTTGACCGCAGCACCCCGCAGCGCATCGGCATCTCGATCAACTATCTCAGTCAGGCGCTGCCCGCTTTCGCCCTGATCGGCTTGCTGCGCCGCGACTATCCCGGCATCCCCATCATCGCCGGTGGTGGATTGATCACCTCCTGGATGCGGCGCAGGGAGTGGTCTGACCCCTTCGCATGCCTCATCGATGAACTGGTCGACGGCCCCGGCGAAGTCCCACTGCTGCGCGCAGCGGGCCATGACGCGGCAGAGGAAGCTCCTTACACACCCGATTATGGGGAGATGCCGTGGGGCGCCTAT
>DCUM01000019.1:49031-56750 GCA_002327255.1 bacterium UBA2214 | reverse complement strand
TCCTGGAACCGCACCACGGCCACCTGCGTCGCCGGCTGTCACCGCGACGCGACGAAAGCATATATCTGGAACCAATAGTTTCTTTGCATTTTTTTGCAAAATGGCAAAAATTGCAGGGCGAGCGGTCTGCCCGCCCTGCAACGGTTCCGGTTTTTCCGGGTTAAGTTTGAACGGGATTGGGTGCAGGCAGAAGCGTTGAAAAGAAGACCCCTTTGGGGAAAGCCCGGCCATGCGCCGGGCTTTTTTTTATTCTGTCAGATGGCGTGTTCTATGGCGGGCGTGTCTGCCGGTGTCTGGCATATTTCAAAGCGCCACAGAGCCTGCCCGGGGAGCTTTGCCTCTCTCATTTTTGAACGCCGGCGCTGATCACCTGTGCAAACAGCGCCAGCAGCCGATCCATGTAGATGGACTCACTGAATTCTTCCGCGACCATTTTTCTTCCCGCCATGCCAAACTGTTTCACCCTGTCGGGATGCGCCGCCAGGGCATCGATGGCGGCAGCCATCCGCCCGGTGTCCAGCCAGGGTATTT
This sequence comes from bacterium UBA2214, assembly GCA_002327255.1. Classification (GTDB taxonomy): domain Bacteria; phylum Zhuqueibacterota; class Zhuqueibacteria; order Residuimicrobiales; family Residuimicrobiaceae; genus UBA2214. The sequence continues at coordinate 56,219 of DCUM01000019.1, read as the reverse complement.
CATAGCCGTTGACGCCATCGCGAATCCATTCGCGGATGCCACCGACGCCAAAGGCGATGACGGGTGCCCCGTGCGCCATGGCTTCGATGCCCACCAGGCCGAAGGGTTCCGCCCACACGGAGGGAACCACCACCGCCAGGGCGTTTTGGTAGAGTGGCCCCACCTCCCCGGGTGAAATCCATCCGAGGAAGTGAACCCGGTCCGCAAGACCGAGACGAAAAGTCACTGCCTTCGCCCGATCCAGATGGGAACCCGCTCCGGCCACGGTGAGGTGAACATCCATGGTGGTTTTTTTCAGCGCTTCCAGGACACATTCGATGCCTTTATAGCGGTCGGTGAGGCGGCCGACGAAGAGAATACGCTTTGCGCGTGGATAGGTCGCTTCCACATCTCCGGGAGGTAATGCGGTAAAATGGCGCAATTTGAATATTTTTTCCGGTGGAAAGTCATTGTGGACGAACGCATCCACCATGTACTGACTCGGCACGATGAGATGGGTATGCGCCCGGCAAGCCTGGAGGAAATCCTGCGCGGCGCCGAGAGAGGCGAAGCGGGGCAGCCTGCCGCCGCGAGCGGGTTTGCGCAAAAAATGGCAATTGATCAGACAATGCCAGCCGAGCGCATGCGGACAAATCTTCTTTTTGAAATAGAACCGTCTGGTATCGCGCAGACAGATCGCTTCGTAGGCGTGCATCATGCCCACGACGGGATGGGTTAGCGCCAGCCGGCGGATGACCGCGGCGTTGCGAATAGCATGGAAAAAGATCAGATCCGGGGACTCCGCCTGTATCACGCGATCGAGCATATCCAGGGTCGGCGTGGGTTTACGGCCGGAATATAGATCCAGGCCGGGGATGCCATATTCCGGAACATTTGCAGCGTGACTGATGGCGTTTGCGCCGAGATGCGTTGCATAAGCGATGGCGCAATGATGCCCTCGTTCCTGCAAGGCGGCGGCCAGTTGCGCCAGGTAACGTCTCAAGCCGCCCGGATGACCGCCCCATTCGTTGGTGAGCAGCAGAATTCTCATGACGCAGCGTGTTTCCTCTGTGAAGGTGACAGGGTCCCTATTTCTCGATGTTATGCGTGACATCACGCTTTGAAAAACCTCTGCCGTGTTCTCGGGATGTGGCTTCCCCTCAAATCATCATACTAATACCCAAGCCGGATACACTGGACCCGTTTTCAGGCGAGCAACCTGCACGCTCGCCCTGCCATTTTTTGCCCTTTTCCATGAGATATAACTGACGAGATAACAGCAGCGGCAAGTTAGCCAATCACGATTTGAAAAACAAGGGGAATGTGGAATCCGCCCGGAACTTGTCCCGCGGTGATGCGTCTATTATACATGAATTCTATGGTTATTTGCGCCTGTTTAAAGCGCGATAAAATCAAGGAACATGCCAAATGAAAAAAACATTGCGTCTGAGACTCTGGATTCTGATCCTGTCATTCAGTTGCACCCTGCCGCTGGCCGCCCAGCGGCGCATCTATCATCTGCCCGATCTCGACGGACGGGTGACGCTCAAATGTGATTTGCACCTGCATACGGTCTTTTCCGACGGTCACGTCTGGCCCACCGTGCGCGTCGAGGAAGCGTGGCGCGATGGCCTCGACGCCATCGCCATTACTGACCACATCGAGTACCTGCCCCATAAAGCCTACATTCCTGTCGACCATAATGCCGCCTGGAAAATCGCCGAAAACGTCGCGCGCGAAAAAAACATCCTCCTGATCCAGGGCGCTGAAATCACCCGCAAAATGCCCCCCGGACATTTCAATGCCCTTTTCATCAGCGACGCCGCCAGACTCGACCAGCCCGAATTTCTGGACGTCATCAAGGAGGCTATCGGGCAGAAGGCGTTCATCCTCTGGAACCATCCCGGCTGGAAGGCACAGGAGCCCGATGGCATTCCCAAACTCTACGACATCCATCACCAGTTGCTGGACAAAGGCTGGTTGCACGGCATCGAATTTTACAACGATGTGGAGTATTATCCGCTGGTGCTGGATTTCTGCACCCGCCACAACCTCGCCGTTTTGGGCAACAGCGACGCGCATGGCGTTATCAGTGAAGGGTATCTCAAGGCGCCGGGTGACCACCGGCCGATGACCCTGGTATTCGCCCGGGAGCGCACCCGGGAAAGTTTACGCGAAGCGCTCTTCAAGGGCGAAACCCTGGTGTGGTTTGGAGAGATGCTGGCGGGACGCGAAACGCTGGCGCGGGAATTCTTCCGCAACGGCATCACCGTCGCTGCGCCCTTTCATGAAAATGACAGGCACGCTTTTGTGGAGATCACCAACCATACGGAGATTCCGTGGCTGCTCGTCAACGGGCCCGCCGGTGCGCCCGGCGCCCTGACGCTGCCGGCCCGGGCCATCACGCGGGTGCTGCTACCGAAGACATTCACCGGGCCACTGCTGTACGATGTCAAGAACATTATGACCGGCGAGACCACGGTATTACAGGTTGTACTATAACTTGCCTGCAGGTCAGTGAGCGACGCGGTCAAAAGTGATACTTTTGTGACTTGTGCAGACGCCCTGCAGCCCAAACAGGCCAGTGCAAACCAGGGCAGCCATTGAAACCAGGAATAAGATCGATTCATGGGCATTCAGGACTCCCTGGTTGGTTCATTTCATTTTTTTTACACAAAATGACACTCCTTGCAGGACGGGCAGCCTGCTCGCCCTGCAACGGTTCCGGTTTATCCGCAGCGGGGGTAGCATAACAAAATCCTCGGGAAGAACACCCCTGCGCCGTTGTGTCACCGGCGCCCATTTATCGTTACAAAAAAGAATCGGTCATTGCAGGCTCAGGCTCGTCCGCAGCCGGATATCGCGGCTGGAGCCGCCGACTACTCCTGTACTAAAACCGCCTCCGGTCATCTCAGAAGAATAATATTGGACTCCTTTGGGGATTTGCAAATATTTTTATTCCATTAATAGTACGTTCTTGTTACATTAACAGGAATAAGGTCAAGACCGGCGCGATCGCACTCTTTCAGGAACTCTCTTGGCAACCATGATGGAAGGTATACGGAAATTTCCCATCACCGCGGTTCTTGCGGCATTAGGGGACGCCCTGGCCCGGGGGTCTGCGGCCGTTGTGACGGCGCCACCCGGTGCGGGCAAGACGATTGGCGTCCCCCTGGCGCTGCTCGACAGTGAGTGGCTGCGGGGCCATAAAATCATCATGCTCGAACCGCGGCGGCTGGCGGCGCGGCGCGCCGCTGAGTACATGTCTTCCCTCTTGCGGGAAAGGGTCGGCGAGACCGTGGGCTATCGCATCCGCGGTGACGCGGTCATTGGTCCGCATACGCGCATCGAAGTGGTCACCGAAGGCATCCTCACGCGCATGCTGCACGCCCAGGCCGACCTGCCGGAGATCGGCCTGGTCATCTTTGATGAATTCCATGAACGCAGCCTTCATGCCGATCTCGGACTCGCCCTCACCCTCGACGTCCAGCGCCATCTGCGCGACGATCTGCGCGTCCTGGTCATGTCCGCCACCCTGGACGGACTGGCGATTGCGGAATTACTGGAGGGCGCAGCGATCATCCGCGGTGAGGAGCAATCCTATCCCGTCGAGACGCGCTATGCGCACCTGGACATCGATAAACCCATGGAATCCCGCGTGGCCGATGTGATCGGGCAAATATTGCAAACACCGGGAGGCGACCTCCTCGTTTTTCTGCCGGGCATGCGCGAGATTCGCCGTGTGGAGGAACTTCTTCAGGATCGAATCGCGGAAGAGGTGTTGATTTGCCCGCTTCACGGCGATCTGGCGTCCAACATCCAGGAAAGAGCGCTCAATCCGGCGCCGTCGGGCCTGCGCAAAGTGATTCTGGCCACCAGTATTGCCGAGACGAGTCTGACCATCGACGGCGTGCGCATTGTGGTGGACAGCGGTTGGGCGCGTTCAGCGCGTTTCGATTCGCGCCGCGGCATGTCGGGACTGATGACGCTGCCGGTTTCCCGTGCGACAGCGGAACAGCGCCGCGGCCGCGCCGGCAGACAAGCCCCCGGCCTCTGCTATCGTCTTTGGCGTGAGAGCGAGCATAGCCGGTTGGCCGATTACGCACTGCCGGAAATACGCGTATCGGATTTGGCCCATTTTGCGCTGGATCTGGCGCGCTGGGGTTCGCCGGATGGTGACAACCTCAAATTTCTCGATCCCCCCCCCCGCGCCGCCTTGAAGCAGGCGCAAGAGCTCCTCATCCGCCTGGGCGCGATGACGACGGCAAAAACGCTGACGCCACACGGCCGGGCGATGTCCGGGTTGCCCCTCCATCCCCGCCTCAGCCACATGATCCTCAAGGCGAAGGAAAAAAAGTGGGTGGAGGCGGCGTGCGCAGTGGCGGCCATTCTCGAAGAGCGCGATTTTATCCCGGGCGCGGCGAAGGTCGATCTGAGCGCGCGCATGGAAATGGTGCAACGGGGAGGCGGCATACCAGGTGCTATCCTCCAGCGCATCGCAGCCCAGAAAAAGCGGCTGCTGGAAATGGTGAATGCGCCCGCTGGCGCCGTTGAAAATCCCGATTATGGGGTGCTTCTGGCCTGGGCCTATCCCGAACGCATTGGCCGGCAAGAGCCGCTGCGACCCGGTGTCTATCATCTCGTCAACGGCGCGGTCGCGTCACTGCCCGAAGGGAGCGAACTGGTATGTCACGAGTTCCTCGCCATCGCCGATATCGATGCCGGCGCCACAGCGGGCCGTATTTTTTTGGCTGCCCCCCTGCAGCGGAAGGATTTGCGGCGCACGTTTGCCGAAGAGATAGAAACAAGAGAAGAGGTGTTCTGGGATGGCCGGGCGCAAAAGGTGAACGCGCGCAAGATCGATCTTATCGGCGAGATGATCATCGAAGAATCCGTCCTCACGGCGGATGGTGAAAAAGTCACGGCGGCGCTTGTGGAAGGCATTCGCCAGAGCGGGCTGCACGTCCTGCCGTGGGAGCGGGAGTCCGAGCATCTGCGCCATCGCATGGAGTGGGCGCGCAAATCACTGCCCGCGCTGGCTCATCTGCCCGATTGTTCCGAAGCCGGGTTGCTGGCTTCCCTTGAAGAGTGGCTCGCCCCCTGGCTCTGCGGCCTCTCCAGGCTGGAACAGTTGCAGCGTCTCCGCCTGACCGATCTGCTTCTCGGGCGCTTGACAGAGACGCAAAAGCGCGAACTGGAGCGTCTGGCGCCCTCCCACATGCAGGTGCCGGGCGGCTCGCGCATTGCCATCGATTATCGCAGTGAAGCCGCGCCGGTACTGGCGGTCAAATTGCAGGAGCTGTTTGGACTCATCGCGACGCCGCGCATCGGCGGTGGAACCGTGGCCCTCACCATTCACCTGCTCTCGCCCGCGGCGCGGCCGCTGGCTGTGACCCAGGATTTACGCAGCTTTTGGGAAAATACCTATCCGGAAATTCGCAAGCAGCTGCGCGCGCGCTACCCCAAACATCCCTGGCCGGAAAATCCGCTGACGGCCGCGCCAACGCGCAAGACGATTCGCAAGAGATGAAGGGTGACAAGGCCGCGCCGATACAGCGCCACCCTGCCCTCTGCAGGGGAAGCCGCCCCATGATGTTTTGGAAAATGGCGCGTTGATGTAATTCCCTCTTGCATTCCTCTCTTTCTCTTTGTATTTTCGAGTCGGAGAATAAATGCATGCATGAACTTTCGCTCGCGCACGCTTTGATCAAGTCGGTGATCCGGGAGATGACGGAGCGCCGCATCGCCAGAGTCACCACCATTTGTGTCCGCATCGGTCCGTTGAGCGGCATCATGACGGAGGCCCTGGCGTTTGGCTTCGAGTCGTTGCGCAGCGACACACCGCTGGCGGCGACGCAGCTGCGCATCGAAGAATCGCCGGCTGCTGCGGTCTGCCAGCGTTGCGCGCATACCTTTCCCTTGGATGAGCCGGTTTTCAGCTGTCCGGAATGCGGTTCAGAAGATTTGCGCATCAGCGGCGGCGACGACCTGCATATCGCCTACCTCGAAGTGGAGAATGTTTGTGTCTGACAAAGTGGTTATCGAAACAAAAGTCCTCTCTGAAAATGACCGGCTGGCGGCGGAAATCAGGGGGCGTCTGCAGAGCCATCGCATCCCCACCCTCAACCTGGTGAGCAGTCCGGGCGCGGGCAAGACCACGCTGCTGGAAAAAACCCTGGCGGCGCTGCGGGGAACACTGCGCATCGGCCTGGTGGCCGGGGATGTGCAAACCGAAAACGATGCGCAGCGGCTGGTGGCGGCGGGCGGTTATTGGGTCAAACCCATTGTCACCGGCGGCGCCTGCCATCTCGATGCGCGCATGGTCGCGGCCGCGTTGGCAGATGCGCCGCTGTCCGAACTGGATCTGCTCATCATCGAGAATGTCGGCAATCTCGTTTGCCCCTCCAGCTATGATCTGGGTGAGGATATGAAAGTGGTACTGCTCAGCAGCGCCGAAGGTGATGACAAGCCCTTGAAATATCCGGCGATGTTCCGCCGCGCCGCCCTGATGGTGCTGACCAAGATGGATTTGCTCGGATTGTCCGATTTTGACGCGGATCGTGCGGCTGCCCATGCGCTGCGCATTCATCCCGATCTCCTCGTCATGCGGCTCTCCTGCCGCAGCGGGGAAGGTCTGACGCAGTGGTTCGAGTGGTTGCAGCATCTGCGGGCGAAATGACGCCGTGACTTGTGGAGGCGCTGTTGCAGAAGGCGCAGCGGATGGCATGGTCGCCTTCCAGCAAACGCCTGCCGGGAATCGGTGCCGGCCGCCTGCCCAATGGGCAGGCAAGCGGCTGCCATTTATCGATTCATAAACAACTGTTGAAAAAGCCAGGCAGCCATGCTCCCGTGTCCCAAAAGAAAGACAGACATGGAACAGACTCGGAATGAAATGATGCCCCCGGATCCGGTGCCGATCATGCGCCGTCGCATTCACGTCAGCGGCATCGTTCAGGGGGTTGGATTCCGGCCTTTTGTTTACCGGCTGGCGCGGCAGTTTCATCTCACCGGATTCGTCCTCAATGATCAGCAGGGTGTGCTCATCGAAATCCAGGGCGATGCCACGCAGACGCAATGTTTCATCGAAGCCTTGAAACCGCAAGCCCCGCCCCTCGCCCGTGTACTTTCCATCGTAAAACAGGACATACCCACCCAGCCGGAGAGTGACTTTTCCATCCATTTCAGTCAGCGCTTCGGGGCCCGTCAGAC
>DCUM01000019.1:35907-48899 GCA_002327255.1 bacterium UBA2214 | reverse complement strand
CCGGTCTGCGGTCCCGGGCTCTCTCTGGTCGATTGCCAGGGTCAAGCCATTGCCACAGAAAATGCGATGGCCATGGTATGGGAACTGCTCGCCGAAGGAAAAGTGATTGCCATTCGCGGTCTCGGTGGTTTTCACCTCTGTGTTGACCCTTTCCATCCAGCGGGCCTTGATGCACTGCGGCGGCGAAAGGGCCGCGCCGAGAAGCCCTTTGCCCTGATGGCCGCGAGGCTGGAGGTGGTTAAAAAATACACCCTGGTTGACGCGGAAGAGGAGGCCCTGTTGTGCTCATGCGCACGTCCCATTGTGCTGCTGCAGGAGCGCGGCGGGCATGGTTTTCCGCAAGGCGTGGCGCCGCAGCAGCGCTATCTGGGCTTCATGCTGCCCTATACCCCCCTGCACCATCTTCTCCTCTCAGGACCTTTTGAGATGCTGGTCATGACCAGCGGCAACCACAGCGAAGAGCCCATCGCCGTCTCCAACAGCGAGGCGCTCGAGCGCTTGCGCGACCTCGCCGACGCCTTTTTGCTGCACGACCGGGAGATTCTGCAGCTGTGTGACGACTCCATCGTTCGCGTCATGACGGGAAAATCGCGCCTGATGCGCCGCGCCCGCGGTTATGTACCGATGCCGGTGCTGCTAAAAAAACGGCTGCCGCGCGCCGTACTGGCTTGTGGCGGCGAGCTGAAAAATACCATTGCCCTGGGCAGGGAGGATCAGGTTTTTATCAGCCAGCACATCGGCGATCTCGACAATCCCCGCGCGCTGGAACTTTTCCACCATCACATCGGGCACTGGCAAACAATACTCGAGATCGAGCCCGAGGTCATCGCCTGCGACCGCCATCCCGATTACTTCTCCAGTCAATGGGCGCGCAGTCAAAAACAAAAACCGCTCATCGAGGTGCAGCACCATCATGCCCATCTGGTGGCGGCGATGGCGGAAAATCAGGTGCAGGCGCCCTGCATCGGCATCATTCTCGATGGCACCGGTTATGGCATGGACGGTACGATTTGGGGGGGCGAAGTGCTCAGCGGCGATGCGCTGGGATTTCAGCGTCATGCCTGGCTCATGCCGGTGGCCATGCCCGGCGGGAATCAGGCCGTTCGCCAGCCCTGGCGCATGGCGCTGGCATACCTGCACGCCGCCCGGGTAGATTGGCAGGAGGTGCCAGGGTTGCAGGATCGTCCTGCTGGGGAGATGGAGATCGTCCTTAAAATGATCGAGCGGCGTATCCATGCACCGATGACGTCGAGTTGCGGGCGCCTCTTTGATGCGGTCGCCGCGCTGCTGGGTTTGTGCGAAGAAATCCATTACGAAGCCCAGGCCGCCATTCTGCTGGAGATGGCGGCGACCGGCCAGGCCGCGGGGCCTTATCCGCTGGAGCCGGCATCCGCTCTGGGGCCGCTGGATGCCAACGGGTTGACCCGCACGATCATCGATGATTTGCGCGCCCACACACCCATCGAGATGATCGCGGCGCGCTTTCATGGGACTCTGGTCGAGCTCTTCGTGCACAGTGCGCGGGCGGTGCGCGAAAGGAATGGGCTTGACCGCATCGTATTGAGCGGTGGTGTCTACCAAAATGTGCTCTTTTTCGAACGCATGCATCAGCGCCTGCAAGAGGAGCATTTTCAGGTCATCACCCACACCCAGGTGCCCTGCAACGATGGGGGCCTGGCGTTGGGTCAGGCGGTCATCGCCGCGCATGCGGTGCAAACCTGACAGGAAGGCGGCCTGTTCACCAGCTCATCACCGGCAAGGGCCTGGTGAGGCCTCTTTTCAGGCTGTTGCGGGCAAGCGGGGGCTCGTGCCTGCCACAGTGTGTCAACCCGAAAGGCAGCGGCGGCGGAGGATTTCCCGGCGGCGCTGGTTCCGGGGTGCAACTGTTTCCTGTGAAGCGGTCAGTCGTTCAGAGCGGATGTTCCACGATTCCATAAGGAGACTCAATCCATGTGTCTGGCCATACCGGGCAGAGTGATCCGGATTTATGAAGAAAACGGGCTTTTAATGGGTGAAGTGGATTTCGGCGGCGTCATCAAACCGGCTTGTCTGGCCTATGTGCCGGATATTCAGCCTGATGCGTATGTTCTGGTCCACGCCGGATTTGCCTTGCAGCGTCTCGATGAGGCGGAAGTGCGCACCTTTCACGAACTCTGGCAAGACGTGATGGATGCCGGCAGACAAAAATCGCTCGGGGAGCATCCGCAATGAAGGAACTGGCGCGTTTTCGCGACCCTGCTGTGGCGCAGCGAGTGCTGCGAGAAATCCATGAAACGCTCAGCAAGCCCCGGGTGATCATGGAAATCTGCGGCGGTCAGACACACGCCCTGCTGCGTCACGGTATCGACCAGTTGCTGCCCGCCGGACTCGAGCTGGTGCACGGACCCGGCTGCCCGGTTTGCGTCACGCCCGTGGAGATCATCGACCAGGCCATCGCGCTGGCGGCGCGGCCGCAGGTTGTTTTCACCACCTTTGGCGACATGATGCGCGTACCGGGCTCGGGCAAGGATTTGCTCACCGTCAAATCAGAAGGCGGTGATGTGCGCATTGTCTACTCCCCCCTGGATGCTGTGGCGATTGCGCGCAGCAACCGCGACAGAAAAGTGGTATTTCTCGCCATTGGATTTGAGACCACCGCGCCCAATACGGCCCTGGCGGTGGCGCAGGCGCACAGGGAACGTCTGGATAACTTTTCCCTGCTGGTTTCCCATATGCTGGTGCCGCCGGCCATGCGCGCGCTGCTGCAATCGCCTCTCAACCGCGTTCAGGCCTTTTTGGCGGCCGGCCATGTCTGCGCCGTCACCGGCTGGCAGCCCTATGAGCGCATCGCGGAGGAGTTTGGCGTACCCATCGTGGTGACGGGATTTGAGACGGTCGATCTTCTGCGCGGCATACTCGGGGCGGTACGCCAGTTGGAAACCGGGGAGGCCAGGGTGGAAAATGCCTATGAGCGCATCGTCAAAAAAGAGGGGAATCCGGCGGCTCTGCAGCAGATTCACCGTGTCTTCGAGGTATGTGACCGCAGCTGGCGCGGCATCGGTGTGCTGCCGGAGAGCGGCTGGCGGCTGCGTCCAGAATGGGCAGCCTTTGATGCTGACAAACTGTTTCCAGCGCCAGGGTTCGCCGGGCCTGCCGTGACGGAGTGTATCAGCGGCCTGATTCTGCAGGGGGCGAAAAAGCCGCCGCAGTGCCCGGCCTTTGCCGTGCGCTGCACGCCGCAGACCCCCCTGGGTGCCACCATGGTCTCGGGTGAGGGCGCGTGTGCAGCCTATTACCGGTACCGTAAAAGCAGCGGAGATGGTCATGGACGATGAATTGGATGCAAGCGGCTGGCGTTGCGCGCTGCCCGGCGCGGCCCCTCGGACCGTACAGATGGGCCATGGCAGCGGCGGCCGCATGATGAGTGAACTGATCAGCACCTTGTTTCAACGCCACTTCAGCAATCCCTTCCTTGATGCGCTGGATGACGGGGCGACACTGCCCGCTCCTGCCGGCCGGCTGGTCTACAGCACCGACAGCTATGTCGTGGATCCGCTTTTCTTCCCCGGCGGCAACATCGGCGATCTCGCCGTCAATGGCACCATCAACGACCTCTGCATGTGCGGCGCCACGCCGCTCTATCTCAGCGCGGGTTTCATCATCGAAGAGGGATTCCCGCTGGATGAGCTCGAGCAGATTGTGCACAGCATGGCGGAAGCGGCGCGAGGCGCGAATACGCTCATCGTCAGCGGAGATACCAAAGTCGTGGACAAGGGCAAGGCCGATCGTCTCTTCATCAACACCAGCGGCATCGGGGTCTTGTCCATTCAGCATGCCATGGGGTCGCATCACCTGCGCCGCGGCGATGCCATCCTGCTCAGCGGTCCCATCGGCGATCACGGCATGGCGGTGTTGTCGCAACGCCAGGACCTGGGATTTTCCAGCACCCTTCGCAGCGACACGGCGGCGCTGCATGAGATGAGTGCGGCGCTGCTGCGCGCCTGCGGAGAGGCCGTACATGCGCTGCGCGATCCCACGCGGGGCGGATTGGCTGCCGTGCTGAATGAATTCGCCCGGGCTTCGCACGTCGCGATCGAGTTGCAGGAAGCCGCCATTCCCGTGCGGCCGCAAGTGGCGGCCGCCTGCGATGTGCTGGGACTCGACCCGCTTTACATCGCCAATGAAGGCAAGATGGTCGTGGTGGTGGCGGCGGAGCGAGCACAGGCGGCGCTCGATGTCCTGCGGGGAGACCCACTGGGCGCCGCGGCAGAGCGGATCGGCGAGGTATGCGCGGGAAATCCTGGTCAGGTTTCCATGCATACCCCCTTGGGAGGCTGGCGCATCATCGATCAACCATACAGTGATCCCCTGCCGCGAATCTGTTAACGCAACCCTGCAGGTTGATGATCAATGATTATCCATCGTACAATCACACTTTTACGCGTGACGCTGACAGCCTTGTGGTGGCCGCGGTCCGTGTGCAGGCCACCCATTTTATCATTCCGGGATTGCGTCTGGACAATGAAGTCCAGTTCGCCGGTTTGACGCAATTCCGCTGTCACGCTTCCGCATTCGGATTCCACCAGCACGGCCCTTTGTGGCGACGCGCTTCAATGGCCTTTTTACGGATACCCTGCATCTCCTCCTCCGTCAGCGGCACGAATGCCTGCACCGCTTCGAAGGCGGCGTCCTGTTCATTGGGAAAAGACAATCCCAGCAGGGCGACATCGGGATCACAGGTCAGGGTGTAGAAGAGGCATTCCTGCACCGTGAGCCGCGGCAGGGTGGTCTGCGGCGCGATAACCCCGCCCGAAGAGAGCTTGCCGCGCGGCCGCATCTGCAGTGGCTGATTGTAACCGGCCGTATCCCCCAACAATTTGCCGGCGCCAAATGCCTTGAAACAAACCGTGCCGACGCCGCGGCTCTTCGCCAGCGGCAATATCTCCTCGATGTAACGCAGATCGACAAAAGGTCCCACGGGAAAGAGAACAATATCGCATACCCCTTCGACGATGGCCGCGCGCAGCACATCTGGATGGTGGGAAGAGATGCCGCGAAAACGCGTCAGCCCCTGCTCGATGGCCCATTGCAGCTGTTCGAAACCGGCGCCGGATTTGCACAACCGTTCGAACATCTCCATGGAGGAGAGTCCATGAAAGACAAAGGCATCGGTAGAACTGACATCCAGTCGCCTCAGCGAGGCCTCGATCTGCGGCAGGACGGTTGCTTCCAGTTTGTCGATCTTGTCGATGAGAAACACCTGCTCCCTCCTGCCCCTGAGCGCCTCGCCGACGATCTGCTCGGAATAGCCGTTTTCATAGGCGGGTGCGGTATCGATGAGATTCAATCCCGCATCCAGGGCGCGGATGAGCGTTGGCACCAGTGTCGCGACCGGCAGCGACCGGTCGGCGATATCGCCGATGCCGATTTGCGTGGTGATGAATCCGGTGTGACCGAGTTCACGCCGGGGTGATAATTTGCCTGGTGTGGACATCGCAGCGTCTCCCGTTTTTGTTCGCGTTCGAAGGCTTTCCCGGCAGGCACCGATGCCGCGCGCTTCGCACCGCACGTTGTCTTTAGGGTGAACAGCGACCGGAGTCCTTCACCCATCGCAGCCGCCATCCTTGCTCATGATGAAATGCCGGCCGCCTGATGGGCGGAAAAAAGGTGCCGGCTTTTTGCCGCACTCATTGCTTCAGCCGCTCGATCTGATCCAGGGCGCTCCGGGCCGCCCGCGTCGTCTGCGGATCGGAGTCATCCTGCACCACCTTTCTGAACAGGGGCACGGCCTGGTCGAACTGGTTGGCGCGCATGAGATTGAAGGCCTGGTTGTACCAGGCCGCCTGGCGTGCGACGCGCACTTTGCCGAGATTGGTGCGGGCCTGTTCCCGCAGATCCGCGTCGGCATCACCCGCCAGAACCTGTTTGAACCATTTTTCCGCCTGATCGTATTTTTTCCCGGCGGCGCTGCGCACGCCGCGGTTGTAGACCTCCACCCACTTGCCCTGCTGGGCCGTCGCCTGGGCTTCGTCCAGCAGGGCGATCAACGCCGTATCGCTGGTCTGCCGGCGCAGCCTGTCGGCCAGGGGAATGGCCCCGGCATAGTTCTTCTTTTTGATCAACGCCGCGACGCGATCGATCTGCAGGCGCAGTACCGTCTCACGCGCCGCTTCGTAATCGCGGGATTTGCCATATTTATGGATGTGCGCCAGCGTCCTTTCGATGCGCGTGGTATCGTCCGCCTCCACGTAATAGGATAACAGCTGACGCGCCACGTCCACCCGTTGGGGTCTCTCCAGCAAGGCTTGTTCGAACAGGGGAAGGCCTTTGGGATTGAGGCCATCGAGCAGCCAACTCTCCGCCAATTTGAATTCGGCTTCGCGAAAACCCGGCCGCAGCGACAGGGCTTCCTGAAAGGCGCCTCGCGCCTGTGAAAATCCTTTGGCATCCAGACCGGCGCTGCGCGCTTTTTCCAGCAGGGCGATGCCGAGACCATAGTGGAACCAGGCCCGGGACTGCTCCCTGGCAAGGGCATTGCGGAAATACGCGGCGGCGCTCTCATAGTCCTCGCGCAGGAGGGCCACCTGCCCCAGCCCCGCTTCTGCGGCAGCGTTTTCCGGCTGCACCATTTGCGCTGATTTGAAATGGCTCTCGGCCCCATCCGCACGGGCGCTGCCCTGCCGCACCAGCAGTTCACCAAGGCATTGCAGTATCTGTGCCTGGGACATTGTGGTGGCTTCGGGCTGATCCTGTGCCGGCCATTCCACCGGGGCCGCGTGCACAGCCGGAAAATCCTTGCGCTTGAGATGGGCGCGGAGCACGGCCTCCCATTCGCGATCCGGCACCGGATAGACGCCGCTCAAAGCTTCGCAGGCCCCTTGCGACCCTTTTAGCCGTTCCAGATATTGAGACAGGGCCGAGGCGCCGGGTGTTCTTTCCATGCTCAGCAATAGATGTACGAGCGCCCATGCCTGCGCCTGGGCGAGGGTACGCCTTGCGCCATCCTCAAACCCATCATCCGGATCGTTGATGCCCAAGAGCTGCTCCCAGGGCATCCACGAGGAACGTGACAACGCCGAGGCATATTCCTTGATGAGCGCACCGTAATGAAGACCTTTCTTGTCCATGATGAAGGTGCTGTAATAATCGGCGATCCCGCTGCGCAGCCACCAGGGGGCCGCCGGCCAGGCATCGGCAACGGTCGCCATGCCATATTGACGGAGCAGGGTGCGGCCGATCTCACCCTTGCCGTAAAACAGAAGCAGGCGCATCTCCGCGCTCTGGATCATGAACCCGCCTTTGGGCGTCACCGCAGCGCCGGCGGGCGGCAGATAGGGCGCCAGGGTGCGTTCATCCTTGAACAGATAGAGGTGATCCGGTTGCAGCGAAACCGCGGTGAAATCGCCGAGCCGACGCCGCAACACCCCTTGATACTGCCCCCATTTCAGGCTGAGATTTTCCCCAACGGCTGGTTTGGCGGCGCTGAACAACGTGAAGGTCGGATTTTGAAAGGAAACCCAGGGTTCTTTGATCGTTACGGTTTCTTCGGCGGCGAGCGGATAGCCGGAAAGAATGAGCGCAATCAAAAAATAGCAGGCAGAGGTGCGTGTAAAGGGGTATGTCATGCGATCGGATTCCTGAGATGAAGGTGTCAGATTATTGATACCTAAACGGAGCGGTTCGTCACCTTCCGCGAATCTTCCAGCTTCTGGGAAGGCAGTACAGCGAGAACAAAACGTTCGGTGCATAAGGAATAAAATAGCACAAATGGTTGAGAAAAAAAAGGAAATATGTATGCAGAGGGCTGAACGCTTGACGCATCAAGGCTTCCGCGTGCTGGTTTTCGCTGGCTGTTAGCATGTCTGGTTCCTCGAGGGAACCCTGCGCATCGGCATGGCGGCGCAGTTGGCCGGGATGAAACAAACCGGTCAGACGCTTAAACAGGGCTGAAGGGATTATAATTCCGTCGCACCAGGATGGTGACGCGCCAGCCGGAACGTTTTATTGAGGAGTGTTATTTTTATGGGGAGCGCGCAACCATAAAGTCAGAGCCGCCGCGACGATCAATAAAGAGAGCGCTCCGTAATAGGCGAACGCGAAGCGCTGTGTGGCATCGTAAATCCAACCCGCCAGCAGTGAGAGCAAAAAGCCGCCCATACCCCAGGCTGTGGAAACCAGGCCATAATTGACGCCAAAATGTCTGATGCCAAAATACTCCTTGGTTAGAGCCGGAAACAATGCCAGATTCGCGCCGTAACAAGCCCCGATGAATAGAGACAGCAACACCAACACCGGGTAAGAGGCGAGCCAGGTATTTTGTTGAACCTGCGAAAGCAGCAGAATGAGAATGGCTTGAGACAGGAAGCAGGCCAGAAGGGTTCGTTTTCTGCCGAAATGATCGGATATCCACCCCGCGCCGATACGGCCGAAGCCATTCCCGGCTGCCAGCACGGCCACCAGAACGAATCCCAGGGTCAGACCGGCTTGCATATGCACTATTTTCGCCATTTTGGAGATGATCATCAAACCGGCGCCGGCGCCGCAAGCAAAGAGAAACCAGATCAGATAAAACGGTCGGGCCTGCAACATTTCAGCGGGCGACAAAGCGTGGCATGGGTTGTCTGCGCCCATCTGTTGGGCGGTCTGAAACGCGGCGGACGGCGTACGAAGCATCTGCGCCAGAGCGATCACCACCGCCATGAAGGCCAGGCCCAAGATGCGCAGGGTGGCGGGCACGCCTAAAGCGTGAATGAGCTGTTCGGTCACAGGGGCTGCATAAACGCTGGCAAATCCAAAACCGGAGACGACGATTCCGGCGATCAGTCCGGTGCGTTGCGGCGGGAACCATTTGATGGCGGCCGGCAGGGTCGCTGCATAGCCTATTCCCATGCCAGCCCCTGCCACCACCCCATAGCCCATGATATAGCCGGCCGGCGTTTTGGTCAGGCTCGCCAGCATAAATCCTGCGCCAAGAAGCAAACCGCCGAGCGTGGCCGCCAAACGCGGTCCGATGCGTTCCTGGAGCCAGCCGCCGGGCACCGTACACAACGACAACACCAGAATCGATACGGCATAGGGCCACGACCGGCCCGCTTCAGACCAGTCCCAGGCGTCCGGGATGTTGTAACTGATGACGCTCCAGGCATAGACGACGCCCAGGGCGAGGTTAATGCCCATGCCGGCAAAGGTTACCCGCCAGCCTCTGTGTATGTCCGCAGTACGCTCAACCCATGCGCGCTGTATAATAAAGGCCTCCCAGTGATCATTGGATTGGGATCAGTAGTGTCCGGCTATAACGACCTGAATTCTGTATCAACGTCTGCGACCATCGCGAGCCTTGCCCCAGCAGTCCTGCCAGTCATCCGGGCCGAATGAGCAGCCGACATTCTTTTTGAAATCAGCACTTTGTGGATATTGCTGACGGGTGTTGTTCTCCGCAATGTGTCGCCCGGCGCGTCATTTTCGTAGGGTTCGGTCCGAATTAAAATCATCGTGCCCCGCTGGGCAGATGTTCCACCAGAAACCGGGTCAGCAGGCCATAGAGATGCAGCGAGGTGCCCTCGCCTTCGTTGATGCTGTGGCTGCGATTGGGATAGGCCATCATGGTGAAGGGTTTGTTGTGTTTGATCAATTCATTGATCAAAAGCTCGGTGGTCTGATAATGGCAGTTGTCGTCGCCGGTGCCATGCACCAGGAGCAGATGCCCCTCGAGCCCGCTGGCGTGGGTGATGGGCGAGCCTTCGCGGTACCCTTCTTCATTCTCCTCGAGCAGACCCATGTAGCGTTCCTGGTAAATGGTATCGTAGTAGCGTTCATCAGTGACCGGGGCGACGGCCATACCGGCGTGATAGAGCTGCGGATGACGGAAGAGGAGGTTGAGGGTCATGCTGCCGCCGCCGCTCCAGCCCCACACGCCGATGCGCTCGCTGTCGATGAATGACCATCGCTGCACCGTGCGCAGCGCCGCGGCCTGATCTGCGGAAGCGAGAATGCCGATTTTTCCATGTACGCATTTGCGCCAGGCACGGCCGCGCGGCGCCGGTGTGCCGCGGTTGTCAAAGCTGAGAATCACATAGCCCTGCTGGGCGAGCATGAGATGCCAGAGGTACTGATTGCCGCGCCAGCTGTCGAGCACGGTCTGTCCCCAGGGTTCGCCGTAGACGTAAATCAGGGCCGGATATTTTTTGCCGGGTTGCATATCCGGCGGTTTCTGGCAAAAGCCATCGAGCGTGATGCCGTCGCCGATATCGATGCGGAAGAATTCGACCGGCGTCTGCCGCAGTGCAGCCACTTTATGCGCCAGTTCCATGTTGGCGGCCAGCGTGCGCACCACCTCATGTCCCGGCAACTTGACCAGCTCCGTGACCGGCGGCTGGCCGAATCGGGACCAGGTATGGATGGCGTAGTGCGCGTCCGTGCTCAGCTGATAGCGATGGGTGCCGGGCTGGCTCATGGGGCTGAGGCGTTGCGGCGCGCCCTTGCCGCTGAGCGCACTGCGATAGAGATACTTTTGCGTCGCGTTTTCCGGGGAGGCCATGAAATAGAGCCATCCGCCCTTCTCATCCACGTCGATCACCTCCATGACGTCACAGGATCCCGGTGTGATGCAGCGGGCAACGCCGTCTTTGCGGGCGATGAGCCAGGCATGACGCCAGCCATCACGTTCGCTCAGCCACAGCAATTGGCGGCCCTGCGCGAGCCACTCCCATTCGTTGACCGTATCCACCCAGGCGCTGTCCCGGTCGGTGAAAAGCGTCCGCACCGCGCCCGTGGCGGCCTCGCACAGCATGATCTGCAGGGTGTTCTGCGGCCGGTTGAGATGTTGCAGCGCGAGTTCGCGGCTGTCAGCGGCCCATTCCATCCGCGCCACATAGGTGTTGCGCGGATCGCCCGGCACGCGCATCCACGTGGTCGCTCCGCCGCAGGCCGGCACCACACCGATCCGGTATGCCGAATTGGCCATCCCCACTTTGGGATACGGCACGGGAATGATGCGGGAGTAGAGCGAATCGGTGTTATTGATCAAATAAAAGTCACGCACTCCTTTGCTGTCCAACTGCCAGTAAGCGATTGAGGTGCCATCGGGACTCCAGCGGAAGCCATCGCGCAGTTGAAACTCCTCCTCATACACCCAATCAAAGGTCCCGTTGATGGTCGTGCGCGAGCCATCGAAGGTCAGACGGATGCGCCGGGAGGATGCGATCTCTTCGACATGGAGGTCGTTGTTGCAGACATAGGCGGCCTTGCGTCCGTCCGGCGAGAATTTGCAGAACATGAGCGAAGAAGGCTCCAGCCCCTGGCCCAGCTGTCTCATCTGCCCGGAGGAGAGATCGAGCACCCAGTAATCGCCGCGGGTGTTGAGGCGCCAGACGCGTTGGCTGTTGGTGAAAATCAGCAATTTCCGGCCATCGCCCGACCACTCATAATCATCGATGGTCAAAGGTGCCGCGCTTCCGGGCGGGATGAATTGCGCGGCGGGCACGAGGATGGTGCGCTCGCCGGATTCGGCCGCATATTTCACCAGATCAAAGCCCTCCGCTTCCTGCGCAAGCTCCAGGGTGGTATACGCTTGCGATGCGGCGAGCCATTTGGCCGGACCGAAACGTTCGCTCCTGAACTCGTTATTCTTGAAGATGCGTTCCAGGGTGAGCAGACCGGGATCGCTCTCCTGGGCCATGGCATGGGATGCGAGGATTGCAATTAGAAGGATTCCGACAAGTCGTTTCACCGGGTAAATCTCCTCGGGTTTTGTAAAGCTGAATGGTTGCGGCCGCAGCCCGAAGGCTGCAGACACCGTCATCGGTGCGCAGGTTGTTGGGGAAAAAAAAGCCCCTGATTTATCTTTATCGCGTCGCTTGCTGTGGAAGGGGCCGCCTCAGCAGGATCACAGGGTTCAGAAAGCAGGATGTAAATTCACGTTCTCCGGCGCAATAGAATAAACCGCGCAGGCGCAAAGCTGTTCGAATGGTTACAACCGGTTTCATCGGCGGTGTATTTTTCCGCGCCGCGTCGCTGCATGTGGCTTAATCATCAAAAAAGTTTTAGCGGCACGGGCCATTGGCCATACCGGACGATCTCCTCACTCTCCTGTTGGCGGTAAATTAGCCAATCACTCCCTGAAAATCAAGCGAAATTACACTGCGGTATGTCATCAGGCGACAGCGCTGCCGGATAAAATTGGGCAGCAACGGAAAACAGCAGGAATCAACCTGGGGGGTATTTACAGGCAGATGTGATCAAAATATATTCCACCAGAATAATGGGCAGCATCAAAAATAACGGTTGGTTTGATCTTTTCATAATTCTTGCATCCAAGCGTTATCAATAATTTGATTGCCCGCAGTATTTTTTCCATCATTTAATATAAAGCGACCCCATCGAATGATATCCACATGAGTTGAAGCCAAGCCACCAGCAACTCTTGGGATATTAATAACACCAAATTGTGTAGCGCCAAGCCCTAATGGTATTTTGATAGTGTGGGTCCAAAGGTTATCCCCAGTGTCAGAAGCAGATATTTCTGGTGCACGAGCAGCCACTTGCATTGAAACACCGGTATATTTAAACATAGTACCGGGTTGCGGGGGCGATCCCTGCTGTCGAAAAGTCCGTATTTTTGCCGAAAAGCTGTGGAGGCAGCCGCCGCAAACCTTCGCGACCAATGCTTATCACGGGTCTATCAGTCACGGGTTACTCATTATGCATCATCCCGGTACCTGCAAAAAACACAGGTCCGGGATGACGTTTTTACTTCCGTTTGCGGTTTTCATACACTTTGTGGTTTCGGACACCTCAGCCGCTCCACACCGGGGGGCTCAGGCTCAATCAAAACCCGGGGATCACTTCATGACAATCAGCCGCCGCACCGCCTGCCGCGCGCCGGAGGTCAAGCGGCAGAAATAGGTGCCGTTGGCAACCTGCGCCGCGGACCACTGCACCGTATGATGTCCCGCCGGCATCTCCCCATCGACCAGCGTGGCCACCTCGCGGCCCTGAAGGTCGTAGAGGATCAG
>DCUM01000019.1:0-35898 GCA_002327255.1 bacterium UBA2214 | reverse complement strand
CGGGGTTGAAGGGATTGGGATAATTTTGATCCAACCCGAACCGCAGCGGCAGCGCAGCCAGTACGCTCTGCTGTTGCATCGGCCTGGCGCCCTTGCGATCGGCACAGTTGACGCCGAATTCAACGATCTGACGCCAGCCTCCCGAGGTGTAGCGCGGCTCATGAATGATCAGCTTGATGTAGCGGGCTGTCACCAACCGGCCCAAACCGTACCACTCCATCTGCCCCCCCGCTTCGAGGCGGAAGTGCGCCACCGACTCGAATCCGCCCTCCAGATCTTCACTCTGGCAGACCTGCAGTTCTATCCGGGTTGCCTGGCGTTCTTCGAGACCATCGTCATCGAGGCCGTTGTCGGTTTGTACGTTGATGTAATCAAATGCGAAAAGTCCGGGATCGCTGAAACGAAAGATGGCCCAGACGATATCGTTGGGATCGCCGGCGCCGCGGGCTGTGACCGTGCCGTCCCACCCCTCGAGATCGCCATCCACCGCATTGGCCCAACCCTCGCCGTGATACGTCGGGCTGCCCTTGACAAACGTCAACGCATTGTTCGTTCTGGAGGGTGCGTCCGCATTGGCCGCGACCCCTTGTCCCAGGGCCAACAATTCAGCGCTTTCTGCATAGTTGCGTTGAAAGAAGAGCGCAAGGGCCTCCTCGAGAATGGATGGACGCAACGGCCGCTTCTCGCCGTTGAGATAGTTTTCCGGGATGGGCAGCGCCTCCGCCGCCAGATTGCGGGCGCACGGACTGCCGCCTTTCCAGCGGATCGCTTCGCGGCGCGTCAGTTCGATGAACGTATCTCCGTACATTTTTGAAATGTGAATATGCGTGGAGCGATTGAAATCATTCCAGCTCTCGACCAGCAGCCAGCGCGGCGCATGGGCGAAAGCCTGCTCCCAGGTGCCCCGATAAACCCGCGTCTCCTGACGATCCATCCATTTTGATTCACCCTGTCGCCAGTTGCGGTCATCATATCCCGGCCATACGGCGCCGGTTACGAAATCAATATCCAACTGCTGCGCCGAACGGTAAAAATCCTCCAGAAAGGAGTGTCCCCATTCCATTCCATGGCGGGCATCCCACGCATCGGCATCCACCCAGGGATAGACACTCTGCACCAGGCCGTCAAGCGCCGCGTCCTGACCATCCCAGTTCCAGACGATTTCGACATCCTGCGGCAGAAGCCGGGTGCGCAGTTGATGAAAAAGAACCGGATCCAGCATCTTCGCCGGACTGAAGACAAAGAGCGGCCTGGGCGCATGCTGCCAGTTGCGCCATGGCAGACCTTCGCGGCCGTGGTAATACGCCGGATGCGTCAACACCGAGTCGGCGAGAAAAGCGAGATTTTCGGCCAGACCGCCCATGGCCTTTTCATTGATGGCCACGATGATACGAAAATCGAATCCGCGCGCGCCGTATCGCTGGTATAGCCGCTCCGCAGCCGCCAACAGGCCCCGCGTCGGGCTCTGTTCATAACTCTCCCTGCCAAACCAGTCGACGACAAAAGCGTCAATTTCCGCGGCCCAGGCTTGCAGGATGTGGTATTCCCAGATATCCGGATCATTGGCATCGTACAAATCCGGACGGACGGCGGATTCTACACCGTAGTAGGCGCCGTAGGCATCGAATCGGGCGGTATCGACGATGCCGCCGCGATTGTCAAAGTCCCAATAGCGCAGGGTTGAATCACTCTTCAGGGAACCGTACCAAGCTTCATACCAGGCGAAAACGGGCTTGCCGCAGCTGGGCTCGAGGCCGGCCGCGTAGCCAAAGTCGACATCGCGGGGGTGGTTGGATGGCTCCAGAAACATTTCGCGAAAACTGCTGCCGCTGGTGATGATAAAACCGCTCGGCAGCGTGGTGGAATCGACGCGGACGGTCACCTGGATGGGCGGCACATTTTTGAACAGATAGTGGCCGTCCGCTCCGCTGGTGGCGGAGTCGATGATCTCGCCGAGCTGGTTGTAAAGCAAAATGCGCACGCCGGCGATCGGCGCCTCATTGCTGTCCTGGATGCCGTCCCGGTTGACGTCGTTCCAGACATAATCGCCGAGGGAGCAGATCGCCTCGGGCGGCACGATCACACGGCCTTTCTGATCGGAGCCGATGAGATCGTTGAAAAATTTCCAGGTGCCAAAGTTGTGGATATCCAGTCCGCTGATGTGGATGGTATAAATACCCGCCGGCAATTCGTCCGCATGGTAATCCATGATGGCCGGATCGAAAGGCGCCGTGTCGATGCGGAAGAGCTCCCACTCCTGATTGCCGGAGGGATTGTCGTTGCGATAGACCGTGCCTCTTGGATCGATGACCTCGTAACGGATGGCGGGAGACCTTCGATAGAGCAGACTGGCGGCGTCATCCGCCGGATTGCCCGGCCGCACGCCTTCGGTCAGGGGATTGGTGCCCACCGCCCAGGGCGGTATATAATCATTGGGCGTGTTGGGATCATCTGTTTCCGTGTTGACACCATTCGGCAGGCCGCGCAAGTCCAGATCCGCCTCCCAGAACTCGAGATAGCGCGCCGGCTGCGGCAGGTAAATGTAAAAGGTCCATTCGCCGTCGTAGGTACTTGGGCCAGGGTTGACGGCATTCACATACTCGGGAAAGACGATGTACACGTCCTGCATCGTCTTGATGATGGCCGAAAATGCAAAGGGATAATCGGAGAGCATCTTGATCGTCCCGTTGGCGCGCACCTTGAACGATGCGGTCAATCCGCTGTATTTGGGATTGACATTGACGACCACCAGCCGGTACCTGAAATCGCCGTTTTCGAGCCGCGCCAGCGGAGTGTGCCCCATGACGTGACCCCACCAGGCATTGTCGGGCATGGTGTTGCCCTGCCAGCTGTTCAGCAACACCATGGTGGCACTATTCCGATCGGGGTCCGCATACAGGGTATAGATGTTTTGCGGACCAAACGTAGTGCTTGGATAATCCCAATATCCGCTGGTCTCTCCATCAAAAATGCCGAAATCGAGCGTCGGTGTGGTGGCATTGATTTCAAACAGCATTTCGATCACCATGTTTTCATAGGAACTGAGACCCGAACCGGCAATGATGAGAAAGCGCGCATCGCGTTCCGAGGCGCTCGGAAAATAGCTGTAGGACTGGGCCTGCACAAGGCCCGGAACGTTCAGCAGCAACAGGATGTACAGAGATACCAAAAGATGTAGCGTATTTTTCATGCTCTCCTCCGTGGCAATCGACCAATCGCATCATCTCGTCTGCGCGGTTCCGGCTGAGCCGGCGCTCCATGAAGCGTTTACGCATGCCGACGGCAGGACATGACCAGGCGTCCGTGTCCGTCCAGAAACCGTACGCCTCCATGAAACGCATTGCGCTGTCGAGATGTTGAGCGTTTTGATGAAATAACAGCAGGGGTGGGGATTCCCGGTCTGCCGGGAATCCCGGCCGCCTCCTTCACATTTTCATTAAATGCAATTCCCGTGCCAGGAGACGAGGCGGGACAGGCGACTCTTGAATGTTATTTTTATTACATTAAGAACTCTGCTCGTACCAGGGTTACGGCGGGGCATGTCCGTTTTTTTTGACAGGGTGTTGTATATCTGTTACAGATCGCAGAGGTTCATGACGGCTTCGTCAGAGAGATGCGGGGCGCCCTTCGAGCGCGTCCCGGCAGGTGGAGGGGGCGCGGATTCTCGCGGCGGGAGCGGGGATTTGATCTGCTGCTGCGTGAGGAAAAGATCGATGAGGAACTGGTGCGCTCGATGCCGAGTTGGCCGCACTCGGGGTTCAGTATCGACAACGCGGTGAGGATCGAGGCCGGCGATGAGGCGGGGATGCAGCGTCTGGTTTCGTATGTTTCGCGCTGTCCCTTTTCGCTGGCGCGGATGATCAAGGTCACGGAAAAGGGAGAGGTGATCTACCGGACCGGGAAGAGCGGGTATGTACGGTTGCCGAATCCCGGGGATGAGCGTGCCGGCTAATGGCTTGGCGCTGTGAAAATGGGGATATGGCCGGGTATCAGGCGCTTGACAGAAGATGATTTCCTCGATTTTTTGCGTCCCGGCAAAATCAAGTTTCCTGTCAACCACGCCGCCGGGTCATTCCACCACAATCTCGTCAACAAACAGCCACGCCCTGCCGCCTGCGCCGGCGTGCCCCGGCGGACAAACGCCGCGGTTCCTGGCTTTCACCTTGATAAATCGCGCGGCGAGACCGTCAAAATGGTGCTCATAGACGCGAATATTCGCCTCGTCCGATGCGGCGGGCGCGCCTTCCTGGAGTTGCGCCAGCACGGCATAGACGTCACCGTCTTCCGAGAAGGCGTATTCCACAGCCAGCGGCGGGAAAATCCACGAGCCCCGGCTCTCCAGGAAGGTGGTTTTCACGCCATGGACCGCCTCTATTTTGCCGAGATCGATCACGGCCTCCACATCGCTCTGTTCAAATCCGAGCCAGTGTCCATCGACGTGATTGAGGCTGCCGTGCAGGCCGTCCACCAGGGTGAGGGGACCATGGCCGGCATAGCGCCGACTGGGATGCTGCAGCAGGTCGACTTTGCGGCCGCTGGCGCGGTGTATGGTAAACACCTGCTGGAATCCAACGCCCATGCGCCGGCCATCCTGAAAGAGCGCGGCCTGGAGATTCGCCGTCTTTTTGAGGTGCAGCGCTTTTGCATAACGCGGCGAGGATGCCAGCGGTTCGTTGCCATCGAGCGTATAACGGATTTCAGCCGCCGGCACGGGTGTAGAGAGCGTGACGTGCACCCCGTGCTCCCCGGGCGACGCCGTCAGCCCGGCCATGATTTTAAAGATGCTTTTTGCATAATGGATATCCCCCGCATCCAGACGCGGCAACCAGGAAAAGAGACGCATGACAAAATCATCCCAATCGCGCGCCTCCCGGGGCGACCATACGACCTCGGAGAGGGCCAGCAAGCGCGGGAAGATCATGTATTCCGCATGCTCGGGGGTGGGTATAAATTCGCTCCACAGGTTCGCCTGGGCGCCGAGAATGTGCCGCGCCTCGCCGGCGTTGAGTTCCTCCGGGGTGGGTTCAAATTCGTACACCCTCTCCAGCGGCAGAAACCCGCCGATGGCCAGGGGTTCCGCATCGGCGGGACCCTGGTAATAATCAAAATAGCAGTGTGAAGTGGGGGACATCACCACATCGTGCCCGGAGCGCGCCGCAAGGATGCCGCCCTCCATGCCGCGCCACGACATCACGGTCGCCTGCGGCGCCAGTCCGCCTTCGAGTATCTCATCCCAGCCGATGAGGCTGCGGTTCTTGCCGGTCAGATAGCGCTCGATGCGCTTGATGAAATAGCTCTGCAACCCGGCCTCATCTTTCAGTCCCTCCGCCGCGATGCGCGCCTGGCATTTGCCACAGCGCCGCCATTCCGATTTGTCCGCTTCATCGCCGCCGACATGGATGTAGCGTCCGGGGAAGAGCGCGATGACTTCCGCGAGTACCTCCTCGAGGAACATAAAGGTGCTGTCATTGCCGCCGCAGTAAATCTGTGTGATGGGCCAGACGCTGCCGGTGGGGACGGTGAAGGGCCCGCCGGTGCAGGAAACATGCGGATAGGCCGCCAACGCCGCCATGGCGTGTGCCGGCATCTCGATTTCCGGGACGATGGTGATGAAACGCTCCTGCGCATAGGCGACGATCTCGCGAATATCATCCTGCGTGTAATAGCCGCCATAGTCAGGGGTTTCGCCCGGCTGCTGCGGCTGACGCCGGCTCCAGTGCTGGCCGCTGCGGTCGACGCGCCAGGCGCCGACCTCGGTCAAACGCGGAAATTTTTGGATCTCGATGCGCCATCCCTGATCGTCATTGAGGTGCCAGTGGAATACATTCAGTTTCTGCATGGCGAGATGGTCGATGAAACGGAAGATGAACGCCTTGGGTTGAAAGTGGCGCGCGACGTCCAGCATCATGCCGCGCCAGGCGTAACGCGGCTGATCTTCGATTTCGAGACAGGGCAGGGTGACGCGAAGGGGCGCGGGATTCTGTTCGCCCGCCCAGACCGCTGGAAAAAGTTGTTTCAGGGTTTGCAAGCCATAGAAAACGCCCTGGGGGGCGATGGAGGCAATCAAAATGCCGTCGGGCGTTATGATCAGGCGATAGCCCTCCTCTCCGAGATGTTCGAGTCCGCTCTCCAGTCTCAGAGACAAGGCCTTTTCGTCATGCTCCCCAGAAACCGTCTCGATCAGGGGCGTCCACCCGGCGCTGTGCTGCAGCCACTGCCGGAAGCCCTGCGCCAGCGGCTGCAAGCGGGCATCCGCATCGAGGTGAATCCGTGTCTCGGAATGAAACTGAAAAGTGCCCCTGGCGAGCGTCATCCGGGCGGGTTTGGGAATGAGGGCCGGTGCAGCGATTTCTTTGGTCTTTTGGGTGCGGCTGACACCAGTGCAGAAGAGAAATGGCATGGAAAATCCAATCATCAGGATGAGGATTATTTTGTGCATGTGAGACTCCATGGATTATACCGTGATGATACCGAGGGGCGGCCAGGTTTTCCAGCGTCCGCGGGTGAAATCGGGAAATTCCATCGGACGGCCGCGCCGCGCCACCGAACGCTCGCTCAGCTCCGCGACGCACGACCATGCCGCCGCATCATAGACATCCATATCCATGGGCTGGCCATGGCGCAGGCAGTGTATCAGGCGATGGCATTCGATGAAATCCATGCCGCCATGGCCGGCGCCTTTTGATATCTCTTCGAGCGCCTTCCATAATGGATGTTCATGCTCCGGGTAATAGAGATCGATGGCATCCCATTGATGCGGTTTGCTGAGGCCCTCGATATGAATCCGGTGCGGCCATTTCTCGGCGATGCCTGTGGTGCCCTGCACGCGATTGATCCGGGTATAGGGTCGCGGCGAAGAGGTATCATGGATCAGCGTGATGGTTTTGCCGCCCATGGTGCGAATCAGGCTGGTATTGATGTCGCCGAGGGCATATCTTTGCCGGGCGCGCGCATCATCGCGGCCATAAAGCGACTCGCAGTAGAGGTTCAGACCACGCGACCGGCTGCTGACCGAGACCAGGTAATCGAATTGATCGCCGCGATTGATGTTCATGCATTGCGCCACCGGACCGAGTCCATGGGTCGGATAGAGATTGCCGTCGCGGCGGATGGAGTGGGCGGTGCGCCAAACCGCTTCATATTCGTTGTTGAATTTCACGTCGCGCAGATCGTGCAGATAGCCGGCCTCGGCATGAAAAACTTCACCGAGCAGGCCTTTTCGCACCAGATTGAGAATGAGCAGTTCCTGGCGGTCGTAGCAGCAGTTCTCCATCATCACGCAGTGTTTGTGATACTTCTCCGCGGTTTCCACCAGTTCCCAGCATTCATCGATCGTTACCGCAGCCGGGACTTCGGTGGCGGCATGCTTGCCGTTTTTCATGGCGGCGACGCACACCGGCACGTGCCACTCCCAGGGGGTCGCCGTGAAGACGAGATCGATATCTTCTTCGGCGCAGAGGCGGATGAAATCGCCGGGGCCGCGGCTGTAGCCGCGCGGTTCGGGCCGTCCCGCGTCCACCACCATTTTCTGGGCTTTGGCAACACGTTGCGGCACGATATCGCAGATGGCGGCGATGTCGACCTGGTCGATTTTCAAAAAATGGCCGACATGGCCGGTGCCCTGAAGTCCGACGCCGACAAATCCCATGCGCACACGCGGCAACGGCGCGGCGGCGAAGAGCGCTTCCGGCGGCTGTTTTCGGCCCTGCATGCGCGGCTCACAGCCGCCCAGGGAAGCGGCCACCACAGCCCCCAGTCCTGCCCATGTGCCCGAGCGCAAAAAGGAACGACGATCCAGGGCTTCTTCACTCTCCTGTTGATCCGCTGCCGGCATAAAGCCTCCTCTATTCGATGATGATTTCGTCCGCAAACAACCATGCCTTGCCGCCGGCGCCCTTGTGCCACTCCGGACAGAGCCCCGTGTTGATGGCTTTCATGCGGATAAAACGAACCGGTTGCGGCGCAAAGGCGATGGGGAATTCCCGCATTTGCGCCTTTCCCGACGGCTGGACAGGCGCTCTCCAGGCGCCCACAGGCGCATATTCGACGCCATCGAGCGAAAAGGAGAGCTGTATCTCCACCGGCCAAAATATCCAGGCATTCTGATCCTCGAGACCACTCAGGCGAATCTGATGCACCTTCCTGGCCTCTCCCAGATCGATGACGGCATCGAGGTTTTCTTTTTCAAAACCGACCCACTGGGGATCATGGAAGTCCAGGCCCCCGTACTCCCCATTGATCAGGGATAACTCACCCCAGCCGGGATATTTCATCGAGGGGGGTATCTCCAGCCGGAGGCGTTTGACGCGCATGGTCTTTTTCAGCTCCGCGGAGACGACCGGACTGTTGACCTTGCCGGGTTCGGCCGCCATCGCCTTGAGTTCCATTGATTCGGTCAGGGTTATGGGGTCTGCATAGACACGGGACTTTAATGTGGGTACCGTGCCATTCAGCGTGTAAAAGATGGTCGCGGAGGACGAGGCAGCCGCGAGTTGGACGCTCTCCTGGTCATAGAAGAGGCCGCGGGAGATCGCCGGGTGCTTGCTGGTGTTGATGACCGGTGTTCCGCTCACCTTGTGTTGCGCCCCGCGAATTTTGAAGGTATAGGCGTACTTGCAGGGCCGGTTCGCGGCGCGTTGCAAAACGGCCGGCAGGGTGATGATGAGTTCGCCATTATTGTTCACCTTCCAAAGCAAGGGTTGCTTGTATCCCAGGAGATAGATTCTGGAACCCTTTACGGGAGCGATGTAGCGCAATTTCAGCTGTTTTCCCGGCCATCCCATATGCACGGCATAGATCGTCGTGCCCATCCTGGTGCGCGTATAATAGACCTTTTCGCCTTCCCGACAGGCGGGCAGCGTGCGCGTGGCATAGACGGCCTGACCGTTGACGCGCAGCCACCGCCCCATTTCCCGCAGCCGGTAGACGCTCTCTTCGGGAATGACGCCTTCGGCCGTGGGACCGACATTGAGAAGATAATTGCCGCCCTTGGCGGCGATCTCGACGAGATTATGAATCAATGCCTCCGTCGATTTCCAGTTCTGGTCGAATTTCTTATACCCCCAGGAGTCGTTCAGGGTCATGCACGATTCCCAATCCATGTCCGCACCGCCCTGCTGCAGTATCTCCTGTTCCGGCGTGCCAAAATCACCGGCGGAGGTGCGATCCCGGCTCATGCCCTGCATGGCATTGCGTCCCTTGCCGACGCGGTTGTTGACGATGACCTGCGGTTGCAGATTACGGACAAAACGGTACAGCTCTTTGCCCTGACCCTCGCTCCATTCGTCGATCCACTCCCCGTCGAACCAGAGCACGCCGATCCTGCCATATTGGGTCAGCAGTTCGCGCAGCTGCGGCTTGAGATAGGTATCGCGATAGAGGGGAAAACGCTCTCCGCGCGCATCGGGGTGATGCCAGTCCATGATGGAATAGTAAAAACCGAGACGGATGTCCTCATTTTTGCAGGCATCGGCCAACTCCCGGAGCACATCACGCTGGAAAGGCGAAAAATCCATCATATCATAAGTACTGACGCCGGAATTCCACATGCAAAAGCCGTCGTGGTGTTTCGAGGTGATGATGATATATTTCATCCCCGCCGCCTTGGCCAGTTTGACCCAGGCGGTGGCGTCGAATCGCAGCGGATTGAATTGGCGGGCGAATGCCTCGTATTCGCTGATGGGGATATTCTCGGTGTCCATCAGCCATTCGGCGCTGCCGCTGCTGTTCACTCCCTTGTAAATGCCGGCGGGAACCGCATACGGGCCCCAATGGATGAAGAGACCAAAGCGGGCATCGCGCCACCAGCGCATGCGTTCATCAAAGGCCGTTCTGGTCTCCGCCGCCGCGCGGCTGCCGAGCACCAGAACCGTGGTTAATAAAAGAGCCATTGCGATTTTTTGCATGGGACATCCTCCTCACCGAGATAGAGCCCCAAAGCCGGGCGTTCGAAGCGAGTTCACAGGGAGACACACTGAATAAATTCAATCCTGGTCCATCGGGAGATGCCTGCCACGTCGCGGGCGTCAGGATCGCCCCCCGGAGACTCCACCGATATACGCAAACATCCATGCGTACCGGCAGGGCTGGCGCAGGGGACATCGAGGAAACGCCCGGGGAAGTCACCATCCTATCGTCCTTCGCGTCTTTGCTGCCGGTTTTGCTCCTAAAGAATACATTTTCCCGGTTAAAGATGCAAGTAAAAATCAGCGCAGCAGCACCATTTTGCGGGACTTTTTTACGTTGCGCGCCGGGCATTCGGCGATAAAAAGGCCGGCCGCAAGCGGTTGCCCATTATCCTCCCTGCCGTCCCGGAATGCAATACCTCCCCCAACGATATCTATGCTTCGCCGCTGGCCTGATCGAGGAGGATATAGTCGGCGGGGTGGCGCGCTGCATGGTGTGCCTCCCGGTCATGTTAGTTTTTTCGCTGATAAAACAAGTATGTGGATAAAAAGGCCCGGCCGCTCCGCCGGGCATTCAGGCCAGGGAACCGTTCAGGCCAGATAATTCCTGGCCTGCATAACCGGACTCTTGAAGATGTTCTGCAAAATCAACGTCGTCGCGCCCAACGCAACCGGAAATTCGATGGTCGAGGCCTCGATCTTCAAATCGAGCCCGTTGTTCACACCCAGCGAACGATCCCGTTCCAGCGTCTGGCGTATGGCCGTCAGCAGCACATCGCCCACCTGCATCACCTCTCCCCCGAGGAGTATCATCTCCGGATCGAGCAGATTGATGACAGGCGCCAGATCCCTGGCCAGTATCTTGCCCAATTCCTGGAAATAGTGTATGGCCAGTTCATCGCCCGCCAGGGCGGCGTTGATCAAATCTTTCAGGGTGATCTTTTCCTTTTGCAACGAAATGCCCTTCAACACCACCTCAGCGCCCCCTTCCGGCGCCACGCGCCCCAACACCTCAGCGATGGAGATGGGTTGCGGCGCGGTCTCGCCGGCGAACATATGCGAGCCGCGGTAAATGCGATCCTCGAGATAGAGTCCATAGCCCACGCCAAAAACGTGCTGATCGATGACCAGCAACGCATAGAGCAGGTCGCTGGTTCCCTTGCCTTTGCCATACCACTTTTCACCCATGGCGGCGGCATTGGCATCGTTCTCGATAAAGATGGGAAAATCAAAGTGCTGCTCCAGCGCCGACTTTAACGGCACCGGCGTCCTGGCCATGAGGTCTGTCTGCACAATGACGCCATTTTTGTAATCCACCCTCCCCGAAATACCGATCCCCAGACCGAGCAGGTTTTTACGGCTGATTTTTTGCGGCGTCACCAGGATGTCGACGATGCGAAATACAATCGACTGTAAATCTTCCAGGGTCAATTGGCCTTCGAGCGGCAGGCAGTTCTGAGCCAAAATCCGCGAATTGAGATCGATGAGCACACCGTGGACTTGTTTGAGCTCGATCTGTAAACCTATAATATATCCGTAATTGCCACAAATTTCCCACAATGTCGGTTTGCGGCCGCCCTGTACCGAGGAAGATCCGGTTCCGGACTTGAAGATCAACCCCTTTTTTTCGAGATTACGGAGAATATTCATGATGGTGGAGGGGCGCATGCCGGTGATTTTGGCGAGGTCCGCGCCGTAGACCGGCCCCCGCGTGCGTATCAGGTTGAGGACAATATGACTGTTGAGGTTCTTGACGAGGCGATAATCGCCGGTGAGGATTTTCTTCATCTACTCCTCCGCCCAACGTGTTTGGACCGCACTATCCAGGTTTGCGCCTTGCGCTTGCGGGAAAAGCGCTCCACCATCGGACCGCATGATGATTTTTTGATAAGAAAAATAACCTCGTAATATATCTTTTTTTTATAATAGTGTCAATAATTCTTTTATATTTTGTTGGCTATCCGGTAGTCCGGATGCAAGCATACTACCCGTGCCTTGTTGACATACCAAAAAAAAACTCGCCGGTATCATCACCGGCGAGTCTGCCATCATATATGTACGCACTGACTGTATATAAATGCGCCGTCCGATGCAGTGGATTCACCTCTCCACCGCGCCCATCCAGCGTGGCCTGATGCCGCGTCTTGATGGCACGGTTCCCCACAGCATGCGAAGGCGTTTTGCGTCCTTGTGATCTTATTTTTTAAGCGCGGGCGCCATGGGCACTCCCATGGGCGTCAGCAAAGCCTCCAGTTTTTTCTTCATGCCGAGAACCAGTTCCGCGAAACGAGCCTCAAACGTGCTGTTGTTGAGGATATTGAGACAAATCTGGACATCATCGCCTGAAAACAGCAGTTTGACCGGTTTCAGGCTGTCCGATTGCGTCTGCGCAACGCGCAATCCCTCGCGCAGTTTCATACCCAGCGGAGCGATAATTTCCACATCGGAACCCTTGATGGGCGCCTGATTATAGAGAAAAAGCATGCTCTCCACTTCCGCCGGTGCGAACAACAGTTCTCTGTCTTGCGCCATCACCACGGCCGACAACATCATCAACAGGGCAAATCCCATTCTCGCTGTTTTCATCCTTCCTCCTTGAAAATTCCTGCTAAAATCCCATTTGACAGGTATCTAACGCCCCTTTGCGCCAAAAGTTTCATGTCTGATATTCTTCTTAACACCAGGGGAGTACTTTTTTCCTGCGCTTCGCCCTTGGCAAAAATAGACGACTTCCACGAAGATGCTGAATCGCTCCGTTCAGAAATAAATGAGCGCTTTCCCCGCCTGTCATCACTTCAACCCAACCGGCGTGCTCGCATGGCGAACCCATCTGACCCTCACCCCGCACGAAACACAACACGCATTCCCTTCTACAGGCGGGAAAAGCGGCTTCACGGGTTCCATTGCAAATGGAATGCCATGAAAAGTGACTTCTTATCTAACTGTTTTTATTATTCAATAAATGGACGGGTGGCCGATTTTGTCCCATAAACGGCCTCTTTTGAGGCGGAAATGCCCCACCTGTAATTTTCGCGCGACTGTCAAGCGGACACGCTGCGGACGCCCGTCGTGCGTGCACGCCGTCATCCCGAACTCCATGCAACGCGAATTCCGGCGTTTGAGATGGGGATGCCGCGATCGCAACGATCCAGGACGGCAGCCGCTGCGGCCGTGACGGTATGCGGCAGAGCTCGGGGGAGGGCCGGGTGCAGATTATACTATTTTATCCGGGCGAGAAGGCAGGTCATGGACGGCCGATATTGAGACGCGCGCCGCCCGCTATGAACGCTTTATACCAGTGTGCTGAGTCTTTGAGCAGACGCCGCCCGCCGGGAAAATCCACAAAGGCGAGGCCAAAGCGCGCCTTGACGCCCTCCGCCCATTCGATGTTATCGAGCAGACTCCAGTAGAAATAGCCTCTGATATCGATACCATCCGCAATGGCCCGGCCGAGCTCGTTGAGATAGCGCTGCATAAAATCGATACGCTGCGGGTCGTGCACTTTGCCATCGAGGCTGATGCGATCGGGATTGGAGCAGCCGTTTTCCGTGATATAGATGGGTACTCCGTAGCGTTCGTAGCAGAAACGCGGGCCCCAGTAGAGAACGCCCGGTGTGACCGGCCAGTCGGAAAATCCGGTTTGGGGATATCCCATGGGGTAATCGAGCCGTTCCGGCGTGCCGTCGGCGCCGGCGCGGACGGCGGGGCCGAAGTAGAAATTGACCGCAAAAAAATCGAGCGGCTGTGCGATGAGCGCAAAATCGCCGGCGCCAAAAAGCGGCAGGTGTTTTTCATAGAGTTTTAATCCATCGTCGGGATAGCCGCCTTTGAAGAGGGGATCGAGCCACCAGCTGTTGCTTTCCATGGTAAAGGTGCGATTTTCGAACATATGGCGCCGCGCCGCCTCGACATCGGCGCTGGAGTCACTGGCCGGCGTCACCGGGATGCCGCAGGAGGCCATGCCAATGCGTGGCAGCAGGCGGCTGTGCGCGCGCAGACTCTGTACGCCCATGCCGTGTGCCAGCAGGACATGATGCGCGGCCAGCAGCACCTCAGCGGCGGGCAGGATCAGTCCCGGCGCATGCACACCGGTGACGTATCCGGCCTGGATGAATATTTGCGGTTCATTGAAAGTCATCCAGTTGCGGACGCGGTCGCCGAAGTGCTCTGCGGCGAGACGCGCATAATCGGCGAACCACGCCGGGCTCTCTGCATTCAACCAGCCGCCGCGCAGATGGAGAGCATGCGGCAGGTCCCAGTGGTACAGGGTTATGTAAGGCTCGATTCCGGCGCTCAGGAGGGCATCGATGAGACGGTCGTAAAAATCCACACCGCGCTGATTGACCGCACCGCTACCCTGTGGCAGGATGCGCGGCCAGGAGAGCGATAAACGGTAGGCATGCAAACCGATCTCCTGCAGGAGGGCGATATCTTCCTGCCAGCGATGATAATGATCCGTGGCGATCGCGCCGGTTTGATGACGCCACGTCTTGCCCGGTTGCGCGGCGAAAATATCCCAAATGGAAGGCCCCTTGCCATCCGCGGCGGCGCCCCCTTCGATTTGATAAGCGGCGGTGGCGGCGCCCCAGAGGAATTCGGCTGGAAACGGACTGCTCATTCGACAACCCTCGTTATAATCGGCAACCTCGTGCCTCTCCCCCGGGTCAGCCGCGGCGTTGCGCGCCAGCACCCGGTGCGCGGGGGGGCTGGCCGCGTGCCCGGTGGCACCCGGGCGGAGCGGGAGCGCGGGCAATCGCTGTGTCATGCCGCGTGAACGCAGTGCCGGCGGAAGAGATCATTCTCCCTGCCCCCCTTTCATGACAGGCCTCAAACCACACCGCCCACTGCGAATACGTCCATTTCAAAGCAGGGGCCACATGCTTTTCAGGGGGGACTTTTTGGCGATAAGCGGATTTCCCTCCGGCTAAAAGGGTGCCACCACGGAGGACATTTCACAACCGCAGGAACCACCGATTACCAGCCCCGTGGCCAGTTCTTCATGATACGGCAGGTGCGGATCGACCTCGCCCTTGATCATTCGGATCAGATAGCGCACGGCCTTGCTGCCCAGTTCGACGATGGGAACGTGGACCGTGGTCAATCGCGGTGTCAGCAACTGACTGAGAAAAATGTCGTCAAAGCCGACCAGCGCCACATCCTGGGGAATATGCAGGTTCAGGCTCCTGGCGGCCTGATAAGCGCCGACGGCCATCATGTCATTGGCGGCGAACACCGCATCGGGTTTTTCCAACAGGCTCATCAGACGCATGAAACCGTAATAGCCCGAGCGCGCGCTGAAATCACCGGGAATGATCAGGGCTTCCGACACCGGCACACCACGGTGGCGATGCGCCTCGCGAAATCCGGACGCGCGCTCCTCGGCATCGGAATTGCGGTGGGGTCCGGTGATCATGCCCACGCGGCGATAACCATGACCGAGGAGATGATCGGTGATGGCATAAGCGCCCTGGTGGTTGTTGATCTTGAACCAGGTGTACGCATCGGCGCCTGCCGGCGGATTGAGGAGAACGAGCGGCCGTTTGCTGCGATGCAGATTATCGATGAGGCCTTTCTGCCCCTCCGGCGCCATGATGATCACGCCATCGACCCTGCCGCTGCTCATAAATTCCAGCAGCGTTTCGGCGATGTTGCGCTGCGTGTGGAAACTGGAGACCAGCACGTAGTGCTTGCCGCGATAGGCCTCTTCATCGATGCCGCGGATGATATCCATGAAGAATTCATCGACCATCTCCGGCAGGATGAGTCCGATCGTATCGGTATGCTGCGTCGAGAGGGATCGGGCGATCGGATTGGGTTTATAATCGTACTCCTGCGCAATTTGCAGGATGCGCTGGCGGGTTTCCTCTTTGACAGGTCCGCTGTAGTTCAGGGCCCGTGACACCGTCGCGATGGAAACACCGGCTTTGGCCGCTATCTCATGTATGTTTAACACTTCCACCCGCCTTTATCATGGATCGCACACATCAAGTCACTCATTATAATATAATTCCAACTCATTATCAAGCCCGGTTTTGCTACTCTTTCAATCCCCCCATGAGAATGCCCTGGATGTAGTATTTTTGCAGGACCATGAAGAGAATCAGAATCGGCAGGATGGTGATGACGGCGCCGGCCATCATCAATTCCGGGTCCGGCGCATGCTCACCCATAAGGTTGGCGATGGCCACCGGCAGGGTGTACATCTCCTGGCGGTTGAGCACAATCAAAGGCCAGAGGAAATCATTCCAGGTGCCCATAAAGGTGAACAGGGCCAGGGTCACGAGAATCGGCATCGCCAACGGCACAATGATCTTCCAGTAAATTTTCAAGTCGCCGGCGCCATCGATGCGGGCGGCCTCGATGAGACTGTCCGGAATACCCTGGAGATATTGGCGGATGAGAAAAATGCCGAAGATGCTCGCCATGCCCGGGAGGATGATCCCGAAATAGGTGTTCAACAATCCCATCTGTTTGAGCAGCAGAAAGACGGGCAGCATGGTCACCTGGCCGGGAATCACCAGGCTGGCGAGCAGGGAAGTAAAAATGGCTTTTCTGCCCTTGAAGGCGAATTTGGCAAAGGCATACCCGGCCATGGAATTGACCAGGAGACTGACCAGCGTGACGCCGCCGGCCAGGATCAGACTGTTGAGAAAATAGCGACCGATTTGCAGGCGTTCATAGAGCGTCTGATAATGCTGCAGACTCCACTGCGAGGGCCAGAATCGCGGCGGGAAGGTGCTCGCTTCGCCGCCGGGCATGAACGAGGCCATCACCATCCACCAGAAGGGCAGCAGCGTCAGCAGCAGCCCGATGAGCATGACCAGGTGCAGCAGAACGACGGGAAGGCTTTTGCGCAGGCGTCGCGCCCGCGGCCGCCGCGCCGAATCCCGTAACACCGTTCGAGGAGATTTCGATTTCAATAGATTCATGCAGCCTCCTGACGCTTGCGCGCTAGCATCTGCACCATGGCGAGGAGGAAAATGATCAGGAAAAGCATGAAGGCGATGGCCGAGGCATAGCCCATGTGCCACCAGCGAAATCCCTGCTGATAGAGATAAAAGACGACGCTGAGGGTGCTGTTGATGGGCCCGCCCTGGGTCATCACGTAGGGCTCGGCAAAGAGCTGAAAGTAGCCGATGAGGGTCATCAGGGTGACGAAGAAAGTGGTCGGCGCCAGCTGCGGCAGGGTGACATGACGGAATTGTCCCCACCAGTTGGCGCCATCGAGGCGGGCGGCCTCATAAAGATAATCCGGGATGGTCTGCAGTCCGGCGAGAAAGATCATCATGTAGTAACCAAAGTTCTTCCACACCGCCAGAATGATGATGGCGGGCATGGCCCATTGGGGGTCGCCCAGCCAGTTGATGCTGCCGACATGAAACATAGAAAGGATATAATTGATCAGGCCGAAGCGGGGGTGGTAGAGATAGCGCCACACCACCGCCACAGCCACCAGTGAGGTGATGACGGGTATAAAATAGCCGAGCCGGAACCATGGCCGCAGACGCAGGCGGCGGCTGTTGAGACCGATGGCGGTCAGCAGGGCCACCAGGATGGTCAACGGACCACCGGCAAAGACAAAATAGGCGGTATTCAACAGGGCTTTCCAGAACAGCGGATCTTCGAGCAGACGCCGGTAATTTTCCAGACCATTGAATCGCACCCGTGCCAGTTTGCCGATGGCGTAGATGTCAAAATCCGTGAAACTCATGACCAGCGAGGCGGCCACCGGCAGGAAGAAAAAGAGCAACAACGTGCCGAGCGCCGGGGCGAGGAAGATCCAGGGTATAAGCGTTTTGCGATGCATCACAGCAATCCCCTGGCGCGCAGCCAGCGCCGCTTTTCGAGGATACGGTCGACATCGCGGTTGAGCAGGCGAACGGCCTCCGGCAGCGTCAATTTATTGAACAGTACCTGTTCGAGATACTCCTGCATCTTCACCGCCACCTGTTCCCATTCGGCGATTTTCGGCGCAGGCATCACCTCCTCGAGTTGGCGGTAAAACGTCTGAATTTCCCTATCTTGTTCAATTTCGGGGGTATGCCAGGCCGCCCTGACCGCCGGCAGATCGCGCGTCAGACGGAAGAAGGCCTGCTGGGTGTTGACCTGCGACAGGTATTGAATGAAACGCCACGCCTCACGGGCGCGGGGCGAATCGGCGAAAATCACCAGGCTTGCTCCGCCCGCCACGGAGACGCCGTTCACCTTGCGCGGCAGCGGCGCCGTGCTCCAGCGATCGCTCAGCCCCGGCATGCGTTTGCGCATTTCATTGACATTCCACGGACCGGTGATCATCATGCTGAAAACGCCGTCGTTGAAGCCCTGGAAGATATTGGCGACTTCGCTCATGTTCTTCACGGCGAGACGTTGAT
Organism: bacterium UBA2214; assembly: GCA_002327255.1. Lineage (GTDB taxonomy): Bacteria > Zhuqueibacterota > Zhuqueibacteria > Residuimicrobiales > Residuimicrobiaceae > UBA2214. The sequence goes on along the minus strand of DCUM01000019.1, from coordinate 17,621 downwards.
GAAAAAAATCGCAATAAAAGGCAAGCGCCTCCAGCGTCGCCGCTTCATCGAAGGCGCCATAGCAATCATCATCGCGCAGCAGGCGGCCGCCATTTTGCAGAATGAGAATGACGGGGACTTGCCAGTCATTGAAAATCGTCGAGAGGAACAGCGCATAAGCCTCCGGGTTGCGCGCGACGAGGCGCTGGCTCGCCTCGCGCCATTGCTGCCAATCTGCGGGCGGGGCGTCGTACCCGACCGCGGCGAGCAGATCGCTGCGATAGAAGAGCACCCGGGTATCGACGTACCAGGGGATGCCATAGAGCGATCCGTCGATGATGTTGGTTTGCCAGATGCCTGCGAAATAGTGCCGGGGCAGAATGGAGGAATCGGCGAGAAACGGTTCCAGGGACTGAATGGCGCCGATGGCCTGAAATTCGGGAATCCAGGTGTTGCCGAGTTGGCAAACGTCCGGTTGAGAGCCGCCGGCAAAGGCGGTGAGCAAAAGATCGTGCGCCGCGCCCCAGGGGATGCTCTGCACGCGCACCTCGATGTCCGGGTGCCGCGCGGTGAAATCCGCAAGCAGGGGCCGGATATTTTCGCCTTCCGCGCCCATGGCCCAGAAATTCACAACCGTTCGTTGCTGCTGGGGACGGTTGCAGGCGCTGGCCAGAGCGGTCAGGAGGAGGAGCGCAAAGACCCTGGTACAGCGGCGCATCATGACAAGCCTCTCCTGCAATAAAATGTAACCGTTTACACTATTAATTTAAAAAGATATAACCAAATGTCAAGCACTAATTTGCAATTGAAATGATACCCCGGGGCATTGAGCCGGCCTGGGCGCTGCAGCGGTATTGATACAGCGTGCCCTGAAAATATTCAGCAGCCCGATTGAGAAGGGATGACAGGAAATAAAAATGAAAAAGTCGGGGAGAGGCCGTTTGCCGCTCGCCTGCGCGTCTCCTTCACATATCTGCACCTGGACTGTGCGGCATCTCCGGTATGGTGCAGATAGCTGCGCGCACATCTCCCCACGCCTTGCCGCAGCTCGAATCGACATCACCTGATTGGCGCGGCATGCATCGCCCGGATCGGCCATTTTGGGCTGTTTCACAACCGGGAAGGTGCGCACCCGCCGGGTGCGATGACCCCGGACGATGAGCCATCAACTCCGAAAGAACTCGGTATGGATCGCCTGCACCGTGGATTCGAGCTGACTCTCCTTGATGATGAAATACTGCGTCACCCGCGACGCGCCGGAGGCGATCATCTCCACGTTGGTGCCGGCCCCGGCCACCGCCGTGAAGACGCGGCCGGCGAGTCCGCGCGTTTCCGCAATCCCCTCCCCCACCACGCCGATCAGTGCCACATCCAGCACCGGTTCGAGGTGATCGAGATAGGGTATCTGCAGCCCGGCGATTTTCGCCGCGCTGCGTTCCACATCCGCCTTGTTGAGGAGCAGATTGACCGCGGTCTGCGCGGTGATCACCGAGATGATGTTGATGTCCGCATCACTGAGGGCGGAAACCGCCAGCTTGAGGAATCCGACCTGCTGGCCGAGGCTGGCGCCATGGAGGCGCAGCATGCCGATCTTGCGATTGGCGACCACGCTCTTGATGATCTCCTGATGCAGATGGCGCTCCGGACCGATACGCGTTCCCGGCGCTTCGGGCTTGTAGGTGTTTTTGATGACGGCCGCAATGCCCTTCTTGGCGATGGGTTCGACCGTGCGCGGATGCAGGATGGCGGCGCCAAAGTAGGAGAGTTCGGCGGCCTCCTCGTAGGCCAGATAGGTGAGGGGAGCGGCGTCGGGCACCACCTCCGGATCGGCGGTGAGAAAGCCATCCACATCCTTCCAGATCTGCAGCTCCTCCGCATCCATGGCATAGGCGACGATGGCGGCGCTGTAATCGGTGCCGCCGCGTCCGAAAGTAATGGTATGACCTTGCTCCGTGCGTCCGAAAAAGCCGGTGATGACCGGCACGGCGCCACGGCGCAGCGGATCGAGCAGATGCTGGGGCAGAAGCCGCGACGTCAGTTCCAGTTCGGCATTGCCGTTGCCGAAATCGCCGCTGCCGACGATATCGATCTTGTCCCCATCCATGGCGATGCCTTCTACACCGCGATCGCACAGATTGGCGGCCAGCAGCTGTACGGCCAGCCGTTCGCCCTGCGATAGAATGAGATCGCGCATGCGCCGGCTGCATTCTCCCGTATAGGCCACCCCATAGAGGAGCTTCTCCAGCCGCGACAACAGATAGGCCATTTCATCCAGCGTGCGGTGGCGAATCTCTGGATCCCGGATCGAAGCGACGATCAACTCCCGGTGCAGCACTTCGAGATAGTCCAATAAACCGGAAATTTTGCGTTCGGTTTGCACCGCTTCCTCGGCGCTGCGGAGGAGGTGGTTGGTCACGCCGCTGACCGCCGAAAGCACGATGATCTTTTGCGTCTCCGGCATGCCGACAATGATATCGGTCACCTGCTGCAGGGAATCGAGGCTGCGCAGGGAAGACCCGCCTATTTTCAGGACAATCATAATTCTCCTCGTATAATCTCGCGATAATCACCTTCGACGTTTTACACGATCGGTCAAGATACCGCCGAGTGCGCTCCATGCGCTGACGTGCGAACATGTCTATGTTAAATCGCCCCCCCTTTTATCAATCCCACACGCAGGCATAATTCCGCGTTGAGCACCGAGCCGCCCGCCGCGCCGCGCACCAGGTTATTGGCGAGATTGACAAAGCGTACGATATTCCCATCAACTTCGAGGCGGCCGACGGTCACAGCCATACCCGCTGTCCGGCCCGGTCCGCCGGCATCGGCATCGCGCACGGGCTGCGGCCGATTTTTTTCCGACGCCATCAGAATCGGCTTTGCCGGCGCCGTGGGCAATCCGGCCACATCCGCAGGCATCTCGAAATCGCGGAACAGCGCCGTGATCTTTTCCAGCGTCACCGCCTCTGCCAGCTCGACGTGTGTGGAGACCAGATGGCCGACCAGGGTGGGGACGCGGATGCAATGGGCATGTACCTGCCACTCTGCGGGCTCCAAACCGGATGCTCCGATCCGGGCGAAAATCTTGCCGCACTCTTTGCGGACTTTGGGTTCCTCGCCGTCGATGAAGGGAATGATGTTGCCGCTGATATCCAGAGCGGGAATGCCGGGGTAGCCGGCGCCGGAAACCGCCTGATAACTGGCGATGATCAGGCGCCTGATGCCCAAAGGCAGCAAAGGCAATAAGGAGAGAGCCAGTCCGGTGGTGGTGCAGTTGGCATTGGTGATGATGAATCCCCGGCGCTGCTGCAGCTGCTGTTGCACCAGCGCCAGATGGGCGCTGTTGATCTCCGGGATGAGAATGGGCACCAGGGGATCCATGCGCCAGGCGCTGGCATTGGAAAAGACGTGGATGCCGCGCTGCGCCAGTTCCATTTCGATGCCGCGGGCGATGTCCGCCGGCAAGCCGGAAAAGACGATTTGCACACCGGCACCGGCCAGGGTCCCCGCATCGAGGCCCATCAATGCCAAATGCGCCATATCCTCCGGTATGCCCGCCGGATGCAGCGATTTGACTTCTCCCAATGGCTGGGCGATGCGCGCATCGCTGGCGCACACGGCGACCACCTGGAAACAGGGGTGATCGTTCAGCAGATGAAGAAAATATTGCCCCACCATACCGGTGGCGCCCAGCACGGCAACCTTGATTTTTTCCATATACTGGCTTACCTCATACCTTATTGGGCTATTTCCGTATCGTCTTATTTCCCTGGCATCCGTGGCCCTGTTTTTTACCTGATGCCAACTGTGTTGCGTCGTTGAAGCCGAACCGGCGCGCCCGGCGTTCCCAGGCCGGTTGCCTGCTCTTTCCCCTGGCCGAGCCGGCGGTTGCCGTTCCCAGACACTCCTGTATTAAAAGCGTCGGCCCCTTGCTCCCATACACATATGCCTCTGTTTCCGGTCACTCCCGTGTGCAATTTGCTGCTCACCGCCATTTGCGTTGCAGCAGCGCCCTGCTCTTCGAGAACCCTGTACTTATCCCTCAATACAGCACCGTTAGAAAGCAGAATGAATAGATGGAATCAGCCCGGAGAGTGATGAAACGGCGGGTTCTTGCGTTGAAAGAAGAGGTTGAAGAACCATTTTTTGAAAATAAGAAAAGAAAACGATAAAATCAATACTATTTCTGGAGCAGGAGAAAATAGAACCTGACTGCCGCAGGAGGCGCCCGGCAGCCGCGTCGTTATGGCAGCCGGGAGCAGTCATTCCATCAGAAGACACTGCCGTGAGCAGCATTCAGAAAAATCAGATGCGAGGAATGGCACCTGCCATGGATAGCGGCATGCTGCTGGTGACGAGATTCTGAAGTTGCAGAAAAGCCGGGGCCTGACCAGACCCTGCACGGTTTGCAGCGATCCAGTCAGGCATTTAAACGACACGGCTTCAGGCGCCCGAAATGCTCAATGGCTTCTTTTGATTTCGGAGCTTAACTCCTTTTTAAGGTTGTTCATTTCCTCTTTGAGCCGCTTCAGTTCTTTCTTCAGCTGCTCCATTTCGGTCTTGAACGATTCGCGTAACGCCTCTTTTTCGCCAAATGGTACATCCCAATAAAAACGGTGGTCGCCTCCTTCTTCACGCGATTTTTTGAATTCTTCGCGCATTTTCTGCACATGCTCCTGGATGGCCTTTTCATTGACATCGGGGAGATGGTGCCGGGGGCCCATGGGAACGTAATAGGCATCCGACTGCTCCAGTTGCACCTGCGCCTTCTGCAGCGCGCCTTTGCGCAGGTAGGATATTTCCGCTGTTTTGTCCTCGGGCAAATCGCGAATCTCTTCACGCAATGCCTCCGGCGTACCGGTTTTTGCACCATTCACAGCGGTGATGACGTCCCCCGATTTCAATCCGGCTTTTTGCGCTGGGCTCTCCTCCTCCACCTCGGTGACCAGCACGCCTTCTCCCGCCTTGAGGTTAAAATAACTGGCGAGGTCTTCATCCATCTCCTGCACCCGCACACCCAGCCGGCTGGTGCCCAGGGAGAAAATGAACTTTTCCGGCATTTTGACTTTCAATGCCTTTTCCGGCCGGGTCTTTTTTTCACTTTGAACCGACCTTTTTGCTTCCGGATAATTTGCCAGTTTGACTTTTACAGCCTTCTCTTTTCCATCCCGCAAAACCGTCAATGCGACCTCATCTCCGGGTTTCATCTTGCCCAAATCCTGAATGACATTATCGGCGTCGCGAACAGCCTTGTTCTGCATCTTGATGAGGATATCGCCTTTGCGGAGTCCCGCCCTGGCGGCCGGGCTGTTTTCGATTACCTCCTGAACCAGAGCGCCGGCGCGATGGGCGGACTTGGCGGTTTCGGACGCATAATCCCCGAGGTAAACGCCGAGCCACGGGCGGTCATCAGCTGACTTGGCCGCCGGCTGATCCGCCAGCAGGAACATGGGGATCAGCAGCACCATGATCAACAGTCCACTTAAAGAATGATCATATCTCAGTAACATAATGCCTCCATCGTTTGGATAAATTTCTTGCTTTTCACAGTACTGAAGCGTATTTTCTGCTATCGAACAGAAAAATAAATCCCGGTTTAGAAAAACCAGGCGCTTTCTTTTTTAATACGCATGCAGATAAAATTTCGTTCCACACATTTTTTGGAACTCCAGACCGGATTGTTCATCCTGCTGATTGGCGCCGCGGGCCTGGCCGTCGCCCTGCTGTTTCCGGCGCAGGTGAAACAGATGCCGGCCTGTCTCTTCCGCATCTGGACGGGAATCCCCTGTCCCGTCTGCGGCGCCACGCATGCCGGTCTGGAACTCGGTCAGGGCCATCTCATCGGCGCCCTGGCGTATAATCCCTTTTTCACGCTCGTCTATCTCTATATGATCCTGGCAAGTGCAAACGCAGTGATCGGCCTTGTATTCAAGAAAAGATGGGATGTTGTGCTCACACCACGAGAGCGCAAATGGTTGACCACGCTGCTCCTTGCCGCTCTGCCGCTCAACTGGGTTTTTCTGATCGCCCGGCGCTTGCCAATTTTTTGATGGAATTAACTGTACGGCCTTGTGGTTTTGATCTATAAAGGCATGACTATTCCAGCGAGTGGACACGTGCTCATTGGTTTCACCGTAGAACGGTTTGAAAAATGGCATCCGGCAGATATCATCTTTGCCATGAAAAGACTCGGCGTCAACTTTGTCGAACTCAATCGCAGAGTCTTTGACGATTTACCCGCGGTCATTGCACAGCTCAAAGGCCTGCACACGGCGTTTCATCTGCCCATCGTTGAAGACGACGGCTGGGACTTTTCCTGCTCGGGGTATGAAAAACAGATCGATGAAACCATTACGCTCCTCAATAAAAACCGTCAAGCCATGGGGCTGCATCATATCGTTTCCCATCCATCCGAAGCGCGTTTTGCCCAATCACCCGTCTCGAGCAGCGAGGAGACCCTCTTTGCGGCACTTTCGCGCCTGCAGACACCGGTTTATTTCGAGAACATCGCCCATTATTCACCGGATGAATTTCGCTCCTTCTATGGACGCGCCAGGGCCTGCCTTGGTGAACGCTGTGCGGGGGTTTGCTTCGATGCCGCCCATTTTCAGGTCAGCGGCCACGATCCGGTCGAACAATATATGGCGTTTCGCGAAATCATCCAGTGCACCCATCTCTCGGATTGTCGTGGCAACGAAGATGCCCATCTGCCTTTCGGCAGCGGCGGAGACTTGCCCATCACCCGGTTGCTGACTGCCATGCGCGAAACGGCGTACGCGCATCCCATAACACTGGAAATTCGCCCCCCGTCAGGTGGCGAACTCCATGCCTATATTCGCAGCTACATGACGCTTCTGCGCACCCTGGATGCTTCGCGGTATCACCAGGCGCGCATCCGGCTGGTTTTACTGCGGCCGCTCCTGAGCTACTTGTCAAAATAATCGGAGCTGTCAATGCATGACTCTATTTTTATTATTTTTACTGTAAAAAATAGACTTGATTTTTTCATCGGGGTGAATTACTTTGTGACCGGAAGCATCAGGGTTCCGGCTTTGGCTGATCCTACTAGAGCGAAATGAAACGCATAATTACAAACCTCCCAGCTTTTAACCATCCATTCCAATCTTCAGGCGGAGCGTACAGACCAACCGGTCCGTCAAGCCCCTGCGGCGATCTCTGCACTGCCTGGCATCAGTTCACCATGTCCATTAATCCGCAAGCGTCATTAACCGAGCGAGGTTGAGAATGAGCCAAAATTTTCATTCCTTGATCCCAGAATTAAAAAAACGCATCCGTGAAGAGTGTATGCGGGAAACGCTCCATGACACCGATGAGCTGATTGGACTTCCCAATCCCTACATCATACCGGGGAAGGGCAAACCGGAAGCACTGTTCTACTGGGACACCTATTTCATCAACCTGGGCCTGCTGCGCATGAGAATGGTGGATTCGGCGCGGCATAATGTCGAGAATTTGGTCTTTCTCTTGCGTAAATTGGGTTATGTGCCCGCTTCCAATCATCGCAGTATGTTGAGCCATTCGCAACCGCCTTTTTTACCCTGGATGGTGCGCGATGTCTATCGTGCCACCGGCGACAAGGAGTGGCTGCGCCGCGTTCTTCCCGAGGTTGTCCACGAATTCCGTTTCTGGACCAGCAAACCGCACACAACGCCCACCGGACTCTACCGCTATCATCCCGGCAAGGAAGATGGCGCCTGGCCGCCGGAAAAAATGGCCCAGGCGGAATCGGGCTGGCTCGATTCACCCCGATTCGCGGATCCGCGCAATATCAATGCCGTCGACCTCAATGCGCTGCTCAGCCGCAACGCCAAGATGATTTACGACCTCCAGATTGAAGCCGATGGCCACGGCGATGAACAGCTTCTGCAAAAATCCGCCCATCTAAAAAAGCTCATGGAATTATGCTGGGATGAGGAAGGTCAGCGCTACCTCGATAACGACTTTTCCCGGAAAACACGCTCCACCATCCATACCCTGGCGAGTTTCATGCCCCTGTTCGTCGAGATGGTGGCTGAAGAGCGCGCCAAAGCCATGCATGACCATCTCAAAGCATTTACAGCGCCGGGCGGCTGTTTTCTGATGGATAAAAAGCATCCGCACAAAGGCTCGCTGTGGAATCATCCCCTGATCCAGGCGCCTTATGTGTATACCACCGTCAAAGGACTGTGCGATTACGATCTCATGGAGGATGCCGCCGACATCGGCACCAACTGGCTGAGCATGGTACAGGACGTCTATGAAAAGACCGGGGAAACCTGGGCCTGGTATAATGCCCAGGAACGCTCTCCCGTGCATCCGGACGGCGTGACCAACACCCCTGTGCTGGGATGGACGGCCGGTGTCTACACCGAGCTGGTCGAATGTCTGGGACTGGACTAGACCGCCATGTCCATCATCATCGGCACGGCAGGGCATATCGACCACGGCAAGTCGGCCCTGATCAAAGCGCTCACCGGTACCGATCCCGACCGCCTCGCTGAGGAACAGGAGCGGGGGATGACCATCGACCTGGGTTTCGCATTTCTCTCCCGCGAAATCGCCTTCATCGATGTGCCGGGCCATGAGCGTTTCATCAAAAACATGGTGGCCGGCATCAGCACCGTTGATATGGCCATGCTGGTCATCGCCGCCGATGACGGCGTCATGCCGCAAACCCGCGAACATCTCGATATCCTCTCCCTGCTGCGTCTGCAGCGAGGTATCATCGTCCTCACCAAGATCGATCTGGTCGATGCCGACCTGCTCGAACTGGTGCAAGAGGATGTGCGCGAGACCGTGCGTGGTACCTTTTTGGAACGGGCGCCCGTCTATCAAGTTTCCGCCATCACCGGGGCAGGCATCGAGCAACTGCGCGCCGATTTGTTACAGCTCGCCGGCGAGACGGCGCCGCGTCCTGATCGCGGCGTCTTCTGGCTGCCGCTGGATCGCTCCTTCATCATCAAAGGATTCGGCACCGTGGTGACGGGTTCGGTGCTCTCCGGAAGCGCCCGAGTGGGCGATACCCTGGAACTGCTCCCCGAGGGACGCCTGGTCAAGGTGCGCGGGCTGCAACAACATGGTGACAGCGTCAACGACATCGCCATCGGCAATCGCGCCGCCATCAATCTGCAGAACATCAGCAAGGAAGAACTGCAACGCGGCGATGTCCTCGCCACGCCCGGAACATTCAAAGCCACCACGCTCATGGATGGCCGCCTGCACCTGCTGAAAAATGGCCGCAAGGAACTGCTCAACCGCGCCCGTGTGCGATTGCATCTTGGCACCCGGGAAATCCTGGCGCGGGTCAAACTGCTCGAAGCAGACCGGTTGCAGCCCGGCCAGTCCACACTGGTGCAGTTGCTGCTCGAAGAGCCCGCCGTGGCGATGCGCCGCGATCCCTTTGTCATCCGTCATTACTCGCCCGCCTACAGCATCGGTGGCGGCATCATCCTCGACTCCGCCGCCGTTCCGCATCGCCGTTTTGATCAAAAAGTCATCGAACGCTTGCGCGGTCTGGAAAACCCCGATCCGCAGGAAACCCTCAGCGCCGCGTTGCTCGGCCATCCTTTCACGCCGCGTCATGAAGTGGAATTGCACGCCCTGACCGGCTTGCCACCGGAAAACCTTCCCGGTTTACTGCAGCAAGGAGTGGAGCAGAAACAGCTTTTGCGCTTTTCCATCGGAGGGCGAAATGTGTATCTGCATGTTCAGGGTTATGCGCAATTGCAGCAGCGCATCACGGCGACGCTGGCGGATTTCCACAAACGCGAGCCACTGCGGCCCGGCATGAGCAAGGCGGAATTGCGCGCCCAGGTTGGCGGCGCCATAGCACCCAAACTTTTTGACTTGACGTTGACGGCACTGGTCCAGGCAGGGTCTGTCAGTGAGCAGCCGCAGTGGGTCAAACTGGCACAGCACGAGATTCGCCTGAATCCCGCGGATGAAAAGATGGCACAGCAGATCATCACACTTCTTGAGGCTTCTCCCTTCTCGCCGCCGGAAGAAGCAGCTTTGGCTGGCGCCATTTCCTGCGGCCCGGCGGATATCCGGCGCGTGCTGGGTGCTTTGCAGGGCATGGGACGGGTGGTACGCCTGGAGGGGGAGTTGTTCTTTCTGCAAAGCGTGTTGGACGAAGCGGAAAAACGGCTGCTGGAATTTGGCCGCACCAGGGACGAGATCACGGTGGGCGAATTTCGGGAATTGTTGGGTACGTCACGCAAATATGCCGTACCGATATTGGGGTATTTTGATCAGAAAGGCCGCACGGAGCGGCTGGGGGATGTGCGCAGAATCGTGATCGTTTGATCGTTGCCGATACCCCATGGCCTTTTGTCTCACGAACGTTTGGCTATTTGTAGAGGTTTTATGACCATGCACAGGCCTGCACCCGGTGAATACACCCCTTATTTTGAAAAATACATCGCCCTCGTTCCCGGAACGGACCTATTGGCGGCCTTGGAAGCACAAATCGTCGAGATCGAACAATTGGCAGGCACTGTAACCGCAGAACGCGAGACGTACTGCTACGCAAATGGCAAATGGAGCGTTCGCGAAGTCCTGGGGCACATCATCGACGGCGAACGCGTGTTTGGGTACCGGGTCTTTTGCATCAGCCGCGGCGAGACGGCGGCCTTGCCCCTGTTCGAGGATAATGCCTATGTCGCGCAATCCAGTTACCGGCGACGCCGGCTGGCGGAATTGGCGGAGGAATTCATCGCCGTACGACGGAGCAATTTGTTGTTGCTGGGAACATTCAGCGGAGAAGACTGGACGCGCCAGGGAACCGTAGGCACTTATCGTGTTTCCAGCCGCGCACTGGCCTTCATCATGGCCGGCCATGCCCAACACCATCTCAAGGGTCTGCAGGAGCACTATGGGGTATGCATGGCATAGGATTTTTTGCTGTTGTGAGCGTCCGGCCGGTGTGATCGCTTCTGCGAACGCCTGCCACGCGCCAGCCGCCGGTGGGAAATAATCTGCCCAGGGATACACACGCCATGGCGATTTGATACGCTCTGTGGCACTTTTTTTGCTGGGTTATCTGTGTCCATTGATTGCACGATATATAATCAATGTTTTTTAACGCGTTAAATTAACAGAATCCTTTCACCGATCCGCGCCTGTGTCATAACACCGGATCATGGTGTCGCCAAATGGCGACACAGGAGTGAAAGGACCCATGTCGCGGCACCACTAAATGGCGGAAAAGGATAACCTGGGTATTCCAGCTGCTTCCGCATCTTCAGACTGGACAAATGGCATGATACATCATCAAATGTACGGACGATTTGTCTAAAAAACCTCAAGGAGTAACCTTATGTCATTGCGTACTATTCTCTATTTCTCTCTGGGCATGCTCATGCTGGCGGGACCATCCTTTTCACAAATGTCCTTCAAAAACAGTGCCAATGTGGAGATCATGCGCCTGTCGCAGGAGCGCAGGGTCGGCATCAACACCACGAATATGAAAGGCTGGACCAACATTGAGCTGTCCAGCACGACTGCATTTCCAGTCAAGGTATGGAACGATGCCACGGTGCAGATCCAGACGCTGCTCGATGTGCGTCATGTCACCGATCCCGCCAGTGCAGAACGCACCTGGGGCATCCGCAGTTTCACCTTGAAGGGGAATATTAGCTCCACAGCTACCAGCCGGGCGGCGGTTCTCGGACATCTCTATTCCTCGGTCGTGGACGGGGATGGAGTCGGATTGTTGTGCCAGGGGGATCTGGGACATGCAGATTATGAACCTGTCGGGGCAATTTCCGAGATTCACGGCGTCAATGGCATCGTGGACGCCGATCTGGCGACCACTCAAGCCACTGTATGTTCGGCGATCAGGGGATTAGCCAGAGATAACAGCGCAAATGCCCCGAACGTTTTTTCTGGATATTTTTTGGGCGCAAAAAGTTTTTTTGAAAAGGCCGTCGGCATCGGCACCACCGCGCCCGTCACGGGCTACCGTCTTGACGTGCAGGGTGCTTCCATCCGCACCTCGCACAATATCTGGGCGGAAGGCCGGATCGGCGTCGGCACCTCCAGTCCACAGTACAAACTGGATGTCATCGGAGACATACGCGCCACCGGCAGCGTCTACTACGGAGGCACGGAGGGTTCTGCCAATGGCAACGCATACACCAAACCCGATTTTGTCTTTGAAGCGTCCTACAAACCGATGAACCTGGAAGAAGTCAGGGATTTCATCGATGCCAACAAGCATTTGCCCTGGATCACCCCGGCAGCGGAAGAAAAGGAATCCATCAACATGACCCGTATGGGATTCCAGACGCTGGAGGCTGTGGAAAACCTGCAACTGCAGAATCTGGCGCTCTATGAGGAGATCAGGGAACTCAAAAAAGAGATCGAGAGGCTAAAAACAAGGGCACGATAGCAAATTGATGCTTCGCCACAGCCGCTGTGCAAAACCTGGGGTCCCGTTGCGGCTGCCATGTCGTGTGATGAGATCGTCGTGTGACGGGCAGATACCCCCCCGGGCGGCAAATTGGCGCGGTATCTCTTCTGAAAACACCTCGATTGATTGCAATGGTTGGTATGAATCCTTCTCCTCGCGCAGTGCGGGAGAAGGATTTTTTATTGTGAAGGATGCCGTCAAGAAACAGAGAATGGGCTGCGTGCGGCGGCCATACCCGTTGGCCGTGGCTCTTAAACACCCGAAAACCTGTGACGATGCAGCCTGCCACCCTCGCCACAGATTCCCTTCGTATGAATCAGCACATTTTATGTTTGCACGATAAGATAAAAATCCTATATTAGGATAGTTCAGTCGGGTGGAAGTGAGGGAATGATACCATGGAATCAGAATCAATAGACCGTTCGGTCATCGTCTATTTCCTGACCGCCGCAGGGGTCTGCATCATGCTCGGCTCGTTGATCCGGGGCTGGTTCGATCCCTTTTTCTATGCCGCTGAACACGCGAACGTGCAGGGCATCGACTTTTTTTCCATTCCCAAAGCCTTTCTCAATCTGTTGCAATCTCGCAGCATTTATGCCACCTGGGACGGTGCGCACTATGGACCCTACGCCACGTGGTTCGTGGAACATCCGGCCACCGCCCTGTTTATATCGCCGCTGCTTGCCCTCTTCAAGCCATGGAACAGTTACGCCGTGTTTGTCCTCGCCTCGCTGGCGCTGATGGCATGGTCGGCGCGCCTGGTGAGCCGTCATGCAGCTTCAGTTTGGCAAAAAAAGCTCCCGTACCTGATTCTTTTCTGCACCTTTCCCACTTACTGGATGCTGTACGTCGGCAACATGCACGCATTTACCGTTCTGAGCGTGACCCTGATCCTCAGCGAAATGGTGGCGCGAGCGAACGGTGATGCGCCGGGTACGTGGTGGCGCAGTCCTTTATTCTGGGGTTTGCTGCTGTCATTTTTCACCAAACCACTGGTGCTGTTGCTGCTGCCGGCCCTGCTCCTCAACCGCGAGACGCGATGCGTAACCTTGTATGCCACGGGGATTTATGCCGTCGTCTCCCTCCTGTTCCTCGTTGTGCCGTTTCTCAATCCCGAGGGGATCGGGCTGCGTCGCGTCCTGCAGGTGGCGCTCGATCCGGCGTTCGTCCGTCAGCACCTCAACATCTATGTCAATCAGTTCCAGCTCAATGAATACATGCGCGACAATGCCATCCACTGGTTGAACATGATCGCCCTGTCGGGGTTCTTTTACAACCATGTCGAAATCTTTTCACTCTCCGCATTCCTCAACACCCTGCTGGGAACCACGCTGCCGAATGGGCTTTACCAGCTGCCGCTGCTGCTGATGCTGGTGCTTTCGCTGGCCGTGCCGCTGGTTCGTCCTGCTGCCGAGCGCCAGCGCCTGGTCTTCTGGCTCGGCGCCGGCGTCGTGCTCACTTTTTTCCTCAGCTATCACATCGTCTGGGAGTATCAATACACCACCTTTCTGCCGCTGCTGGCGTTTTTCCCGATTCTGAGAACGCAGGGCTGGATATCCAAAAACAGCATGATCATCCTGCTCGTATTGGGTTCCTTCTTCTGCCTGCCCTCTTTCTATTTTCTGCTCCGCAATTCAGACATCAGCAATGCCGATATGACCCTGATCCGCCTGAGCCGTGTCATCCCGGCGTTGCTGCTTTTTCTCGCTGTGACCACACAATGCGTGCGTCTCATTCGTCGCAGCCTGTCACGGCAGACGGGCACTTCTGAAGCCTCCCGTCCGGAAACAGCAGCGCAACCCGTGCCGGAGATCACCGCAACGTCCTCCAACAGCGCGGCAGCGCAGCGGCCGCCGTATCTTCACCTGCTGGTGGTCGCCCTGCTGATTCTGGCCGCCTATGGCAACCATTTCAACAACAGTTTCCATTTCGATGACGCCCACACCATCCAGGCCAACCCTCATATCCTGGACCTGAAAAATGCGCCGCGATTCTTCAGCGATGCCACCACCTTTTCATCGCTTCCGGCCAACCAGATGTACCGTCCCCTGGTCACACTCTCCTTTGCCGTCGATGTCTGGCTCGGCGGCGGTGCGCTGCAGCCATTCTGGTTTCATGTCTCCAATTTCATCTGGCATCTCGTACTGGCGTTGATGCTCTACTTCTTTTTCATCCCTATTTTGCGTATGTCAGGGGTGACTGCCCGGGTCGAATGGCTGGCGCTGTTCGCCGCCGCCTGGTTCGGAGTGCATACCGCCCATGCCGAGACGGTCAATTACATCTGCGCCCGGTCCGATTCTTTCTCCACCCTTTTCGTCATCGCCGCCTTTCTCATTTACTTCTATTGGCCGTGGGGAAAACGCTATCACATCTACCTGGTGCCTTTTCTGCTCGGCGCCTTCACCAAGCCCACGGCGCTCATGTTCGCGCCTTTGCTGTTTGTATACAGCCTGCTCTTCGAAGAGCGGGCCGGCTGGCTGTCGATCGGGCGCCCCGAATTTCATCGCGCCGTCGCGCGGACGTTGCGGCGCACCGCGCCGGCTTTTATCCTCGCCGTGCTCTTTTACATCCTGCAGCAGCGCATGACGCCTGCAACCTTTTTCCCCTCCCTGATTCCGGCCTGGCAGTATGCTATCACCCAGCCGTTTGTCATGCTGCATTATTTCCAGACCTTTTTCCTGCCCACAGCGCTCAGCGCGGATAGCGACTGGAAGGCGCTGGCCTCCTGGCTGGATTACCGCTTCTTCATCGGCATGCTGTTCATCATCGCCATGCTCGCCGCAGCCGTCTGGAACGGGCGGAAAGTGCAGACGCGTCCGATCGCCTTCGGAATCCTGTGGTTTTTCATCGCCTTGCTGCCGACCTCGAGTTTCATCTCCCTCTCCGAGGTGCTCAACGATCACCGCCTCTATTTTCCCTTCATCGGCTTGATCCTGGCGATGGTGCACGGAGCCGGTTTGCTGATTCAGCACCATGGGGCGGCACTGCGGCAAAAACCATGGCGGCGCTGGCTCCTTGCGGCGCTTGCAGGGACGATCCTGCTGCTGCATGGACGGGGCACCTGGCAGCGCAATAGCGTCTGGAAGAGCGAAGAATCGCTGTGGTACGACGTCACCGTCAAGAGTCCGAAAAACGGCCGCGGCCTGATGAATTACGGACTCACGCAGATGGCCAAAGGCGAATTGACGCGGGCGCTGGACTATTTTGAGCGCGGCCAGAAACTGACGCCAAACTATTTCCTCCTCGATATCAACATGGGTATCTGCAAGAACGCGCTTGGCCGCTCCGGAGAAGCCGAAAACCATTTTCTCCGCGCCCTCAAGCTGATGCCTGGGGATTACAGCTCCCATTTCTATTACGGCCGCTTCCTCCAGGAACAGGGACGGCTCGACCAGGCTGTTCCATACCTGAAGCGATCCATCGCCCTCAGTCCCGGATTCATGGAGGCGCGTTATGCCCTGATGGCGCTGTATCAGGCGCAGTCGAACTGGCCGGCTCTGGCCGTGCAGGCTGAGGAAGCGTTGGCGATCAACCGTCGCGATGCCTCGGCGGCTGATTATCTGCAGCGCGCCCAAAAGGCGGCTCCGCGACCGTCTGCTGCCGTCGACGATCACCGGCGCAAGGCAGACGAGTGGTTGACGCTCAGTTTGCAGCGCTATCGCGAGCACAAATTTCTCGAATCCGCAGAGGCCGCACGCCGCGCCATCGATTTAAAACCGGATTATGCCGAGGCGTACAACAATCTCGGTGCCGCGCTCAACGAACTGGGCCGCTGGGAAGAAGCGATCGTTGCACTGAGACAGGCGCTGGCGTTGAAACCGGAATTTCAACTGGCCCGGAACAATCTGGCGTGGGCGTTGCGGGAGCAGCAGAAACGATAAAACGGAAACCGGCGCTGCCGGACGCGCCGTTCTGAAACAGGAATACGCGCATCGCGTTGAATGTTCTTTTGGATGTGAACCCGAACGGAGCAATCTGTACTTGATTTGTGAACTAGCAAGCTGCCGGGAAGGTGATGCATCGCTCAGTTTGGTATCGGGCATGGTTTTACCGGCACTGACCCGGCCTGATCGCTTGCGGTGGCCTGACGGAATTTGCTTTGCTGCGCCTGGGACACCCGCTTTTCCACTGTAATTGGCGTGGATCTCAGGCCGGGCCGTCCATCACAACAGGTAGGGCTGCGCAGAAAATGGGGGTACAAAACCCGCGTCCTTTGCCTGCTTTGAAAACACACCGGTTTGTATTGGCACACAATTCGAATGCATACCGCCGTCTTATTCAAACCTCAATCTGCAAAGGAAGTTATATGCCCGCCATGTCGCCCAGAGTCTCGGTCATCATTCCCTCCTATAACCAGAAGCACTGCATACTCGGTGCGCTGCAATCGATCCATGCGCAAAAGTGCGATTTCGCCTTTGAGGTCATCGTCATTGATTCCACGGGTGATGACACCATTGAAACCATCAAACAGCGCTATCCGCAGACCCGTGCCATCGCGCTGCCAACACGCGCCTATCCAGGCACCGCGCGCAATGAGGGCATCAGCATGGCACGGGGCGAAATATTCGCCTTTACCGATACCGATTGTGTTGTTGACCCAAACTGGCTGCAGGAATTGGTAAAAGGTCATGAGCAGGGATATGCGGTGGTCGGAGGGTTGGTCAAGAACGGCACCCCCCGGAGCATCCTCGGCACCCTCGATTTCCTGATGGAATTCAGCTATATGACAACACCGCATACCACAACAGAGAAGGACCATTTCGGCACCTGCAACGTCTCCTTCCTGCGCAGCGTTGTGGAACGATACGGCCTCTTTGCCGATCAGGTTAAAGGAAGCGATAATATGTATTTCCGCCATATGCATGACGACGGTCAGGTATTCTTGTGGCAGCCCGGGGCGGTCATATGGCATCGCAATCGCACCCAATTCAATAAAATATTGCGCAATCAGTATGACCTGGGCGTCGGTTCCGCCATCAACCGCAAGCAATTCGATGTCAAGGGGAAAATATTTATTCGCTGGCCGGTGCTGCTTCTCTTGCTTCCTTTCGTGCGGATGATCACCATCGGCAGGGAATGGCTGGGCAACAGTCCGATGGGTTTCTTGAAGTTTTTTTTGCTGTCGCCCCTGGTTTTTGTCTGTTTGCTCTATTATACCAAAGGATTTTATCACGGGATTCGCCGCTGATCGCCATATTTTGCCAGGAGATTTTGTCAGCTTCCTGGCAGG
>DCUM01000181.1 GCA_002327255.1 bacterium UBA2214 | reverse complement strand
ATCACTTCCGCCCCGAGCAGCGCCAGATGGAGCGTGGCGAACGGACCGGAGAGCACGTTGGTCAGGTCAATGACGCGAATATCTTTCAGCAGTTTCATGATCCAGATACCTTATCCTTTCCGAAATTCGACGATGGAACCGGCTTTCATCACCATTCCCGGCAACTCGCGATTGAAGTGAACGCCGACCTGCCTGGCCGTTTCGATCAGTGTCGGCAGGTCGATGTCGCGCCGAATCCCCATGCGCTGGAAGGAGTGGACGAGGTCTTCGCTGCTGACATTCCCAGCCGGCAGCCTGGTGAACGGGCACCCCCCCAGTCCTCCGAACGCCGACTCGAAATAGGTGACGCCGGCCCTTAACGCGGCGTAGCAGTTCGCCAGCCCCAGGCCATACGTGTTGTGGAAGTGGCACGCCAACTCCAGTCCGGAATCAAGCTTGCCGATCGCCGTATAGAGCGCTTCGACTTGCATCGGTTGTGCGTGCCCGGCGGTGTCAGCCAGGCTGATGTTCTTGATGCCGGCGTCGATGTACTGCCTGACGATCGTCAGCACCTGTTCCGACGGAATCGTCCCTTCAAAGCCGCACCCAAACGCCGACTGCACCGACACCTGCACGCGCTTCCCCGCAGCCAGCGCTGACTTTGCCATCGCAATGATTCGCGTCAGCGCCTCCCCGGTGCTCATGTTGGTATTCTTGCGGCTGTGCGTGTCGCTGGCGGAGACCCCCATGCAGAACATCTCGACGCCGCACGCCATGCCGCGCTCCAGCCCTCTCTCATTGAGAACGAGTCCGGAAAGAATGACCTTGGCCGGTTTGTTGTCGCTGCTGCTGTAATGACGAAACAGCGCGTCGGTGTCCGCCATCTGCGGCACTTTCTCCGGATTGACGAACGACCCGAGCTGAATGAGGTCGATTCCGCTGCCGATCAGGTTATCTATCCAGCGCACTTTCTCTTCGAGCGGCACCGCGCTCTTTTCGACCTGGAGACCATCACGCAATCCGACTTCATGGATGAATATATGCGACCACATCTCTTCTCCCGTCTGCTCAGAGTTTCCGCGCGATGGCTTCGCCCATCTCCAGGGTCGTCGCGCTTCCGCCCATGTCGTAGGTGCGGACCACGCCTTCGGCGATCACCGCGGCCACCGCCTTTTCGAGTCGCACTCCCATCTCGGGCTCGCCGAGCCAGTCGAGCATCATCTTGGCGGCGAGAATCGTCGCGATGGGATTGACTTTATAACTGCCGGCGTATTTTGGCGCGCTGCCGTGGGTCGGCTCGAACACCGCGAGCTTTTCGCCAATATTGCCGGAACAACCGAACCCGAGACCGCCGACCATCTGCGCGGCGAGATCGCTGACGATGTCGCCGAACATGTTGGTCGCTACCAGCACATGATAGTTCTTTGGATTTTTCAGCAACCACATACAGATCGCGTCGATGTTGGCGTCGTCCATCTGAACGCCGGGGTACTCTTTGGCGAGGCGTCTGCCGATCTCGAGGAACATACCCTCGGTCGCCCGAACCACGTTGGCTTTGTGAATGATCGTCACCTTCGGGTAGTTGAACTTTTTGGCGTACTCGAACGCCGCGCGGATGATGCGCTCGCAGCCGGTCTTGCTGTTGATCTTGCAGGTGAGCGCGTAATCGCTGCTCGGCATCCTGGCGAAATGCGCAAACGGCTTCGAGAGGCTGGTCAGCATCGCGATCAGTTCGTCCGGCACCGGACTGAACTCGACGCCGGCGTAGAGGTCTTCGGTGTTTTCACGAAAGACCACGAGGTCGATCCCTTCCTTGTAATTGAGCGGATTGCCGGGATAGGCTCTGCAGGGACGCAGGCAGGTGTACAGGTCGAACATCTGCCGCATCCGTACGATGGGGCTGCGGTAGACCAGCCCTTTACCCTTGAGTTCCGGCACCAGTTCGTTCTCGGCATCTTTGACCGGCTTGGAAGTAATCGCGCCGAACATCGCGGCATGAGAGTTCTTGAGCAACTCGATCGTACGGGCCGGAAAGGCGTCTCCTTCCTTGCACCAGAACTCCCAGCCGATGTCGCCGTGCGTATAGGCTGCATCAAATTTCAAGGCATCAAGACAGATCCTTGTTGCTTCCATCACCTCGATACCAACCCCATCACCGGGCAGCCATGCGATTTTATACGTGCTCATTGAACCTCCGAAGCGTGTGGTTATGACTGAAATATGGAAATTATGATTTTTGCTGCAGCAGTTGCAAACTATCAATTCACCAGATTGAGGGCGGTCGAACACCTGCAAGCGCCTCTTCGAACCTTTGGGCCATGCCGGACGCTCTTTTTGCTTCCAGCTTGACGGAAAAAATAGTCAATTTGGAATTGAAAAACAAGCACAATCGAAAACAGGTCTGTAATCAGGAAATAAAGTCGTCAAGATGGAGGATGGGTTTGCGGTTTTATCAATGACGCCTTCCCGGAAGTTGACGGAAATCTGGGGGGGAGTACACAAAACAGATTTGGAAATACAACATGTTCATTATCAGATTCCATCATGAAACACGAGCATCTAATTGGAGACCTGAATTATTTAGTTGTCTGCAGTAGCCGAAAACGTCGTACGATACGATGCACACTATGGCGCGTTGGGCGAGGTGCATCAATTTGGCGTCACGCTCCATTTGCGCAAGCCTGAATGGACACCTTCGGCCATGGCAGGCCATACGTCTCACAAGGGTGCCATGCTCTGCCCTCCCACCGGTTTGAGGTTGGAATCATCCGCCAACAATATTTACATTTCATGGAATGGTACCAGCTAATCTTTTTCTCCATTTAACCTGCGATATGCTGGCCTGATCGCGGCGCTGAGCAGTAGCCCCTGCAGTGTTAGCCTTTAATATACAATAAGGCTTAATTGAAAATAGTACTCATTTTTGTAAAAATCTTACATCGATCCACCTTATGTATATTGGCGTTTCGGTGTTATAATCAAGAGCGTTGATTTCGATTAAATCAGCACGGCTAATATCCAAGTCAACATTGATAGGTACTGCATTAGGATAGGCTTTAGCTTCAAATAATGAATTGCCTTTATGGTCCCTTATCCAAAAACGTTTTGATCCTTTTAATCCAGCCTGATCATCAACACCAACTTTCATTGTTAACTTTTTATAGTTTTGTAAAAGGCGCACTACAATCTTCTCATTATTAAAATATAAGGCATCGGGATATTTTTTTTCTCGAATGACCGTATCAGGTTTTCGAGTCCAAGTTCCATCAATAACCGCCATCTCATCTATTGTTTTCCCTGCTGATTGCGAGCCTGGCATCTCCGTAATCGAAGGTTTATCTGAAGTCGAAGGTATATTGTCAAGCAATTTTTTGACAACTTCGTCTTTCTGGATTTGAGCGGATGCAACAGAAAAAATTGAGCCTGTCTCTGTGGAAATTAGTCTTGCGTTAATTTTTACTGAATTTACCAAGTCCGTTATAGTTCCTGAACAAATAGCATCAACACCTAATATTTTGCCTATCTGTTTAGCAGTTGTTTCATCAATCAAACCCGTTAGATTCAGCTTATACTCGTATAGTACTTTGTTAAGCAATTGTCTTTCCACAACATTGAATTTCTTTGAAGCAAATAATTTTGTAATAAGTTCTTCAGACAGGAATTTACCTAATTCAGTTATTTTTCCATCTAAATCTGAGAACTCAACAACAGCAATTTTTTGTCTGTTTCCCTCAGACATTTCATTCGCAATTTGTGTTGCCAACTCTTTTATTCCCTGATCTAAGGTTTGTGCAGACACGATAAAAGTGCGCATTAAACAAAAAAATGCAAAGGAAATTAATGACTTTTTCATTGTCTTTCTCCTGTATATAATTTCAAATAATTAACAATAAGACATTGGCTAACGGGCCGGCGCGAAGCGTCCGCGCCATCAGATATATTAACCCGCGTCCCGCCGCTTATTGCAATCAGCGCTGAGGATAATTGCCCATTTTGCAATGAAAATGGCTTTTTTGACCGCTCCATGGGCGGTGCAATTACCGTGTATGACAATAAGCGGTGAAGTTTATATCTTTATTTTCAATACGTAATGGCCGCGGTCCCTGGCAATCGGCTGCCAATTATCTTTTTCCAGAAAGGCAACAAAACTACAAAATCACTTGACACTCAGGCTGCTTTCGTATCTATGAAAACAGGTGATAATAAGAACACCAGCGCCTTTCTTCTTGAAAGGACTAAATGAGGGCTGATAAAAAACTGCTCGACCAGCTTCGCGATGTCATTCGGCTGAAACATTATAGCTACAAAACCGAAAAAGCCTGCGTTCAATAAATCCGTCGTTTTATCCTTTATCACCATAAACGGCATCCTCTTGAGATGGGAGAACCTGAAATTGTCCAGTTCCTCAACTACCTTGTGCCAATGACGGCCTGGTCGCCTCTTCTACCCAGAATCAGGCACTCAATGCCATTGTTTTTCTTTACAAGCAGGTATGGCAGCCCATTGGATATTCATCCATAAAAAAAGCGCAATCCAGTTCAAGGAATGAACTCGACTGCGCTTTCCTCATCATAGGACCCCTTCCCAGGAATTGACTTCCAGTTTTCTCTAATCTTATGAAAAATGAACAGGAAATGCAAGAGAAATGATATTTTTTTCGCAATACCTCACTGACGGGGGACGAAAGTTGTTATAAAAGGCGGACAAGAATGTCAGCCCTCCCATAAGAGATTGTGTGAAAACGGACAGACCCCGCATGTCGCCGCGTTCCCTGCCGCAACTCCGGTTATATCACGCTAATAATAGCAAATACATACGAAACACCCGGGGGCGCAAAAGGGGTCGCCCAAAAACACAACCCCGGGGTTGATTGCAAAACAGATGGAGCCCAACGAGATCATCTGGGAACGATATATGCTTCACCCAAAACAGTAAAGGCTGCTTCCAGGACTTGCGTGCCGGGATTGTCCGCTGAAGCGGTGAACCCCGGCTGCTTGCCGCCTGCCCAGATTTTGAAATGCCCCGGTTCCACGACCCGGATGCCATCATCCCGGATCACCGCGAGCTGCCCGGGCGTCACATCAAATGTGACCGTCTGCGCCTCTCCCGCCTCGAGAGGGATGCGCCGGAATCCCTGCAGCGCGCGCAGCGGCACCGGCACCGAAGCCTCCACATCCTGAACATACAACTGCACAACCTCGTCGCCCGCCATTTTGCCGCTGTTACGGACCGTTACTTGCACGGACACCTCTTCGTCCGCCTGGATGGTTTCGGGACAGCGCAGATCGCTGTATTCAAACTGCGTATAGGAGAGGCCATGTCCAAAGGGGAAGAGTACTTCCCCCGTGAAATATCGGTAGGTGCGGCCCGCCATGGCATATTCATCAAAGTGCGGCAGTTGGTCGACAGATTTGTAAAAGGTCACAGGCAACCGGCCGGCGGGATTGTAGTCACCGAAGAGCAGGTCCGCCAGCGCGGTGCCGGCGCGCTGGCCGGGATACCACGCCTCGACAATGGCGGGTACATGCTCAGCCGCCCAGTTGACCGACAGGGCACTGCCGTTGAGAAGCACCAGCACGGTCGGTTTGCCCAGCGCCACGATCTTTTCCATCAATTCCTGCTGCGGTTTGGGCAGATCGAGACTGGTACGGTCGCCGCCGCTGAAGCCGGGCACCTCGACGTTCATCTCTTCGCCTTCCAGTCGCGGCGAAAGTCCGAGGCAGAGGATGATCGCCTGCGCCGCTGCGGCGGTCTGCACGGCTTGCGCGATCAAATTCTGTTCCGGCTCCTGCCACACCAGCTGCACCGCGGCGTTCCAGCGCCTCTCCACATATTCCACTTTGAGATGATAGGGTTTTCCCGCTTTCAGGTCGACGGGTTTGACATGCGTCGAAGCGCCATGGCGGGTCCGGCCTTCGACGAGGAGGGTATCTTCGAGGTAAACGCGAAAGAGATCATCGCTGTGGGCGCCGAGCTGATGCAGACCGCTCTGCCGCGGCACGAGCACGCCTCTCCAGCGCACGGAAAAGCTGTCCGCCTGGATGCCGGGCGCCGGGGCGTTTTCCTCCCAGACGAAATCGATTTTGGCGTCGCTGCGCACCAGCGACGGTATTCCCCTGAATTCCAGGTTGTTGTAAAACACGGCTTCAAGCCCGCGCTGCCGCCGTTTTTTATCTTTCCACAGCACGGCCTCCGGCACGGTGCGTACGGCCTGGAATCCCTCGCAGAGCGGCGCCCCTTCGGCGTAGTATACTTCGCCGCCGGCTCCCAGTCTGTCGCGCAGGCCCTGCAGCGGCGTGACAGGGTGGGAGGGAAGACCATTGTAATTGCCGAGCAGCACTTCGACGTTATCCGCGTTGGGCCCGATGACCGCCACCTTGCGGATCGATTTGGCCAATGGCAAGATGGGCGGATCGTTTTTCAGCAGCACCATGGAGGCCCGCGCCGTTGCGAGGGCGAGTTGATCGTGCGCAGGCGCGTCGTTGACGCTATACGGGATTTGTGCATAGGGCACGCGCTCGGGCGGATCGAACATGCCGAGACGGAATCGCGCCGTGAAGAGCCGGGCGACGGCGGTATCAATTTCCGCCGTGCTGATCCATTCTTTTTCGACGGCCTGCAGCAGCGCGGTGTATTCCTCGCCGCAGCTGAGGTCGCAGCCGGCGCGCACCGCGCGGGCCGAGGCCGCGGCGGCATCTGCCACGACACGATGTCCGGCATGGATATCGGTGATGGCGCCGCAGTCGGAGACGATATAGCCGGCAAAGCCCCACTCCCGGCGCAGGATATCGGCCATCAGCCAGGTGCTGCTGCAGCAGGGTTCGCCCTCATAGCGGTTGTAGGCGCACATGATGGAAAGGGCGCCGCCCTCGCGCACGCACATCTCAAAGGCGGGGAGATAGGTGCCGCGCAGGTCCTGCTGGCCGGCCAACGCGTCGAAGGTGTGGCGGTCGGGCTCCGGACCGCTGTGCACGGCATAATGTTTTGGCGTGGCGATGGTCTTCAGATAGGTTGGATGATCGCCCTGCAAACCGCGGACGAAGGCGACGCCGAGGCGTCCGGTGAGCCAGGGATCTTCGCCATAGGTCTCCTGGCCGCGGCCCCAGCGCGGATCGCGGAAGATGTTGATGTTGGGCGACCAGAAGGTGATACCCTGATACTGTCCCCTCTGACCCTGGCGCAAATATTCATGATATTTGGCACGGCCCTCGTCGCTGATGACTGCGGCGACGCGCTGCATCAACGCCTCGTCCCAGGTGGCGCCGAGTCCGATGGCCTGCGGGAAGACGGTGGCGACACCGGCGCGGGCGACGCCATGCAAGGCTTCGTTCCACCAGTTGTAGGCGGGAATGCCGAGCCGCGCAATGGCCGGGGCCGCATGCCGCATCTGGGAGATTTTTTCTTCGAGCGTGAGACGCTGGAGCAGGTCATTGACCCGGGCCGGCAGGGGCCTATCCGGATTCTGAAAAGGCATCGTCTGTGTTTGCGAGAAGGTGAGTGTGGAAAAAATGAGCGAGATCAGGAGAAGCGGTTTCATAATGGACCTCTTGCATTGAAGGGATGGGCGAGGATTATAAACAGAACGGGATCGTGTCCGGGTGGGCGAAAGCCCATCCTGCTATCACTACCATGAAGTCTCCTCATCGCAGCCGGCGTGTATATGGTGGGATAAAGCCCGCACTGCCGGCTGATAAAAGAAGGCGGTCCGGTGCCCTGCCGGTCGCCGACTGGAGCGGATTCCTGCATTCAGGCATCCTGTTTTCCGGAAAATTATGATTGCAGACATTTCCAACCTGCAATGACCGTGGCGTGTCATCATCCGAGCCGGTTCAGCTGGAACTTGCGCTTTAAAATCGTATCCAGCCGCCGTTCCGGGATCAGGCGCTTGAGCAGAAAGAGAAACCGGCTGCCCTTGCCAAAACGCACCACAGGCCGTGGCATGGATTTCCTCGTTTCACGAACGATGACCTGCGCCAATTCTTCGGCGGATGAGGGATTTTCCTGTGACGCCCGCGCCCTGGCGGTGATGGCGCCGCGAACGGGCGCATACCAGGAGTCGTTGGCCAGGGTCTCGTTCATGCTGCGGCTGGAGGCCTCGCCGAAATTGGAGCGGATGGCGCCGGGCGCGACGATGATGACGCGGATGCCAAAGGGCGCCAGTTCCATGCGCAGGGCATCGGAGAGATTGTGCAACGCCGCCTTGGAGGCGCAGTAAGCGCCGGCAAAGGGTGTGGTCAGCGTCGCCGAAACGCTGCCGATCTGGACGACGCATCCCTGGGCTGAACGCAGCAGATAACGCGCCGCCTGCACCAGGGCCATGGGCGCCATGACATTGGTGTCGAATTCACGGCGCAACTGCGCCATGGGCATCTCCGCCACCGGACCGATGGCGGCGTAACCGGCATTGTTGACCAGTACATCGAGCCGTCCCGTCTCTTTGCCGATGGTTTCGATGACCTGATCGATTTGCGCCGGCTGCAGCACATCCAGTGCGAGTGTCTTGATGCCAGCATCGGCCAATTGGGAGAGTGATTCGGGGCGTCTGGCCGTCGCATACACCGTGTCGCCCTGTGCCTGGAAAGTCCAGGCCAGCGCCAGACCGATTCCCGAGGAACATCCTGTGATGAGCACAACTCTGTTGCGGGAAGACATAGCCGGTTTCCTTATTCTGGGTGAGCTATATTATATCGGTTTCCGGAAAAAAATGCAAGAAGAAAAGAGGGGGGAGGGGGATACCTCACAGACGGGGGAGAAAAAGCAGTTATTAAAGGCGGACAAGAATGTCCGCCCTCCCATTGGCCTGGATAATTCACAAATATTTCTGAAATTGGTTTCATGTGACAAATAATCATTCACTTGGAAAAAGGCCTCTTTTCAAGCTTTGTTTTACATAAAACGATTATTCTGAGCCTATCCAGCAAATAGATGAATTAT
>DCUM01000202.1 GCA_002327255.1 bacterium UBA2214 | reverse complement strand
TGCTGCGGACTGATGAGCAGCTGGTGCTGGCCGCCCCAGTCATCCATGAAACGGATGGCGTCGACATCGGACGCGACCCAGAATTCGAGTTCGGCCAGATTAAATTCATGAATGACGCGCAGCAAATCCGTAAATCCCAGATCGGGCATCATGAGGTCGATGCAGGCATTTTCACTGCCGCGCAGGAATTGATAGCGCTCCCATGGCCGCGGGCAGATGTTGGCGAAGACGAATTGATCGCTCTGTTCATAATGGCGGGTGATGAGATCATAAGCCGCTTTTTTCCCGGCGGCGCTGGCCGGCAGCTGTTCATAAGGGGGCTGCACGTCACGCCAGTCGGCGATATCCGCAATCAGTGGTGTCCTGGCTTCACCCGTGAGGCCGTCCTGGATGTTGGTGAAGATGCAGCCCCACTCATCGACATAGACCCCCGCGCGGTGGGGGTCTCCCTGAACCCGTTGCGAGGGCGGATAGAAGAATGGTGCGGTAGTGAAATCGCCGGGGAAGCGTCGCTTGAGCTCAGCCACCGTATCGGGGTGATGCCATTCGGCCCAGGGCAGCAGCCATAAATCGCGTGGCAGGCGCTCCGGGTGATGAAAGGTCACGGCATTGTAAACCAGTTGTCGCGATGTCTGCGGCACGGGGTCTCCGTCGGATTAGAAATCAGTTTTGTAACGGGTTTGCGGCAGAGGGCCCGCTTCATCGCTCAGCAGGGGATGGAGCAGCGCATCCTGGAGAACGGTTTCGATTTCATGGCGCCGGCCATCGATGACGACCTCGCGGTGGACGAGACGGACGCCGTGGCTGTAGTCGACATAGCGGCTGACGTGCACATTGGTGAGGGGTTGAATGGGCGTGCCATCGAGCCGGTGCCAGCCATAGAGTTGCAGATGATCGCGGCGGCCGGCCTCCATCATGCGCCGGCTGATGACGATATCCTTTTTGTGACCGGCTGTGAGTTGTCCCGGTACTGCCCCTGCCTGGTGCAGCTGCGCCTGAATATCCAGCTGATGCTGATGGAAGGTGCGCATCTGTTCGTTGCGGTCTCCCTGCGGAAAGTAGGGTACGGGTGCCACATGCACCGGGGCGGCGTGAAAAATCACATCCACCATCCGGGGTGTGGGCAGAACGGCGCCCGCTGCAGCGGCGATTCTCTGCGCAGTCTCGGGACGCATGGGGATGCGCAGGAAATCGGCGTCGCTGCCGATGGCGAGATAGTCCGGCGTGACCGCCAGGATGCAGGAGTGTGAATCGCCGGCGGCATCGGCGCCGCGGAAGCGAACCAGGGCGAGGTGTCGCAGAAAGTCGGGGAGATTGCCGTGCGACAAGGCCGCGTATATTTCCTCTTCACGCGCTCTGGCGGCGATGGTATCGGCTTTTGCGGCAAAGGCACTGCCACCGGGGCTTTGCGGCGGCCGGCCGGGAAGTGCGAGTGCGATGGGCAAAGGAGCGTCAGGAGTTATCTTGTCGGTATAAATGCGATGTCCCCAATAGGCATATCCCTGCTCCTCCCCTTTTGTCGCGGCGAGAAGCGCATGAACGAAGCCATTGCGGGCCACCTGTTCGGTGTGCCAGATGCCGCGGTTGGGATTTTCTTTCAGATAAAAACGCAACCGGCCGTCCATACCTTGATGGATCTGAAAGGCGGAATCGCGCGACGTGGTGAAGGAAATGGACTGCGAGAAATCCCGCAGCATGCGATGGCTGCGATGCCAGGTACCGCCGGTGTCCGAGACCACGCGTTTGCCCTGCAGCAGCGCCACGCTGTCGTTGTAGGCAAAGGTCATCAGGGTGCGGTGGCTGTCGGCGCCGAGCCAGTGCAGCAGCCGGGGCGCGTGGCGGGCTTCATAGCCGTAATTGCTGTCGAGGAAAACGATGCGTTCGACGAAATCGGGGATTTCCGCGCAGCCATCGAGAAAACTGAAGATAAAACGGCCGCCGCCGCTGTGGCCGCTGAGCACGATGCGTGGATCCAGCGGTTGAAAGAGGCGGCGCAGGGAATCGACCAGAGCGACCGTTCGCTGCGCGTGATCGGAGTGTGCGGCTTTCCAGGCGGGCCAGCTTTTCTGGCGTGTTTGCAGGAGAATGAGAACAAGATTGCGATCCGTTATCCTGTCGCGCAGCCAGCGCGTCTGTGCGCCGATATGCTGGATGTCGTTGTGCCAGTCCAAATCCGGCGTCATGGTGCGGCCGAAGGTCTGTTCGATGCTGTTGCCATTGGGAAGCGCATAGAGGATAAGGCAGACAGGACGCCGGGGATTGAGAAGCTGCGGAGCCGGTGCGTTGATGAGAGCGTCGATCTCCTCATCCGGGTTGATGAACAACACCTGTTCGCCACAGGGCAGACTGGTATAAAATCCCTGCAGGAAACAGGGAAGAGGGGGACGATCTGCCGGTTGCAGGGAAGACAACAGGCAGGCCCAGATGGCCAGCACGCCAGGCCAGCGAATGGAATTGTAGTGGCGGCTCATATTTCTGTCTGCACACCTTTTCCCCAAACTAGATGATAAAAACCATCCCGAACGATTCGCTGCCGGGGAACAGAGCGTCACTAAAAACAGTATCGTCAGCGGATTGTTCTGACCCATCACGGTCAGCAATCCTGCTCATCTCTTTCGCAACCGCGGAATCCACATGGGCACATCCCGCATGTACTTCTTGTAATCCTCGCCAAAGCGCGCAAGAAGCAGTCTTTCTTCGTATCGCGATATGCCATGCAGGAATACAATTGTAATAACCCATACCGCTGCAGCAGCCAGCGATATGCTTAGTATCAGAAGACCGAGATAAAGCAGAATCTCGCTCAGATAGATGGGATGGCGAACAACGCCGAACACGTTCTTTCTGATTACGCCGGGCGTTTCTCTCTTTTCACCGAATACGATAGAGAGACCTTTTCCTGCCAGAATGGTCGATAGAACGAGTAAAACGACTCCCAAAGGTATTCTAATGCCCTGTGGCACATAATGGTTAAGGTAAGTAGAGTACTGTAAGAAGAATGTGTCGGCTATCCACGTCATAAAAAACAGGCATGCCAGTATAATCTGTCCAGCATCGCCGACCCTATGTTCTCCGGCAAGATCATCCCGCTGTTTCTGTTCTTCCCCATGTCTTTTTTTTCGAGCCATATTATCTCCTCTGTCACCCTCCTGTCCCCTGATTGAATGCGCGCAACGACAAGCACCACCCGCACGCCCCGAAAAATATCAAAACGGCGAACAGAGGCTCAAACGAGAATTAACCAATTTTCACACAAGGCATCAACCTGGCGTGTCGGGTGCGTGCTGTTGTTGGCACTTAATTCAGAAATTCGGTACAAAATTCTTGTGGTTTGATTACTCGTATTCCGTGATATCCTGATATTTTGAGTAAATGTTTGTCACCACTTACAATAATTCTTACCTCGTTTGAAATTGCACAAGCAATAAATTTGTCGTCGTCAGGGTCTTCACAAACAGGTTCGGATAAGGTCAAAGACTGAACAATGTGTGAATGAATCGCAATGAGATTTAGAATTTCAGAAATATCAATACCTGGATATTTTGTCGAGATCACTTTAGCTACGCGAGTTTATTCCATATAAATTTCCGGAGTAATGACAAATTGAATTTTTTTCTGTTTCCATGCTTGCAAGATCAGATGCGAGGGTCCCCGGAAAAAAATCCCCGAGATTAGGACGTTTGTATCTAATACAATCCTCATTTATGTTCTCTGGCCAGTGTGATCATGTCTTTAAGGTCTGTCTCTTTGAATCCTGCCTTTTTAGCCTGTTCCCTGGCTTTATTGACCATATTGTCAAAATCAGACATCGATGGCGCAGAGATCGATTTGAGAATAACCACATCTTTATCGCCGACGACCACAAATTGAGAACCAGTTTTGAGGCCAAGCCTTTTCCGGATGTTTTCGGGAATGACCACTTGACCTTTTGACGACATCTTTGTTGTTTCTACGAAAGACATATAACCTCCAAAATCAATATTCTTACCAGTAAGATAATAACATTCTGGATCATGAAAAGCAAGTAAATTCGATAGTGGCAACATTTATATTATCCGGCGTCCCACTGCTTATTGCAATAAGCGGTGATGATAACTGTTTTATTTTTAATGAAGGGTGCTCTATAAACCCGTTCACAGGCGGTGAAGTCTATTCTATTATAATCAATGATTAATGGTTGCAGC
The DNA here is from genome assembly GCA_002327255.1 of bacterium UBA2214. GTDB lineage: Bacteria > Zhuqueibacterota > Zhuqueibacteria > Residuimicrobiales > Residuimicrobiaceae > UBA2214. The sequence goes on along the minus strand of DCUM01000202.1, from coordinate 1,095 downwards.
CTGTTGCAACAGACGGCCGAATTTTATGATGCCATCCGGCAAAAATTTGCAACATCCCTTGACACAAATGCCGCTTTTGTCAATATGACATGGGTTTTAATGAAAACACCAATTCCTTTCTCACAGAAAGGGCTGAAATATGTCCGCACTGTCCAGGAATTGTTGGGCCACAGCGATGTACGTACGACCATGGTCTGCGTGCGGGTTTCGCCTGGTCTGAGCCCCTCCTGCCACATCTGTTGCCTCATTTTTCTCCTTGACATTGATTCCGGTTTTGCTTAAATCAAACGTGACAACAGAAAATCAATTCCGGTGACCCGTATGCCCCGCTCCAAAGCGGCCAAAGTGCCGTACAGCTTTGCGGAACCCAAACAAGTACTGAGCGAACGGGAAGAACGCTTCGAGCGCATGCGTCATTCCATAGGACTCTTTCTCGGCCCCGCGGCCGGCGTGGTGGTCTATTTTTTGCCGTTGTCCGCCTTGACCCCGGAGGCGCATCGGCTGGCGGCCATTATCACCTGGGTGGTATTGTGGTGGGTCAGCGAACCGATTCCCATCCCCATGACCGCGTTGCTGGGGGCGGTGCTCAGCGTTATATTGCGTATTGCGCCGGCGCGGGAGGTCTTTGCGCCCTTTGCCGATCCCACCATCTATCTTTTTCTCGGCAGCTTCATTCTGGCCCAGGCCATGGCGGTTCATAATCTCCATAAACGGTTTGCCTATCAGATCATCTCCCTGCCCTGGGTTGGGGACCGTCCCGGGCGAATCCTGTTGGCCTTTGGTGCGGTCGCCGCTTTTTTGTCGATGTGGATCAGCAACACCGCCACCGCGGCCATGATGCTGCCCATCGGCATCGGTATCGTGCATGCCCTGCGCGATCTTGAGAAAACACCAAACGGCGCCGGGACGTCCCCCTTTGCCACCAGCATCATGCTCATGGCAGCGTATGCGGCATCGGCAGGCGGCATCGGCACGCCGGTGGGCACGCCGCCCAACCTCATCGGCATCGCCATGATCGAAAAATTCGTCCACGTTCGCATCCCCTTTTTTCAGTGGATGCTTCTGGCCGTCCCCATGCTGGTGATCATGTACCTG
>DCUM01000012.1 GCA_002327255.1 bacterium UBA2214 | reverse complement strand
AAGGATCAGACCAGCACCGTGCGCAACGTCTCCTCGCAGCAGATCGATGCGCTCCCGGTGGAGAGCCTGGGCGCCGTGGTCTCGATGCAGGCCGGCGTGGTCAACGGCCATTTTCGCGGCGGCCGCAGCAACGAGGTCACCTATCTGGTCGATGGCATGCAGGTCACCGAGTCCTTCGGCGGCGGCGGACGTGCAGTCGATCTCGAACCCGATGCCATCCAGGACCTCGAGGTCATCACCGGCACCTTTAACGCCGAATACGGCCGCGCCATGAGCGGCGTGGTCAATGCCGTCACCAAAAAGGGCGCCGAAAAATATCATGGCTCCTTTTCCTACGATATCGGCAACTATTATACGCCTCACAAGGAGGTATTCATCGGCCTCAAGGATGATGACTTTTTACGCAATCAGGATTTCAAATTCCAGCTCAGTGGCCCCATCGTCAATCCTTTCTGGAAAGAGGGGTTGACATTCTTTGTCAACGGCCGCTACCAGGATAACAAGAATCATCTCAGCGGCGTGCGCCGTTTCCAGCCGTGGAACTATTCGAATTTCAATGCCACCGACCCCGGCCTGTGGTATTCGGAACACAGTGGCGACAGCTCTTTTGTGCCGATGAACAAAAGCCTGAACAAGTCCCTCATGGCCAAAGTAGCCATGGATATGCTCAAAAATGTCAAACTGGCGTTTCTCTATACGCGCAATGATGACATCTGGCACAGCTATTCGCATGCGTGGAAGTACAATCCCGACGGCCGCCCCGCTTCCTACCGCACTTCCGATCTCTATTCCTTCGAACTCAACCATATGATCAGCAACCGGCTCTTTTACGAGGCCAAGATATCCTATCTGGATACGTACAACGGCTGGTACAAATATGAGAATCCCCTGGACAGCGATTATGTCCACGATAAATATCTCTCCAGCGACGGGCCGGGATTTCTCACCGGCGGCATGGAAAAGGGCCATTCGCAGCGCTGGGTCAAGGATACCAACGCCAAGTTCGACGCCACCTGGCAGGCCACCAAACACCACAGCTTCAAACTCGGTGGACTCTATACACATCACGATCTCGATAACCGCTGGCGGGAAATCCGCAATAAATACTACGGCACGGATTTGCAGGACGAGTTGTATGAACCGATCGTCTATGGCGACAGTTCCTCCTATTCGGATATTTACCGGGTCAAGCCGGTCGAATTCTCCGCCTATTTTCAGGATAAAATCGAATACGACGAGATGGTGATCAATGTCGGATTGCGCTACGACTATTTCAATCCCAAGAGCGTCTATCCCACACAGCGGCGCAACCCGGCCAACAAATCAGTCTTTGTGGATAATCCGGAAATGATGTCCACCTATCCCATGGCCGATCCGCAGGTGCAGATCAGTCCGCGCCTGGGACTCTCCTATCAGCTCAGCACCAATGCCCTGCTCCACTTCAGCTACGGCCATTTCTTCCAGATGCCGCCCCTCTATGCGCTCTACGAAAACAACTCCTTCCAGGTCTCGTCCACCAATTTCGCCACCACCATGGGAAACACCCAGATCAAGGCGCAAAAGACCGTTCAATACGAGATCGGACTGTGGCAGGAGCTGATGAAGGGGATGGGGCTTGAGGTGTCGCTCTTTTATCGCGATATTTACGACCTCCTCAGCGCCACGGTCATCACTACCTACAATCAGGTGCGCTACGGGCTCTACAGCAACAAGGACTATGGCAACAGCAAGGGGCTGGAGGTCAAATACGATTTTGTCTCCGGCCGTTTCTCCTCCTATATCAACTATACCCTGCAATATACGCGAGGCAATGCCGACAATCCGACCACGACCTTTTCCCGCGCCGGCAACAGCCTCGATCCGATTTCGCGTCTGATCCCCATGAGCTGGGACCAACGCCACACCCTCAATGTCACCGTCGGTTACAGTCTGCCGAAGTATGGCGCGACCCTGACCGCTTACTATAACTCCGGCACGCCCTACACCTGGTCGCCGCTGGCGGAGAGCATCCTGTCGCGCGTCAATCTCTATCCCAACAACGCCTGGATTCCCAGCAATTACAGCGTGGATATGAGCGCCTACTATGACCTGGGCGTGGTGAAATGGGCGAAAGTGCGTTTCACGCTCAACGCCTACAATCTGCTCGATCGCCTCAACGAATGGGGGGTGAACAGCGCCACCGGACGCGCTTATACGGCCATTATCCGCGAGTCCGATATCGCCAGCCATCGCAGCGATTTCAACGAGTACCTCGATCGCGTGCAGAATCCTTCGATGTATTCGACGCCGCGCATGGTCAAAGTCGGCATGGGCATCGTGTTTTAACCCCTCCCCAGGATCTCAGCGGGTGGACTCTAAGAAAAGGAACTGAAGCATGAAAAAAACTCTCTCACTTTTGACTTTGATACTGTTCCTGGCAGCCGCGCTCGTCCTGGCGCAGGGTCTAGTCTATGACGGCCCCGAAGACGATGCGGGTGACAACCAGGCCGTGCGCGAAGGCTATATGACGGGCAACAATGTCTATGAATATTTTCAAAACACCACACAGCGGGGTTTCTGGATGTCGGGCACGGTGACCTCCAAATGGTCCAAATGGCCCAACGACGATACCGGCACCCTGATGATCGACGGCATCGCGCTGATGATCGGCGCCAAGGTCTATGTCGACGATAATTCCGTCCCGGTGACCGACACGGTGCAGATACGCAACCGCAAGGATTTGCACGATCTCTATTTTCTGCAAACCAACTATCGCGAGGAAGTCGATACGGATCTGCTCGGCAATTTCCAGTGGGGCTTATGGCCGTGCTGGGGCTATTTCAACGATCTCTATGAAACACCGGCGATGAGCAACAAGCCCCGATCCTGGCCAACGGCCGGCTGGCCCGCCAAGGGCCGCAATCTGAAATGGCCGGGCGAATGGGACGGCTATTTTGGTCGCGGCGTCTTCAATGCGCAACTGGAAACCTATTTTGTCGTCAACGATGCCCAGGATCAGGAATGGCTCGGCCCCGAGGACAAGTACAAATACTATCCCCGCCCCGGCGTCAAGATCGGCGATATTCTGCCCAACAAGATGACCATCGGCGTCGGGCGTCCCTGGGGCGGCCTGGGGATTCGCGTCGAGACGCGCGGCTTTCAATGGTCCAATCCGCAGTCCAGCGACTGTATTTTCTGGCAGTATACGGTGGCCAATATTTCCGATTACGATCTCCCCTACGTCGCCTTTGGCTACTGGGTCGACAACGGCATCGGCGGCGACGGCGCCGACGACGAACTCGGTTACTTCAACCGCGCACTGGACTTGGCCTACTCCTGGGATAAGGACGGCCTCGGCGGCGGCGGGCTCATACCCGGCGTCATGGGTTTTGCCTATCTCGAAAGTCCGGGCATGGCCTACGACGGTGTGGACAACGACGAGGACGGCCTCATCGATGAAAAGCGCGACAACGGCTATCCGGGAGACCCCACCAATGTGATCGTCGGGCCGACCGAAGGCATCGCCGATTTGCAGAAATTCCTCACTTTTTACGGGTACAAACTCGACGAATTGAAACCGCACTATGCCGCCGATGAGGATCAGGACTGGGAAGACGGCGACGACGCCAATGGCGACGGCATTTACCAGATCAGCGAATACGCCGGCGATGATGTCGGCCTCGACGGCATTGGTCCGGCCGAATTGAACTATCCCGGCCCCGATGAGGGCGAGTGCAACCATAAACCCGATTACGATGGCGCCAATGGCTGTGAACCCAACTTTGCCAAGACCGATGTCAGCGAATCGGACATGGTCGGTCTGACGTCGTTCCAGATGTTTCGCATTCCGGATCATCCGGGCACGATCAGCGCCAAATGGTTCAAAAACGACAAAGCCATGTGGGAAGTAATGAGCCAGGATACGCTCATCGCCTACCTGGGCACTGTCTCCAATCTGGTGGAAACCTTCGCCTCCGGGCCCTTCCCGCTTTACCAGGGCCGCAGCGAACGCATCTCCATGAGCCAACTCCACTCCTATGAACCCCTGGCGGGTTTGAACTCGGACGAGCACAAGGCGCCTTCACTCTTTGAACTGAAACGCATCGTCCAGATCATCTACGAACGCGATTACCGTTTCGCGGCGCCGCCGAAAATGCCGACGCTGACCGCCACACCCGGCGACGGCCATGTCATCCTCACCTGGGATAATATCGCTGACACCCGCACCCGCGATCCCTTCGTCGGCAACGTCAATGATTTCGAAGGGTATAAACTCTATCGCGCCACCGATAAATACATGGCCGATGCCAAGGTGATCACCGACGGCGCCGGCAATCCCAAATTCTACAAGCCGATCTTTCGCTGCGATCTCGATGACGGCATCGAGGGCTGGACCAGTTTCGGTCTCATCAATGGCACGGGCTATTATCTCGGTGATGATACCGGCATCATCCACCATTTCAGGGACAATACGGTGCAAAACGGCCGCACCTACTATTATGCCCTGGTGGCCTATGATTACGGCGCGCCCAACATCGGTCCGGGCATTGCGCCGACCGAAAACGAGATCATCATCGAGAAGGATCCGGATACCGAAAATGTCGTCGGCTACGGCAGGAACGTCCAGGTGGTGGTGCCGCGCACCACGGCGCCCGGCTATGTGCCGCCCCGCGTCACCCTTGATGCCAGCGGCGTCAAATTCGGCAGGGGAACCGTCATTCCCGAAATCCTCGCCGAAGGCAGCCTCAAGACGGGCCACGACTACAAGGTCAAGTTTATCGTCGACACCCTCAGCAAGGTGACCGATTATCCGCACGGCTTCAGATATGTCAACTCGGGCTTGCGCGTCTACGACATGACCGACAACAACCACCTCGTCTATGAAGAGTCGCCCGAACAGCACAGCGGCAGAAATATCACCTATCACGACACGCTCAAATACTGGCATTTCAACCAGAACTGGCCGGTGGTCACCGATATTTTCGACGGTTTGACACTGAGTCTGTCCGATATTCCCGATTCGGCCACCTATAATTACCAGCAATCGGGCTGGCTGACAGGCCGCTCCAATATGCGCGTCACCCCATCCCGCTCCGAAATCCGCTCCTTCCCCTGGGATTACGAGATCGTCTTCACCGATAATCCCGAGGCCTACAAAGGCCGTGTGACGGTGGTGAACAGTATCCGCGACGAATCCGGCAGCCGCGTCGACCGCGTCAAAACGCCGCTGCTCGCCGCCAAATTTTTCAGTTTTTACGTGGTCAACAAATCCTTTGTCGATGCTGCCGGCAATTATGAATTGATGGATCTGGTCGTGCAGGATATGGACCGCAACAACCAATTTGACCTGCTCAAAGACCGTATTTTGGTCGGCGGCGTCACCACGAAAAACTGGTGGGCAGGGACGGCTTTTGTCATAGATTTTCAAAATGTCAGCGATGAGAGCAATCTGCCCAAACCCAATGACCTCTATCGCATCACCTTCAACCGGCCGTTTATGAGCAGTGATTCGATTGTTTTCAAGGTGCTGCCGCCCGGCGACGTCGACCGGCAGAAGATCACCTACAGCATGAAAGATATCAAGGTAGTGCCCAACCCCTATGTCGCCACCAATGCCATGGAGCCCGCGGTGAGCAATTGGGGGCTCAACCAGCGCCGCGTCCTGATGTTCACCCACTTGCCGGCGCAGTGTTCGATCAAGATTTTCACCATGAGCGGTGTCATGGTGGATGAGATCGAAGTGGAAAATGCCGTCGATAATGGCATGACGCAATGGGACTTGCTCTCGCGCGAAGGCCTCGAAATCGCCGCGGGCGTCTACATCTTTTACGTCAAGGCCAGACTGACTGGCGATGAATTCATGGGCAAGTTTGCGGTCATCAAGTGAAAGCTGCCCCGGCGTCTTTGCCGGATCAGGATCTTGACGATTTACTCCGCAAGGGTTAGGACACTAAATGCAATGAGGTATCTGATATGACAATTCATAAATTCATTTTCACCCTGCTGGTGGCACTGCTGCTCTGCGGCGCGGTGATGGCGCAGCAGCCATACCGCGTCGGCACCACGACTGCGAATTTTCTCGAGATCGGCTACGGCAGCGCCGGCGTCGCCATGGGAGATGCCTATGTGAGCGTGGCCAACGATCTCTCCTCCGCCTACTGGAATCCGGCCGGACTCGCCTTCATGGACAAGAGCGAAGCGCAATTTTCCATTCAACCCTGGCTGGTCGACATCAACACCTCCTTTGTCGGCGTCGGACTGGTGCTGCCGCGCGTCGGCACGCTGGCGCTGAACGTCACCCAGGTGGGCTATGGCGACATGGATGTCACCACCATGGATATGCAGGAAGGGACCGGGGAGAAATTCAATGCCACCGATTTCGCCGTTGGATTCTCCTACGCCCGCAGCCTGGCGCAGTGGTTCTCATTCGGCGCCACCGCCAAATTTGTGACCTCGCAAATCTGGCATATGAACGCCTCCGCCATGGCCATCGATCTCGGCGTACTGGTCAATACCAACTTTTTTTCCTTCAGCGGCAAACGCGAAGACGGTATGACCATCGGCATGAGCATCTCCAACTATGGCACCAAGATGAAATATGACGGCATGGATCTCACCATGCCCATCGACATTTTGCCGAATGAAGCGGGGAACTATCGCGATGCTGCCGGCCAGTTCAAGCTCGAGGGATGGGAACTGCCGCTCATCTTCCGGGTCGGCGTCTCCCTGCATCCGATCGCCAGCGGTCCGCATCGCCTCACCGTTGCCGTGGACGCCCTGCATCCCAACAACAATGCCGAATCGATCAACCTCGGCGCCCAGTATGCGCTCACCATGCCGTCCACCGGCACTTTTTACCTGCGCGGCGGTTATAAAGCCCTGACGCTGCCGGAGACCGAGTTTGGGCCGACTTTCGGTGCCGGCGTCTTCATGCGCATGATGGGCAATCTCGGCGTCAAGTTCGACTACGCCTACCGCGGCATCGGCGTGCTCGGCAACACCCATTGCTATACGGTGGGGGTGCTGTTTTAGGATTCTTGCAGCCTTTTCCGGCGGACGACGAGTTGGACCCCGCCACAGTGGGCTGCTGAAAAGTGACGATCAACCCCGGGGTCGCGTTTTTTGCGACCCCGGCGTTCCACAGGGGACTGCTTTTGATTTGAAGAGCCCGGTGTTGCCGTAAAACCGCGGCCATATCAAGCGTTGCACCTTTTTCAACAGCCCACCAGCAGGTGGAGTCCAACCATGCTTTGATCGCTCGGGGTCTGTCAATTCCGGGCGATTTTATTTTCTGTGAGCCGGCGGCCGTGATGCTTGTTTTTGCGGCGGAAAAGATTTATATTTGCGGAAGGTAAATTGGCATCCAAGAACCTCATTCAAGGAAGTTTGATTTGAAAAATAACAAATACGCACTGCCGCTTATACTCGTTATACTCTCGGCAATTCTTTTTGCTGCGTGTCAACGCAAACCCCAGGGCCCCCAAGAGACGATTCTCGTGCGCATCGGCGATGTCACCATCTCCAAAGAAGAATTCATCAGCCGCGCCGAATACACCCTCCGGCCCGTCTATTGCAACAGCGATAACTATATCCATCGCAAAATTGTCCTCAATTCGCTCATCGCGGAAAAACTCTACGCCCTGGAGGCCGGCGCGAAGAATGAATTGACAGAAAACGAGCAGTTTCAGCGTTATCTCCAGGGCCGCCGTGAGCAGTCGATGCGCAAATGGCAGTATTATGCCGATTTCTATCAAAAGGCGCCCGTCGATACGGCGGAGATTCAGACCCAATATCAGCTCGCGGGCCGGCGCTACCGGATCGCCTATTACACCCTGCAGGATACCAGCGTGACCCGCTTCGTCGGCGAGAAACTCGCGCAGGGCAAAGCCTTCGAGGAGGTCTTCCGGGAATTCGGGGGATTGGAAACCACCATCCCCAAACGGGAAGTGACCTGGGACGGCTCCGAGCCTGAGAGCCTCAAAGAGGCGCTCTATGCGCAGCCGTTGCGCAAGAATCAGGTGATCGGACCCGTCGAGGTGGAACCCGGCGTTCACACGGTGATCAAGGTGGAGGGATGGACGGAGCGTATCGCCATCAGCGAGCCGGACCAGCAGCAGCGCTGGAACGATGCCTCGCAGCGGGTACGCACCCGCAAGGCGGGCAAAGCCTATCAAGCCTACATCGCCGGATTGATGCGCGGCAAGACGCTGCAATTCGATGGCATGACCTTCCCGCGCGTCGCGCAGGTATTGGGGGACTATTACCTGCTCGGTGACGAGGCGAAGCAGGCTTTGATGCAACAGCGCATCTGGAACGAAGAGGATTCGACCCGGGTGATGCCGCCCGCGGCTGCCCTCGATGACATCGCCGATCTTCCCTTCATGGTCATGGGGCAGCAAATCTGGACGGTGCGCGATTTTCAAAAACTGATACAGCGCCATCCGCTGGTCTTCCGCAAACGGCGGATCAATAAAGGCGAGTTTGCCTTCGAACTGCGCAACGCCATCGCCGATCTGGTGCGCGACCTGGCGCTGACCGAAGAAGCCTATAAAAAGGGGTATGACAAGGTGAATCTGGTGGCGCGCAACGAGGCGATGTGGCGCGATAATCTGCTCGCCATCTACCAGCGCGGCAACAAACTGCGCGAGATCGGCTTGCAGGGTATGTCCGGCAAGGAACTGTACCGGGTCATTGACCGGGAACTGGCGCCCTATAACGCCGAACTGCGCAACAAGTACAATGACCGCATCGAAATGGATACCGATCTCTTCGAGCAGATCAAACTCACCCGCATCGACATGTTCGTCACGGAAAAGAACGCGCCCTTTCCCATCGTTGTGCCCGGTTTTCCCATCCTGACGACGCACAACCGGCTCGATTACGGCCGCAAGATGGAAAAACGCTGATCCGGGCCTATCCACAATCCACCGCCGGCGCAGAGCAGGCCGCGTCGCACGCAGGGATGTCACAGAACGGTTTTAGGTTGAACCATCGTCACATGATTGCAAGCGACGGCGAAACAGTATTCAAGGCTCGCTTTTCCCGAGCTTCCCGGCCTCCCCGGCGCCGCATCAGTGCGCCTGATTTTTCCGCCTTTGTCACACAAAGATACAGGGTCACGCGGCGCCGGACGGCCGCGGCCCTGGTCTGAAAATCCTACCGGAAAAATTTCCTTATCGTACCAATGCCATTTTTTGCACCACCACCGCGTTGCCGCTCTGCAGCCGCACGAAATAGATGCCGCTGGGACAAGGGCGTCCGCTGGCATCCCGGCCGTCCCAAAACCATTCCTGCACGCCCGCCGCGCGTCTGCCCGACGCACCCGTAACCAGACGCTGCCCCCTCGCATTGAAAACCATCCACGCCACCTCTGCCTCCTTTGCCAACACAAAGCGAATGCGTGTCCCGCTGTTGAAGGGATTGGGATAGCTGCCCAGCAGATCAAAGTGCTGCGGCCGGGCGCTGGCCGGAATGGCTACACCATTGGGGATGAGCTCCGGCAGCGTCACATGCTGTTCTTCGGTGGCGATGGTATAGACGGCGACGCCCCAGGGCGGCAGGGTCAGGCGCAGGGTATCCAAATGCGCGCCCGGCAGTGCTGTCGACACATCCGCATAGAGATCATTGAGGTAATAGACCCGGTCGGATTGGAAGGGCGTGGAGAAATCCATCCACACCTCCGGTTGCAGCGCCACCACGATCTCCTGGGTCGTGGCGGCAAAATTCATCACCGCCATGCCGTTGGCGTCCCGCCATGGCCGCGCCAGCACATAGCTGGTTGCTTTGCCGGGATCGAGGCGCCGCTGCACATTGACATCGCTGCTGTTGATCTGGCCATCGCCATTACTGTCGTGCAACTGGGTGCGGAAGGCGGGGAACTGGGCGCGGATGTGGGCCAGTTTTTGATAGTGGGGGGTGAGTATCGCGCCGGCTGCTGCGGACCAGTTGATGGTGCCCCGCCGCCGCGCATCCAGGGTCGCGCCGCCGAGTCCCATGCCCACCTCCTCGCCGGCATAGAGCAAGGGCGTGCCGGTGGAGGTGAAGAGCGCCGTGGAGACCGGGATGGTTCTTTCGGCGCTGCCATAGCGGTGGATCACCCGCTCCTCATCGTGGTTCTCGAGAAAACGCAGGAAAAAGCTGTTCGGTCCCGGCCGGTAACCGTCGTTGTAGAGCCGGGCGTGCAGCGTCGCGGGCGCCGGAAACCCGTTCAAGGCGCCGAACAACGACCAGTCATAACCCATATCCATGCCGCCGTTGCGGTCGGCATAGTTATCCTCGGTGCCGGCGCCCGTTCCGGCGGTCTCGCCGAGAAGGAGGATATCGGACTTTACGTTGCGCAAGGCCGTACGCAGCGGCTTGTCAAAAGTGTTGACCCCGTAGCGGCGGTGCGGACCCCACCAGACATCGAAGCGAAAGCCGTCGATATCATATTCGCGCAGCCAATGCTTGTAGACTTCGATCATATAGAGTCGCGCTTCGGCATCCGCCCAGTTCCAGTTGAGCAGGGCATCGGAAAAGGCGCTGTAATAGACGATGCCATCGGCGGAAAAGGACTGGCCCAGGCCATTGGTGTCGTGGGGGATGAGGTCATGCTGATAGAAATCGTAATAGCGGCTGTATTTGCGGTTGGTGCGCGCATCCAGGGCGAAGGGATGGGAGCGGCTGCTGTGGTTGGGGGTGACATCCAGAATGACGCGCAAGCCCTGCGCATGGGCCTGTTCGACAAAGTATTTAAAGTCCGCGTTGGCGCCGTAAGCGGGCTCCACTGTGTAAAAGTCGATGATGTTATAACCGACATTGCTGCCCTGATTGATGACGCCTTCCACATCCATGACCGGCAGCACCCAGATCGTATTGAAACCGAGGTCCCTGATATAGGGAAGACTGGCACAGGCCTCCGCGATGGTGCCGGCCGCCGAGAACGATTTGAAGAAGAGGCAATAGATGCGCGCATCCCGCACCCACTGCGGCACCGTGGCGCTGCCGGGCAGGATGACGCTGCCATCGGCGGCGATGGTGAAAAAGGCCGCCGCGGTGCCGCTGAATCCGTCCGCATCGGTGACTGTCAGTTTGAAGCCATAGTCTCCCGGGACGGTCGGCGGATCGATTTCGAGTGTGGTTTCGCTGCTGCCCGGCAAGCCGGGCAGCACCGCCGGATTCAACACCGAGGATGACCAGGAGAAAGTCATCGTCGTGCGCTGCGGATCCTGGGCGCTGCCGCTGATTTTGATCTTGTCGCCGCTCAGCGTCAGCGTGATGCCCGGGATGGGTTTTTGCGGCAGGGGATAGCGCAGCATCAGGGTGTCACTGTATTGTGTCACACCCTGCGTCGTCGTGAAAGAGGTCACGAAGCGGTTATCGCCATAGGTCAGGGTCACGGCGCGTTCGTACTCACCGCCGAGTTTTGTGGCGATGCCCACCGGGGATTTGCCGATTTGCGCAAAGGCTGCGGATTGAATCGTTGCGGGATCGGCGTTGATGCGCCAGCGCACGCTCTTGCTGGCCGCCCAGACGCTGTCGCAGGAGGGCGTCATGAAGAGGATGGGGCCGCCCAACAGGGTGAAGCGGGTGGAATCCACGACGCTGCGGCCGGAGCGCGTTTTGAGATGCAACAGAGCAGTGTGGTTGCCATTTGCCAGGCCGGCCAGGGGCCAGGAGAGCAGGTTGAGAGTGGGAATGAAGCACTCGTCAAATGTGGCGACCACTTGTCCGTCCAGCGAAATCGTCGATTCGGCGGCGAGCAGCGAGTCGGTTTCGCTGACAAAGACACCGGCACAGAGGCGGGCGTCGTGCGTGGTCACCAGGCTGCCGTTGCCGGGATAGATCTGGAAGAGCATGGCCGGTTCGACGCGGAGAATGGCGTTGTTGTTGTCCGCCGTGTTGATCTCCGGGTTGAGGGGATCGCTCAGCCACTGCGACAGCGTTCCGCCGCTGTTGAGATGCTCATGAAATTTATAGTTGTGCATCTCGCCCGCGGCGAAGCGATAACTCTTGACGTAGCAGCCGAGGGAATCGACGAAGGTCATCAGGGAAGGCGCAGTCGCCGCGATGACGCCGCTGCTGTTGGGTCCCCAGTTGTTGAAGGAACCCGGGACGAAGCAGCGTTGCACCGCCGCGGATGTGGGATAGTGGCGGAAAGTGACGGTCACCTGCGCGTGCGCGGTGAACACAGTGATCAGTATCAGGAACGTTGCAAATCGTGGAGGTTTCATGGCAGGTACTCTCTTTCATGGCTGGAGCAGATCAGATATTTTGCGCGGCCGGACACCAGATGGATACGGGGCACTCCGGACACTGCGGCGAGCGCGCCCGGCAGATGCTGCGTCCGAGGCGGAGGAAATTCATGTGCAGGGAATAGGATTTTCCCGCCGGCACCAGGGGTTGCATGGCCGCATGGGTTTTTTCTGCGGTATAGCCTTGCGGGACGAATCCGAGCCGCTGGCATATCCGGTGCACGTGCGTGTCCACCGGAAAGACATCGGCGCCGCAGCAGACCATGAGCACGACACTGATGGTCTTGATGCCAACGCCTTTCAATTGCAGGAACGTCTCCTCGACGCGCCCGGGCGGCTGCGTGCAGAGATCGAGGGCAAGAGCGCCATAGGTATCCTGGACCCAGCGCAGGATTTCCTGAATCCGCAGGCTTTTTTGATTCGCCAGTCCGGCCGGACGAATGGCGTCGGCCACTGCCTGCGCGGGGGCTGCCGCTACCGCTTCCCAGTCTGGAAAAGCGGTTCTGAGGCGTTGATAGGCGATATCGCGGTTGCGGTCGTTGGTGCTCTGCGACAATACCGTCAGGATGAGGATGTCGAGCGCATCCTCGGGACCCTGCCAGCGCGGTTCCCCGAAGAAGGCTTCAAGTTGGGTGGTGATGCGGGCGACGCGCTGGCGCGGGGGCCGCGCCGTTATCCAGGCCAGGCGCGCGGCGGGGAAGGAGGCGGGCAGCGCATCCGTCGCCGCAGGCGACAGTGTTTGCCGGAAGGCGCGCTGAAAGGCGCGCCGCTGTAGAGCGCTTTTGAGACAATCGGGCCGGGGGCAGAGGTGCGCGCCGCGGCCGGGTTGCTTGCCCGTCGCATCGAACGCCACCCGCGTTCCATGTGCCAGGGTCAACCGCATCAGTTCACAGGTGGGGCGCCGCCTGCCGCAGCCGACGCAGGTGCGCATCGCGGGATTTCCTTTTGATTTGGGCACTCGCTTCTCCTTGAAGGTGCGGGAAATAAATAAAAATACTCTTATCAGCGTCCAAATACAAGTAAAAAGAATCACACCCGATGAATGATGCAATTGAGGCAAATATGTCACAGAATAGTTAAAATATAAATTATTTATTAAATAAATTCAAATAATTGTTGCTTTGAAGGGACAATTTACTTATATTCAATAGTAAGAGTTACGGCTAACAGCGATACTTTCCGTTACCTCATGGACAGGTATTCCGAGTGAGGCATCAGAGTGTGGCGGTGGTTTCAGGAGAGGGAAGGTATTGGCTTTGAAGGATTCGCAAGAGAACGCGTTCTCTTTTGTTGATATGTTGGGTGGTCAGGTTCTCGCCTGCATTGGTGTGGGTGTGATTCTGACGGATGGGAATGGGTGCATACAGTGGGCCAATTCACGGCAGCAGTGGTTTACCGGGCTCACCCCGGCGCTCCTGTTGGGCGCATCGTTACAGGATCATGGGTGGTTTTCGGTTTCCGGCGTCGAACGGGCGGTGCAGTTGGTCCTCGCGAAAAGAGCCACGCAGCAACTCTTTTGGCAGCAGCAGCGCATGTCCTGCCGCATCGAAGTGATGCCCCTGTTCGTACAGGGACGTTGCCTGGGTGCGGCAATTTTATTGTATAACACCCACGTCGTCTCTGCGGTTGACCGGAGAGCCGATGAGCCGCAGTTGTCGGAACAACACGCCCTGTTGCAGCTGTTCCGGGAATTGCTGGATCATCTGCCGTTTGGCGTGGCAGTGCTGGACCAGGATCACACGGTATTATATGCCAATGCCGTTCTGGCGGCGCAGAACAAAAGAGCGCTCACGGGTCTCTCCTGGCGCGAAGCGTTTCCTGCCGGGGTGCAGGCACAGATTGCACGGGGCCTGGCAGCCTGCCGTGAAGCCGGATCACCGCTCTGTATCGATGCAGGCCGTGAGGATTCCGGGCGATTGATCACCATCTCCAGCATGGAGACGCACGATGGATTGACGCTTTTTGTCGTCACCGATGCTGCCTCCGCGGCCGGTGCATCGGATTTCGAGGCACCGGCATTTATCCATCGCCTGACCAATCTCAGTCATTTTGCAGCGCGTGTGGTGCACGATGTCCGCAATCAGTTGAATGTGCTGTTGTGCCAGCTCGATCTGCTGCGGCGCGAAAATTTATATGAACCGGGTGGCGTCCATAAATTTCAGGGCGCCATCGATCTTTTTTATGCACATATCGGCAAAATAGAGCACTTTTTGCAAGAGATCGAGCCGTTGGGTTCGCAAGCCCCTTCACGGCGATCACCGGCAGCGCTCGACGACGTGCTGTGCCAGGCGGTCAGCGTCGCCATGATGAACCGGCCCTCTCCACAGTATCATATCGAGAGCGAATTGCCGGCCGGTTTTCCCGACTATCCGTGTGACAGTCTGAGGCTGCAAAAGGTCATTTCCGGGCTTTTGCAATATGCCATGGAGGAACTCAATGAACCGGGAAGCGTTGCCTTGACACTCGGTTATCATGAGGCGGCAGGATTCAACATCCGCATTGTTTATTCAGGCGCGACGGCCGGGCTTGTCCCGTCTGTGCATGATGAACAACTGTGGCGACGGGCCAACATCAGGCTCGCCCTCGCAGCGGCCATCGTACAGGAACTTCATGGAACGATAAAGATGCGGCACTGCCAGGGCGGAAAGGTTGAAATCCGCCTGGTATTTCCACCCGTGCACGAGTGACCCGATTGCGGGAGAATATTTTTGGGCAGGCATCCGGATTACGCAGCAGACAAGAAATCGAGGAGAGTGTGGAAGAACTATTGCAGAAAATAACGGTGGATCGTGACTTGCATATCCAGGAAGGATATGGCGACCTGTTGCAGCGGTTTCTCAAGGAGCCGCTGAAAAAGGGTCACACGCTGCTGCGGCCCCTGCAAACACTCAAATGGACGGAGGCTGTGACGGCCTTGCGGGCGGCCGTAAAATTCGGCAAGACGACCGTAGCGGAACGGGCGCTGGGCGACCCCGCCATCTGGTGCCATTGGCGCGTCGAGCCCTGGGTGGATGCGGATACCATTCTCGGAGCTCTCTTCACCATTCAGGATGTCACGCTGGAAAAACGCCGCCTGGAGCAGAAACAGCTGGCGGACAAAATGTCTCACATGGCCCTGCTGGCCAATCAAATTGCGCACCGCCTCAACAATCCATTGGCCACCATCCTCAATCAGCTCGGCTATCTGCTGATGGATGAACAGAAGTGGCGAAATACCAATCTGCTGCGCGCAGAGCTGGTATCCATACAGGAGCACATCTACCGGCTTTCGCTCATCACTACGGCGCTGGATGCCTTTGCGCGTGATGCCGGGGCGGGCGGCAAATGGGTTCAGATCAACAATATCCTGGAGAAAACCATCGAAATCTGCCGTCTGCTCTATTCCAGCAAACCATATACTTACAAGACGCAATGGAGCGATGAACTTCCCTTTCTCTATGCCAACGATATCAGTCTGGAACAATGTTTCCTTTATCTCATCCGTAATGCGCTGGAATCCATGCCGGAAGGCGGCACCGTCACGATCCGTACTGCGCGCATCGATGATATGGTGCAGATTATCGTCCAGGATCAGGGCAACGGCATTGCACCTGAGGCCCTGGCGCATGTTTTCGAACCCTTTTTCAAGATGAAAGAAGGCGATCATTTGGGACTCGGACTCTCCATCAGCTACAGCATCATCGCACAATACAATGGATTGATAGACCTGCAAAGTACACCGGGAAAAGGAACGACGGTTACGATACTTTTGCCTATACCCAAAAGTGTGGTCAGGAAAGGATAATGCAGCATGGAAGATTTTAAATCCGGCGATAATACCATTCTCGTCATCGATGATGAAAAATCGGTGTTGGATTCTCTGGTTCGGCTGCTCAAGGGCGCCCATTATCGCTGCCTGACAGCGATGAATGCCGATGAGGGCGTGCGGCTCTACAACAAGGAACGTCCCCTGGTCGTGCTCACCGACCTGCTGATGAATAATCAGGAACAGGGCATCACCGTTCTCGAGGAGGTGCGGCGCATCGATCCGGATGCCGTCGTCATCCTCTACACCGCATTCGGCAATGTCCCCAATGTCGTTGAGGCCTTCAAGAAGGGGGCTTTTGATTACATCCAGAAAGTGCAGACACATGTTGATGTGCTGCAGCCCATTGAGCGCGGCATGAAATACGCACGGATGCAGCGTGAGAATGTCTATCTGCGCAATCGTCTCGATCTGCACGATGACACGGTTTTTTACAAGGCGGTGGGTGTGAGCAAGGTGATGCGCGATCTTTTCGAGCGCGCCAAACGCGTTGCGCTCAATAATGCCGCTGTGATGATCGTCGGTGAAACCGGTACGGGCAAGGAGGTCATCGCGCAGGGACTGCACTACCACAGCCGTCGCAGTCAGGGCTCGTTTGTGCCGGTCGCTGTGGGTGCATTGCCCGAGAATCTGCTCGAGGCGGAGCTGTTCGGCCATGTCAAAGGAGCATTCACGGGCGCCAATATCGACAAGGAAGGCCTGTTCGAGTTTGCCGATAAAGGTTCGCTCTTTTTGGACGAGATCAGCGAGTTGAATTACGATTTGCAGCATAAACTGCTGCGCGTGCTGCAGGATCACAAGATTCGCCGTCTCGGCACGCTGAAAGAACGGGAAGTCGATGTGCGCATCATCAGCGCCACCAATCAGGATCCCGAATCTCTGGTAGAACAAAAGAAGCTGCGACAGGATTTGTTTTACCGCCTTCAGGTCATCCGTCTCAATATTCCGCCTTTGCGCGAGCGCCGTGAGGATATTCCCGTGCTCGTGCATCATTTCATGCGCAAATACCGCCATTCCGGTATCGTGGAGGTTGAAAAGATCAGCGGCGATGCCCTGCTGTTGCTGCAGCAGTATGATTGGCCGGGCAACGTCCGTCAACTGCAACACTCTGTGGAGGAGATGATCGCGCTGGCACAAAAAGCGGAAATTGGTGTGGAGGATCTGCCGGATTCGATCCGGCCGAAAACGAAACAGGTCTTTTTCAATACCCCTGGCGAACTCGATTTCAAAGAGTCCAAGGCGCGAATCATCGAAGAATTTGAAAAGCACTATCTTCTTGACCTCTTAAACAAGTATAAAAATATCACCAAAGTGGCGGAGGCCGCCGGATTAAATCGCAAGACCATTTACCGTCTGATGGAAGCCAGAGGCATTCTCCGGGAACGCAACCATGCGGATGAGGATATCCCGGAAGAATAAAAAAAAATAAAAATATCGCTTGTTTTGACCGCTCCCTGGAGCGGTTTTTTTTATCCTGTAACAAACCTGGTACGAAGATCCCCGGGGATGTCCAGAAAATGCAACGACTGCAAGCGCAATTAAAACAATAAATAAGGGCAGATTATTGCATGCGTCTGCCATTAGGGTAACAATTACTGTCGGTTTTTGGGGTTGTGCCGCGGCAGCCGGTTCAATTTCAACTTTGTAATTGTATAAAAAATAAGGACTCGGAGTCACTGCGACTTTCCGGGAAATGTGGCATAAAAGTTGTTTAGAGAGGGAGTGAGACGGTCGGGATGCCTTTTTCGAGGAGACGTGAAACGAAAGAGGAGCGGGGAAAACTGATCGATTAAATGGACGTAGTGATTTTTGCAAAGGCAATTTCAGAAAGGTGCACCTTGTGACGATGCTATCAACGCGCAAATCGGGCAGAGCGATCGTGGTGGCAACCAGCGATCGCATTTTTGAGGAGACACTGCGCAGCCAGTTTGAAGATAACTATCGCATTTTTTGCGTGCGACGCGGCGCTGAAGCGATCATGCAGATGCTGGAAAAAGATATCGACCTGCTGATTTTGGATGTCGATATGTCGGGTCAGGTGGGTGTGGATATTCTGCCCATCATCCGCAAGCTGCGTCCGCGACTGCCAGTTGTCCTGATCTCGGAGGACTTTACCCATCGCATTCGCAAGGCCGCGGCTGAACAGGGAGTGACATTTCAGAGCGTAAAACCCCACTCCAGTAGTGAAGCCGGCGACATTGTAGCGGTGACGGAAAAAATAATTTCACATCGGGAAGCCATTCCCGTGAACTGATTCCCAACCATTTTCCAGGCCGATGGCTGCGCACTGGCATTCCCATTGCACCAAAGCACCCGGCACTCTTTGAGCATCGTATTCGCAGAATACCGGCCGTCGACCTGGACCCTTCTTCCAATCGCTTCCCGGCTATTTTATCTCCCGGCACTCCGGTGCACCCGCTTCATCACCCCAGCGACGGCACCCGCTTTTTGGGGCTTATGGGAAACACCCGTATGCCGCTTTTGTCCCATTCCGGCCCTCGCCTGCAGAAAAAAATATTTACTAAACAATTATTTCTCTCGACGGAGACATTGATTGCAAATCAAATACATACAATAAATTAAGTGATTAAAAATTACTAAATTTATTATTCATTAACAAGGAGACCTGGTCTCCTTTTTTTATGGCATAACATCTGCTTAAGCAAGCGGTGATTGGCGTAGCGCATCGCTGTCTGGCTGTGGGAAAGGGAGCGGGACACGAACCTGGCCAATGCTAATGGTCAAAACCTGTCATTGATTAAGAGGAGTGGATTCATGACGAAACTAGCACGAGATGCCCGGATGGGCGGCAGGAGTGACGAAGGGTGGCATCGCTCCCACCTCGGGCGTGCAATCCGGTTTGTTCTGCTGAGCTTTTTCATCGCCAGCCAGGCACTGGCCGGAGGCCTGGTCATCAGTTGGGATGCCAATACAGAGCCCGATCTGGCTGGCTACCGCATCTATTATGGTACCGCACATTCGACCTATGATCAGATGATCGATGCCGGCAATCGTACCTCCTATGTCATCGAAAATCTGCAGGAGGGGGTCACCTATTTTCTGGTCGTCACCGCCTACGATCTCAACGGCAATGAGAGCCTTCCGTGCGCGGAGCTTTCGGCTACGGTGACGAGTGCGCAGATCTATGTCGAACGGGCGCCCGAGGGCATCCGGATCAACTGGTCTGCGCTCGAGGGCGCTACCAGCTATTCCATTTATGCTGGTGCAACGCCCGGTTTCACCCCGACGACACCCATCGCCCAGCTGACAACGCCCGGCTATACCGACGGGATCAATCTCGCGACGTTACCGTTGGCGCGCTACTATGTGGTGCAGGCGCTGGTCGGCGGCACCGTCATGCACACATTTGATCGCGTCGGCGCTTTCAATATCGGCTTGCGGCCGGGACGCAATCTCGTCTCCGTGCCACTGCTCCCGACCGATGCGCGGGTTACCACGGTGCTTGGCACGCAATTATCCGGCGCCACCAATGCAATGCAAGCGGATAAAATTCTCTATTGGAACGGCCGTGATTATGATATCGCCTGGTTGGTCGAGGGCAGTTCGAGCATCATGGAAGGCAAGTGGGTCACTGAAGCCGGCAATCAGATCTCTACGATTGACCTCGACCCGGATCGCTCCTTCTGGCTGCTGCTCAGTCCGGATGCCAGGGATACCCTTCTCACGGTCACCGGCAAAATCAGCACCGATCCCAATCGGGTGCTGACGCTGACGCAGGGCCCCAATTTTGTCGGGACGTGCTATCCGGTTTCGGTATCGTTGATCAACAGCGAATTGGCTGCGGACAACGTGGTGGTCGGTGCTCGTTCCAGCGCCACCGCCGATAAAATGATGCAATGGCTGCGAAACAGATATGATGTGGCCTGGCTGGTGGGCAATAGTGGCACGGCATGGGACGGCACCTGGTTCAATGAGAGCGGATCGAGCCCGACCTCGATGACGCTGAATCCTGGCGTAGGTTACATCCTCTGGATTAAAAACGATAATCCCTCCAAAGTGTGGACCTATCCTAACCCGTTGCCAAATCTTTAATATGAAGTGTGAGGAGAAACACCATGAAACGCTTACTTGAATCTCTTGGTTGGATTGCTACAATGGTCATGCTGGCTGCTCCGCTGGCTGTGGCTGGCACGTTTCAAGCTTCCGCGAGCGCTGGCATCCTCGATGTCGATAATGCGACGCCGCTGATGGGCGATGTTTTTCAGGGACATGGCGATCTGGTGCAGTTGATCTGGGTCGGCCCGAATGGACTTGCCGACCCCGCCGACTCTCTGGGGCAGGCCACGGAAGACGATATGATCCTGGGCACGACCTTCATCGGCTTCGGGTATCCTTTCGATCCCAATAGCGGCCGATTCAGCAAAATCTGGAGCGACGATCGTCTGGTCGCAGGCGCGGTTGTTTTTGTTCGCGCCTGGAACGATTCGGTGGTTTCCCCCGATCGCCCGGTCGCTTATGGCAACTCGGAACTCTACACCCTCGCCAATGATATCGATGCGCACGATTTTCAGTCTTTCCGGTTGAGTCAGACCATCAATGTGCCCGTCGAATTGTCCTCTTTTACCGCGCTGGCCAAACCCGGTGTCATCGAGGTGCGCTGGACCACGCAATCGGAAACCGACAATCTCGGCTTCTATGTCTATCGCAGCGATTCTCCCCACGGCGCCAGGAATCAGCTCAACGATAAAATGATCGAAGGCGCCATGAACTCGCAGATTCGCCACGATTATCTCTATCAAGACCATGAAATTTTCGACAAGACCGTCTATTACTACTGGCTCGCCGATGTCGCGCTGGACGGCCGCGTCACCTACAACGGACCGCGCACGGCAGTGGCCATCAGCAAACCGGATTACTATGCGCTGGAACAGAATTATCCCAACCCCTTCAATCCTTCGACCAGCATCCGTTACCAGATCAAGGAAAGCGGCTGGGTGAGCCTGTCCATCTATAACATCCGTGGACAGATGATTCGCAATCTGATCAATCAAAATCTTCAGGCCGGCGATTACAATATCGAATGGGATGGCCGCGATGAAAATGGGCTGATCGTTCCCAGTGGTACTTACATCTATTCCCTCGATATTAATGGTTTCAAAGCGTTTCGACGCATGACCATGGCGAAATAAGCCGTTGCCGTTGCGCGTAACAGAATGCAGAAGCTAAATAAACGACTTTCAATCGAGGAGAAGGAATGAAGCTGCGACAACTGGGCCTATCCAGGATACTTATTCAAGCTCTGACACTTGCGTTGATGAGCGCGCCAGCGCTTGTCTTGGCGCAGAGCGGTAACAAGGTGCTGGTGATCGAGGATCCCCTCACCAACAGTACGACCCAGGGGAATCGTAACGGTGGCGTTTTCACCGCACAAGGCTGGCGAACGGCGACTTCCTTTGACTATATCGAGTACCGGGTTGCGACGACGCCTGCCGGTGAAATTCAATACGATGTCAAAGGCATCTACGCCAGCAATGAAGTCTTTCCGCATTATGCCTACGACAAGGCCGGTCAACTCATCCCGGGTGCCATCAATGTTCACTATTCGCTCATGAACATGTACGATCTTGATCTTGATGGCAGCTGGTTTGGCGTCCAGCAGTGGCACAATCCCTACAAATGCATCATGCATCTCTATGGCTACACCGCGGGCGACATCTACAAATGGCGCCATATGAAACTTCGTCTCAACGTCGCCGCGTTCGATGGCGGGTATGATGATGATCCGCACGCCTTTGAAGATCCCCCGGTGGGACCCTTCGATTGGCAGCGCGAGCAGGTTTATCACATGCGTCTGACCTGGGGCGAAGGCCACGTGCGCTGGTACATGAATGAGGTGCTGCTCCGGGATTGGGATTACTCCAGTTTTGGCGTCGAGTATGCCCCGCCGGATCACGCGATCCGGCTCGCTTCCGGGCTGGTCGGACGCAGTGGCGGGTTTCAAGCCCCCATCGGTATTTATTACAGTAATTTCAAGTTCTATCAATTCTCCGATAACACCGCGCCGGAAGTCGTCGGCCTGCAACCCCGGAATACGGCGGAGGGCGTGCCCATGGATTCCGATATTCTGGTGGAATTCTCAGAACCCATGGAACAGGCCAGCGCGGCAGCTGCGTTCACCATTTCACCCGCTGTGCCCGGAACGCTCAAATGGGTCGGCAACCATCTCTATCTGGAGCGCAGCGGCTTGCTGCAGGCCAATACCACCTACACGGTGCAGGTCAACGCCACCGCCAGGGATATGGCCGGCAACGCCCTGAAAAATGCCTTCAGCGGACAATTCACCACGCGCGGCCTGACACCCGCGACGGTCGGAAAATATGAAGCCATCGATGTGACCCTGATGGCCACCGGCCTCGGAAATACCAACCGCTACCGCGATGTCACACTGAAGGGCGTCTTCACCGGCCCGACCCGGACGCTGGAGATCGATGGATTCTGGGACGGAGGCGATGTCTTCAAAGTCAGAATCGCGCCCACGGAAGTCGGACCATGGACCTACCGGATTACCAGCTCCGTGGCCTCTCTGAATGCCAGCGGTTCTTTTCAGGTCAGCGAAAGTGGTTCGCGCGGATTCATACGCAAGAATCCGGCGCGGCCTTACACCTTCATGTACGATGACGGCACGCCATGGTTGTGGCGGGGGGATACCTGCTGGCGCGGCTATACCTCCCTGTTCCCGGCCGAGGGACGCTGGAAATCCTATATCGACTTGCGCGCTGCACAAGGGTATACCGCCATGCAGTCGATTGTGGTCAGCTTTATCAACGGCCTCGGATTCTGGAAGAATGAGGGCGGTACCTGTTTCGTCGAGTACACGGACAGCAAGGATTACGACCGTCTCAACCCCGGCTATTTTCGCTGGATTGATAAACGCATCGATTATGCACTGAGCAAGGGCATCGTCCCGGTCATTTTCTTCACCTGGGCGCAGGAATACGTCAACTTTAGTGAAAGACAGTATGAGAAATATTGCCGCTATCTCGTGGCGCGGTATGCCTCAAAGAATGTCATCTGGGTGTTGTGCGGTGAATATGATGAGATCATCATCGATTATGGCCGTTCCACCAGTGAATACGAGCGCTATGGCAAACTGGTGCAGCAATATGATCCCTACGATCATCCCCTGACGCTGCATCCAACCGGCCGTAAAAGCAGTGCCGAATTCGGCAATTTCGACTGGTTTGGGTGTGTGATGCAGCAGACGCCCTATTATGTGCGCGACATCCGCCGGGATCGCATCTATAGCAAACCGGTGGTCAATGGCGAACCGCGCTATTTCTATCCCCAGGAGGACAACACCAACAGCCGTAATGCGCTCTGGGAGATCATCTCCAACGGCGGCTACTATACCTCGGGCTTTTATACCACCTATGCGCCCGACAAGGGCGGCTACGACCCGGAGGCCTTGCCGGAAGAGCAGAAATGGGTGGAAATTGCCAACACCTTCATGGGACAAATTCCCTGGAGCCTGATGGATCCCTATCCGGAACTCATCAGCTCCGGCAACCTCATGGCGAGACTGGGCAAAAACTATTTCGCCTATCATACCACCGGTGGCGCGGTGACGCTGAATTTATCCGGTCACTTCGGCAGTCTCCAGGGCAAATGGTTGAATCCGCGCAGCGGAGAAGTCGGTGCTCCTTTCACGGTGCAACTCGGCGGTTCCACCATCATGACGCCGCCGTTTACGGGCGATTGGGTGCTCTATATCGGCGAAGAGATCGTCGTCGATAAAGTACCACCGCTGCCCCCCACCGATTTGACCCTGAAGAGCGCCACCAGCAAAAGTCTCTCCTTCTCCTGGAAGGCGCCGGCTGCCGCTTCCGACGGTGATCTCGCAGAGAAATATCGTATCCTGCGGGATGATGTCGAAATCGCCGTGCAGACAGAAACCGATTTCACCGATGCGGAGCGCACTGAGAATACAGAGCATACCTACAAAGTATACGCCATCGATGATGCCCATAATCCCAGCGTTGAGGCCGTCAGTGCCAAATTCAGGACGGCGATGGATACGGAAGCGCCGCAGTTGATGTCAGTTTCCATCCCGACAGCCGATTCACTGGTGGCGTACTTTTCAGAGCCCGTCGATCCGGTCAGTGCGGGCCTGACGGGCAATTACCAGGTGCTTCAGGGGGTCGGCATCCTCACGGCAACAGTCGCCGCGGATTACCGCTCCGTGCGTTTGCATACAGGCCCCCATGCGAGCGACCGGTCGTATACCCTGATCGCCCGCGGCATCAAGGATCGCGCGCAAACGCCCAACCTGATGGGCGCCAACAACGTCCAGGGGTACAAACGGGGTGCCGACTTTGCGGTGAGTGGATTGCTCCCCGCCCAGTATGCCTGGGCGTATGTTCAGAGCGGTGATACCTACTATATGGATCGCCGTTTTACGCTCCTGGAGATTCCGGCGGACTATAGAAATCTGTTGTGGTTGAAGACGCGAAATGACGACCGGCAGAATAGTTCGGCCGGCTTCATCTCCTTTACCCTGTCGTCACAGGCGATGGTATATGTCGCTTATGATGCCACGGCAACCACCTTGCCCGCCTGGTTATCCGGCTGGCAAAACACAGGCCACGTCATCCGTACCACCGATAGCGTCTCGTTGAAGATCTATGCCAAGACGTTTGCGCCCGGGAGTGTCAGCCTCGGCGGCAATGCAGGAGGCGTGAACAGCAGAATGTATGTCGTACTGCTCCAGTCAACACAATTTTCGGGCGCCGGGGATTCGCCCAAATTCCCGGTGAACGTGAAAGTCCTCAGCAAATAGGGTGCTTTTAATTTAATGAAGTGAGAGGGAAACATGGAACGCAGCAAACTCTTAAAAAAGTGGTTCACCCTGGGTGTGGTGCTGATGTTCGCCTTGGTTTCGGCCTCCTGCGCCGTTCGTACGCATGCGCGCACGGATGCGGCGGAGCGCAACAAAACCGTGGTTGCGTCAGCGCCGGCGACCGAGAATAAGGCTGCCAAACCCAAAGTGGAGAAACGTACCAGGGTCGCAAAGAGTGACAAGAAAAATGCCAATTCGTCCTCCGCACCGGCTGCCATGGCCAGTCAGAGCGGGAGCGCGGCCACTTCCGCAGCGGCGCCCGTACGGGTGGCGGTGCCCAAAATGGATTACCGGCTCGGTTTTGGGGATGTCGTCGATGTTAAATTTTTGGGGATCCCTGAATACAATGAGACGGTCACGGTACGCCCGGATGGACGTATCTCTTTGCAGGGCGTGGGCGATGTCGATGCGCTGGGTTTGACCCCCGCGGAACTCGACGCGCTGTTAACCGCACAATACGCCGAGATTCTGGTCAACCCCAATGTGACGGTGATTGTCAAAAATTTTGGCGGTCAGAAATGCTATGTTGCCGGAGAGGTGGATCGTCCGGGCGGGCTGGATGTGGACAAAGGCATGACCCTGTTGCGCGCGATCGCTGCAGCAGGCGGACCCAAAAAGAGTGCGAAGATGAGCAGTGTGATCCTGATTCGCATGGATCCGCAGCAGCGCGCAGAAGCGACGCGCCTGGACTTGTCCTACACCTCGGGTCGTGAAGGTCTAATGCACGATTTGCCGGTCTCGGGCAATGACATCATCTATGTGCCAAAGACATTTATTGCCGATGTTGGTGCGTTTGTATCGCAGATTTACGATATCGTTTTGCCGCCGTTTGATTCCTGGACACGGTATTACTATTGGTATCGCGGCAACAACTAATCTTGCATTCAGCCAGATCAAGGAGAGTACCATGATACAATATAGCAAACATGACAGCCCCATGTCGCAGCAGAGTTTCATGGGGGTTCTGCACAAGCGCAGAGGCGTCATCGTGTTTCTTTTTCTGTTGATCGTCGGCGTGGTTGTTGCGGCCGCCTTTTTGCTGCCTCCCACCTACCGCGCCAGCGCCCGGCTGATGATCAATTACCAGCTGGAGATCGAAAAAGAGCATTTGTTGAAGCTGATTCAAGTCAGCGACAAATCCTACTTTGAACGTTTGGCTTCCGAACCCATCATCATGAAGATGCGCAGTATCCTCGAACCGGTGGTCGTTTCCCTGGGACTGGACAAGTCGATTGCCCGGAATGAGACGACGGAAGGGGATCGCACCCGCGCGATCGAGTTGTTGGCCAGAGACCTCGAAGTGGAGCGTGAGAAAGATTCAAACGTTTTGCTGGTGAGCTATGACAGCAAGGACCCGGCCTTCGCGGCGGATATCGTCACCAAGGTCGTCAATGAGTATGTCAAACAACGGCCGGCCCTGGAGCGCGACGAGCGCGCCACTGAATTCTTCGATGCCCAGATCAAAGCCCTCGGCATGCAAATCGATGGGCTGGAGAAGAAAGGGATGGAGTACAAGACCCGCGAGAAAGTCTTGTCGGTGGACAAGCAGACCTATATTCTGTTTGAGACACTC
This sequence comes from bacterium UBA2214, assembly GCA_002327255.1. Classification (GTDB taxonomy): domain Bacteria; phylum Zhuqueibacterota; class Zhuqueibacteria; order Residuimicrobiales; family Residuimicrobiaceae; genus UBA2214. The sequence continues at coordinate 4,973 of DCUM01000012.1, read as the reverse complement.
GCCGATTATGACAAGCGATTGAGCGATGTGCGGACGACGCGCATTGCCCACGAGGCGCGACTGAAGGTGATTCGCGAACAGATGGAGAAGGGCGGAGAGGTGATCATCCCCAATACCGAGACCGGAAATTCCGGCGGCCGTTATCTCTTTGTCAATGAGTTGAGCAAAACCCTGATGGGGCTTGAAATCAAAAAGAGCGCGCTGGAACAAAAGTATACCGCCAGCCATCCCGAATTGGCGAGCATCATCGCCCAGATCAAGGAAACCCGAAATCAGATCAGGATGGCGGTGGATGAACTCGTGCAGGGTGAAGAGATCGATATCAAAGCCAAAAAGGCGGAAGAACGCGCTCTGGCAGGCAGCATCGGTCAGGTCGCCAATAACGTCGCAGTGCTGTCGCGTCAGGAATACGAGCTCGGCAAGCTGACCATTGGCATCGATGATCTCAAGGCAGTCTATTCCATGCTGGTGCGGCAGCGCGAGGAAGCCAAGATCGCTGCTGGTAAACAGGAGTATCTTGTTCAGGTTAAAGTGCTCGATGCAGCGACCGTACCGCAACATCCCGTGAGCCCGAATCGGCCGTTATGGATTGCACTGGCCTTGGTGCTCGGGCTGGTGGTTTCTTTTGGCGTGGCATTTTTTATGGAATATTTTGATCATTCGGTGAATTCCGTCGAAGATGCGCAGAACTGCCTTGGTCTGCCGATTCTGGCAGCCATCTCTGATTTCCAGGTGCCCATGTTCAAGGCAAATCAACCAGGTTCCAAGGGTTCTGACAGCAGCAAAGTATAGTCGCGACGCCAGCGGTGTCGCTATTCAATCCAACAATGTGAATGAACTACGCGGATGATGTAGATTTTTGATAATGGAGACCTGGATATGAAGAATATGTTGAAAATCAAACGCTGGGAAGCTGGCTTGAAGCAGTATGAACTCGCTTTCTTACTCGGATGCAGTGCCACTTATCTTTCCATGGTTGAAAACAACCGGGTCGAGGCCACACATGAATTCAAGCGCAAAGCAGCGGAGATTTTTGGCGTCAGTATCGACGAGATTTTCAGCGTCGACGCTGTCCTGCCTCACAAGGTGTGATCGGCAGCGCAGTGACCGCGATCCCTTAGACGAACGATTGGTTAAGAGTGGCGAGGATTAAATGTATCTGAAACATTTCCATTTGCACGAAGAGCCGTTTGCGACAACACCGGATCCCAAGTTTCTCTACAAGAGCAAGGTCCATCAGGAGGCTCTGGACCGGATCATGACGTCCGTGACCAGCCGCCGTGGCATCAATGCCATCATCGGTGAACCCGGGCTTGGAAAAAGCCTGCTGATCCGTACGCTTCTCAAGGGATTCAGTAACACGGTGCGTTTCGCCTGGGTTTTTAATACCACCATGACTTCGCGAGAATTGCTGCGCTATATCTGCCGCGATTTTGGCTTCAAGCCCAGAGGGGAAGACATCAGCGAATTGCTGGTGGAATTGTATACCTTTCTCATTCATGAGTACGAAGGAGGCAATTACACCATGCTCATCATCGATGAGGCGCAAAATCTGAAACCGGACGTCCTGGAAGAAATACGTCAGTTGTCCAATCTTGAAACGGTGAGCAATAAATTACTGCAGGTGATTCTCAGCGGTCAACCGCAGCTGGACACTTATCTGAATGATCCGTCCCTGATTCAGCTCAAGCAGCGCATCAGCCTCAAAGCGACTCTGCACCGCCTCGATTATGAAAACACCCGGCACTATATGCTGCACAGGCTGGCTGTGGCGGGTGCAAAGCGTGATGATATCTTCACATCGGCTGCCATCGAAGCCGTCTATGAAATCAGCGACGGAATCCCCCGGCTGATCAATCAGGTGTGCGACAACGCGTTGCTGACAGCGGCTGAAGAAGAGATCGACCTCATCGATGCGGTCTTGGTCATGGAGATGCTGCATCAGGGCAAGGTGATGTCAGCGCCGCCGCCGGCTGGCAATACTACGGCGACTCCCCCGCCTCTGCCTGCTGCTGCAAGCAGCGCCTCCGCGCCGGCTGAACCTGTCAGGGAGAAGAACCGGCCGGCCGTGGAAAACAGGCCAGCTCCCGCATCCCAACCTGCTGCTCCGCCGTGGCCGGAGACGCCGCGGCAGCGCGAGCGTGAGGAAGCGGTACTGGAACTGGAGATCGCTGACGGGTTTGATGGCCTGGATTTGGGCCGACTGTCGATTAACTAGTAATTCGCTTTTCTGTCATGCAAACAAAGAGGTGTCATCATGAGTGCAATTTTTGATGCGTTGGAAAAAATCGATGCGAAAGAGGGCAACGCTGCTCCGCCCTGGTCGCCTGAAAAAAACGGCGGCGATGGCCGGGTGTTTTCCTTCGATCTGCCCTCGGAAATATTGAGTGATTTTTATGATCTGCGCGAATATATCCGCATTGCCAGTCTGCGCGGTCAGATGCGCGTATTGGCCATCACCAGTTCGACCACCGGAGAAGGCTCTTCCACCATCGCCACTTTTCTCGCTTTTCTCATGGCCAATGGCCTGGAGAAAAATGTCGAGGCGGGCGTAAAAAGAGCCGGCGTCGCCGCAGCACAAAAACAGCGCACGGTCCCCGGCGATAAACACCAGGTTGAGAATATCTTTCAAACCGATTTCTCGGAGTACATGCAAAAGGAAAAAGCCCGCGCCCTGATCCATGGCAAGAAAGAGGGCGGCATTCTCCTGGTGGACGCCAATCTCAATAAACCCGGACTGCATCGCTATTTTGGCCTCGGGGTCGAAGATGGACTGGCTGAAATTATCGAAAAACAGATGGAGTGGCGCTATGTAGCCAAAAGCCTGCGCCATGGTGATTTAAAAGTCATCACTGCCGGCAAGGCGCAAGGGAACCCGGCCGATATCATTGGTTCCGATGCGTTCAGGAACATGGTGACAGAGTGGCGGGATGAATTCCGCTATGTCGTGATCGATTCACCTGCCGTACTTAACTATGTCGATGCGTTGACCATCTCTTCAATCGCCGATGGCGTGATTCTCGTCGTTCGCGCCGGACAAACGCGCTGGGAGATGGCTCAGAATGCAAAACGCAAATTGACCGTTGCGCACGCCAATCTCCTCGGCGTGGCTTTGAATCGCCACAAATTATCAATACCGGATGGCTATTACAAACCACTGGTTTGATGATCAGGTGACAGCTGCCTTGCAGGCATCTCTGCAGGGCTATGATTCCAAAGGGAATGGAAATTATTATGCAGAGTTTAAGTGAAAATAGATTCTCTTTGCATCAGGCGATCTTTATCCTGACACTGACTTGCGTTGGTATCGGGGTTTCTGCTGCTGCCTGGTACATCTGGGGACTGCCGCGGGAATGGGCGGTGTTTGGTTTTCTCGCCTTGCTCATGCCCTTCGTCCTTTTTACCGTCAAGGACATGCGGCGTTTCGTGATGTGGTGGATGATTTTCCTCATCCCGCTGGGTGCAGATTATAAATTCTTTTATCAACGCAGCATTTCCGGGCACGATGGCGTGGCGCTGGGTACTACGGAAATCTTCCTGATGATCCTGGTGCTGCAATGGCTGATCAGAGCCGTGCGCGACCGTCATCAGACACGCATCAAGGCCTTTCCGGCTATTGCGCTGCCGACCCTCGCTCTGGCGGCCATGTGTGTGTTGTCCATGGTCAATGCAAAGAATGTCGCTCTGAGTCTTTTCGATACCATCGTCTATATTAAAATGTTGATTTTTTTCCTGTTCCTGGCCAATAACATTCGCAATCAGGAAGATCTGACCATCGTGCTGAATGCGCTCTTTCTCGGTCTCTTCATTGAATCACTCATCATGATGCTGCAGTTTTATCGCGGCTCCTCATTGGGTTTGATCGGCACCGAAGAGATGAGCAGTTTCGTCCAATACAAAAGCGAGGCGCGTATCTTTTTGCGGCCAGGAGGCACGGTTGGAAACGTCAACGGCTTTGCGCGCTATCTTGGCTTCATCCTGCCCATCGCGTCGGTGATGATGTTGACCACGCGCAACCGTCGCGTTCTCTTGCTTGGATTCCTGGCGTCGCTGGCCGGCCTGGTGGCGTTGATCCTCACCCAGTCGCGCAGTGTCTGGGGCGCTTATGGAATCGGCATGGTTTTGGCTCTGGCCTTTGTCGTGACACGGCAGCTCGTCACCATGCGCACGCTCAAACGCATCAGCATAGCCGCCCTGATGGTCGCTGCACTGGCAGTCATCTATGGCGATTTTATCTACTCGCGCCTGACCAGCGATGATCACGGTTCCGCCAAAGCGCGTCTGACAACGGCCGAAGTGGCCCTGCGCATCATCGAAGATCATCCCATTATCGGCGTGGGCGCCAATAATTATGACAGTTACCTGCGCAGCTACTGGCTGGTGGAAGATCCTTTCACCCGCATCGCGGTCGTGCATAATAACTACCTCCTGATCATGGCGGAGATCGGCATCGTCGGGTTTGCGGCCTTTGCCTGGTTGTTGATCGCCTTGTGGGTTCGCACCCAGCGGGCCATGACCTGCCGCGTCAAATACTTCCGGGAAGTGGCCGTGGGCATCTTTGCCAGCCTGGTCTGTTTCCTGCTCGCCAGTCTGGCCGATGGCTACAAGTCCAGCTTGACGCTGATGTATCTCTTCTGGACCCTGGCGGCCATCATCGAAGCCCTCATTCATATGGATGAGACTTACCGCGAGCAGGCTTTCGGGATGCTGCTCGATACGGGAAAGAATTATGACGTCTAAAGATATCGCCCGATTCATCGGGAAACATATCTGGCTGCGAAAACTGGGTTATCTCTTTATCCGTTTGACCACGTTGCGAGAGTGGTACATCCATCGCGCATTGAACCGTATCCTGAGGAAACGCCGGTGTGAAGTGGCCGCACTCGATGCCGGCTTCGGCCTGGGGCAACATACCTATGATCTCGCCCGACGCGCCGAGGTCACCCGTGTCACCGCCATCGAGCTTGATGGGG
>DCUM01000096.1 GCA_002327255.1 bacterium UBA2214 | reverse complement strand
AAGATGTTGTCGCCGAGAATGAGGCAGGCGCTGTCGCCGGCGAGAAACTCTTCGCCGAGAATAAAGGCCTCCGCCAGACCGTTGGGCGCCAACTGTTCTTTGTAACTGATGCGAAGCCCGAATTGACTGCCGTCCTCGAGAAGCTGTTTGAATCGTGGCAAGTCTTCCGGGGTTGAAATCAACAGAATGTCGCGCAGTCCCGCCAGCATCAGCGCGGACAGCGGGTAATAGACCATGGGCTTGTCGTAGATGGGCAGCAGTTGTTTGCTGACCGCACGGGTGATGGGATAGAGTCGCGTGCCGGCGCCGCCGGCGAGTATGATGCCTTTCACGGTGGTGTTCCTTCTTTAGTTCTGTTCGCAGCAGGCCAGTGGTTGCGCGATGCGATAGCGTGCCGTACGGGCGGCATGACCTGTGATGCTGCCCTGCCACCGGCCAGTCGTGGCGCGACAGGGTTTGCGCGCTGCGAATGTGATGACTGAATAGTGTTCTGCCTCTGCAGGCCAGACGCGGCGATTTAAAATGCGCCCTGCAAACGTGGCGTGCCATATGATGTTCAGTGAATAATATACCCCCACAACGGCGTTGCTGCGCACGAGAAATAATTCATCGCGCCAGACAGGGATGCCGTTTGCCGTCATCCGGCGGCACCGTTTGCGCATGACGGATCTGATAGGCGATCTCGACCGATTCACGCGCCTCCTCGATGCCATGGCCGCGGCCGGCCAGAATCTCTTCATAGACCCGCGTGTGCAGATCGGTGAATCCTTCCGAGAATTCGACCTCCTCCCCATCCACGGTGATGGAACGCCAGGTGGTCTTCCCCGCCTGTTCGATCTGGACGGGCAAATCCTTGCGGTCCAGCGACAGGAACCAGCGCACCCGCGCGCGCTGTAATTCAAGATAGCCGGCGGCCTGACAATCGGTGCTGCTGTGCACCTCGACGCGCTGCAACGGGCCGAAAATCCAGGTGAGGAGATCGAAAAAATGGATGCCGATATTGGTGCCGACGCCGCCCGATTTGTGCACCTCGCCTTTCCAGGAATAAAGATACCACTTGCCGCGAGAGGTAATATAGGTGAGATCGACATCATGCATGCGATCGGGCGGTTCAGCGGCAATTTTGTCGCGCAAGGCCTGCAGCGCCGGATGCACGCGCAGCTGCAGGATGGTATAGACGCGCCGGCCGCTCTCCCGTTCCAGTTCCGCAAGGACATCGAGATTCCACGGATTGAGCACCAGGGGTTTTTCGCAAATGGCATCGGCGCCCAGCCGCAGCGCGAAACGGATGTGGGCATCATGGAGATAATTGGGCGTGCAAATGCTGACATAGTGAATGCGCTGCGCATCGCCGAGGCGGCGCAGCTTCTCGGCATGACGGTCGAAGCGTTCAAACTCGGTGAAAAAATCGACGTCGTGGAAATAGCGGTCGAGGATGCCAACCGAATCGCTGCGGTCGCACGCGGCCACGAGATGGTTGCCGGTCTCGCGGACGGCCTGAAGATGGCGCGGCGCGATGTATCCCGCTGCGCCGATGAGTGCGAAATTCATGCTTTTCCTCTGCAGGTTTGTCCCTGTTTTCGTTGCGCCAATTTAGAGTTTTTTTGGGTAAAGTAAAAGGAAAAAACAGGACCGGGTTGATGACTCCTGAGCCTAAACCATTCAAGGCAGAGAGCTGAGCGCCGACGACAACCCGCGGCGCCAGGGACGCACCATCACTGAGCGCCGACGACAACCTGCGGTGCCAGGACGATCAACCACCGCACGCGGACGACACGCTGTGGTGAGACCGGACAACCGGCTGTTGTCTATGGTCTGCGCTCTGTCGTCTCCCGGCCGTGGTCTGTCATCCATACCGCGCCGCGGCGAGCAGCGCCTCGATCATGCTGAGGGGATTGGCGCGATTCTCTCCGGCAATCGCAAAGGCGGTGCCATGGTCCGGCGTGGTGCGCAGAAAGGGCATCCCCAGGGTGAAAGAGACCGTGCGATGGAAATCCCGGGTCTTGGCGGCGATGTGACCCTGATCGTGATAGAGCGACAGGATGGCGTCGTAGCGCCCCTCGAGGCCGTCGTGAAACACCGCATCGGCCGGGACCGGGCCATAAACCTCGAGGCCCCGGGCCGCGGCGGCCGCCACGGCCGGCGCCAGCACCGTCTCCTCTTCATCGCCGAACAAACCGCTGTCGCCGGCGTGCGGATTCAGGGCCGCCAATGCGATACGCCGCCGGGAGAGGCCGAGCTGCTGCAGGCCGCGATCCGTGGCCGCCAGTCCCTCGACCACCAGCGGGACGGAGAGGCTTTCGGCAACACGACGCAGCGGGATGTGTTTGGTGAGAAAGGCGATGCGCAGCTGATCGACGACAAAGAGGGTCAGGGGCGACTTGGTGCCCGTGTCATGGCCGAGGATCTCCGTATGATCGATGAAGGGCACGCCCGCAGCCTGCAGGGAGGCCTTGTTGATGGGCGCGGTGCACAGGGCATCGATTTTTTTCTCCAGGGCCCATTGCACGGCGGTTTTTATGGCGGCGAAAGCGGCCGCACCGCACGCGGCGCTGACCCGCCCCATCTCCGCGGCCGCGGTCAGTTGATGCTGGTCGCAAAGATAGTGTATTCCCGGCTCCGGGTGCAAATTTTCGACGCTGTCGATCTCCACGATTTCGCCGCGCAGGCCGGTCTGCTGTATGGCCTGCTCGAGCACAACGCGGTCGCCAAAAAGCACGGCCTCCAGGCTGTCACGGACGCGTGCGTCCGCCAGCGCCTTGAGGGTGATCTCCGCTCCGATGCCGGCCGCGTCGCCCAGGGTGATGCCGATCAACGGTTTCACAGGATTCATCCGATTAACGGTCTGTGTTTCTGCTCTGTTTTTCATGCAAACACATCCACCTGGACGCCGGTCTCCCGCTCGCACTGCCGGGCAATCTCCTGCATCCGCTCTTTGCCCACTTTGTGGATCCCCTTGTACGGCGCCGGGCGGTCGAGCGTGTAGAGCTGCACGCTTTCGGGTTTGAGATAACCGACCTGCCGGATCCATGCGGCCACCTCCGCGTCCCCGCAGTTGCTGATGTCGCCGTCGAGGATCATGGTCTGCATGTGAAAGCGCCGAAGCATCTTGAGTCCGGCGATGATATCTGTGAAATGGACGTCCGCGGCGGGATGATTGAGCTTGCGAAAGAGGGTCTCCTCTCCCGCATCCAGCTTCATGATGGGGAGATCGACGCGCTCGATGGCGGCGCGCACGGCGGGATCGTGGACGCGCGTGGAATTGGAGAGCAGTGTGATGGCCACTTCGGGCGCCATGGTATCGCGCACATCGCGTATGGCCTCGACAATATCGCCGAACTGCGGATGCAGCGTGGCCTCGCCGCTGCCGGAAAAAGTGATGTGCTCACAGGTCAAGCCGCTGTCGAAGGCATGCTGCAGGGCATCGGCGACCTGCCGCGGCGAAACAAAACCGCCCAGCAGGCGCGGATCGTCGCCCCGGGAGGCGCGATAGGCCCCGCATTCGCAGTAGATGCAATCGAACGAGCACACCTTGTGCGACTTGGGCCACAAGTTGACGCCGAGCGATAATCCGAGGCGGCGGGAGCGCACCGGACCGTAAATAATGTCTCTATGGAGATATTTCGTAAACATGCTTGTTCTCTGTCAGCAAAACCGTATGCCAGGCGGATCGCCCGCCGGACATGTGTATACCTCTCCCGGTATGCTCCCCCCTGTCAGCAAAACCGTCCGCCAGGCGGATCGCCCGCCGCAGGTGTGTCAGCCTTCCCCGTCATGATCCCCCCTGGCACTGTGAGGTCATGCCAGACCGCTCTCATGCAGCCGTTCGACGCCGCGACGCACCTGCGCCGCGTCGGCATGCTGATGCACTTCGATGATGCGCAGCGTGTCCGGTTTCAGGAACGGTTCGAGCAGGCCAAAGTCAAAATCGCCCATGCCGGGGGCGAGATGATCCCTGATGCCAGCGATGTCGTGGATATGCATGCCCGCCAGGTGCTCCTGATTGGGCTGCAGATAATCCCGCACATGATCATAGACGCCGAGGCGGTGATAGATTTCCGCATGACCGACATCGTGCCAGTAGCGCATCTGTCCGCCGCTGAATTCGCCAAAGATCGTTGCGAATTCGTCGCCGAAGGGAATCTGCGACAGACGATAGCGGTTCTCGATGCCGATCAATATACCACTGCGATACGCCTCCTGATGCAGCA
>DCUM01000166.1:4045-7191 GCA_002327255.1 bacterium UBA2214 | reverse complement strand
GTCCCCGGCCTTGCACTTTTCGACGTCGCCGACAATGAAAAGCGACATCTCGCCGGGCTTGATGTATTTTTTGGCGACGCGCAGGATATCCTCTTTGGTCACGGCGCTGTATTTGTCGCGCCAGGTGTCGTAATAATCCGCGGGAAAGCCGTCGTATTCCAGTGCCGCGAGCGTTGTCATGGCGCTGATGGCGGAGGAGAAGCGATCCGGGAAGCTGTCGAGGTAAAAGTTCCTGGCCGTCGCCATCTCTTCGTCGGAGACGGGTTCCGTGCGGATGCGCCTGAATTCGTTGAGGATCAGCGTCGTGGCATAATGCACCGTCGCCGACTTGGTTTGCACGTAACCCATGAAGAGGCCGGGAAGGTCGCGCTGGTTTTCGAATCGTGAGCCGGTATTGTAGGCCAGTCCCTCATCGGAACGCACCCTGGTGGTAATGCGGCTGGTGAAGCTGCCGCCGCCGAGGATAAAGTTCATGAGATTGATGGCGAAGAGATCGGGATTGGTCTCCTTGACGCCAAAATGTCCGATATTGACATATCCCTGGTTGATGTCCTTTTGCACCATGAAGACGCCGGGCCGGTTTTTGCCGGCGACGTCCGGGATTTTCGGGAGTTCGATTTTCCGTTTTGTCCAGCCGGCAAAGGCCGCGTTCAGTTTTTCCACGAGTTCCTTTTTATCGAAATCGCCGGCCATGGCGAGGATGATATTGTTCGGGGCGTAACAGGTCCGGTGAAAGGCCAGCAGATCCTCCCGGGTGATGGCATCGATGCCCGATGGAGTCGCTTCGCGGACCAGAGGGTGGTCGCCGTAGAGCAGTTTGCGGAATTCGCGATCCAGCACCGTGCGCGGGTTGTCGTTGCTGTTTTTGATCGCGTCGATGGCCTGATCTTTATGGATTTTAATCCTGGCCTCTTCGAACGCCGGATTCATGAGGACATCCGCAAACAGCTTTAATCCCTCGTCGATATCTTTTTTCAGCACCGAGAGGGTGACCCGCCCCGATGTTTTTTCCATGCTGGATTGGATCGAGCCGCCGAGGAAATCGAGGCGTTCATCGAGATCGTCTCCGCTCATGGTTGTGGTGCCGCCGCTGCGCAAAACAGCGCCGGTCATCTCCGCCAAACCGGCTTTATCCGCCGGATCGTAGACGGTACCGGTGCGGATGATGGCGGTCGCATCGAAGAGGGGCAGCGAATGGTCTTCCTGAATATAGACGATCATGCCGTTGGGCAGTTCGAGCCGGTGTTCCGCGGCTTTGGGCGGCTGGTAGGTCAGTTCCTTATACGACAACGCTTTGGGATGCGCCGGGATTTGCCCGATGCCGTTCTGGATGACCAGGAGCAGCGAAATCAATATGACAGTGGCGTGTGTCCTGCTTTTATTGAACATGTTTGAATCCTCCGTAACGGTCGCGTGGACCATGAAATAGACGCGGTGTGATGTCGGGTGCACATGAGCCGGAAAGCCGCTAATTCTTGCGCACGAGAATGCCGACGGTGCGATTGTCCTTGACAAAACAGGTCTGTGCCACGCGCATGACGTCTTCGGCGCTGACGGCTTTGAGGCGCTGCAGCGATGCCGGGATATCTCGCCAGCCCAGTCCGAGTTCACTGCGTCCCAGTTGCGAGGCGAGGCGCATATTGGAGCTCAGTCCGCGGATCATGCCGGCTTCGGTGCGATTTTTTACTTTTTGCAGTTCATAGTCGGGCACGGGGGTGTTTTTCAGCGCTTCGAGTTCTTCATAGATGGCCAGTTCCAACTCTTCCGGCGTGTGACCGGCGGCTGCTTTGGGGCGGCCGCCCACGGCAAAACGCCCCGCGTAGGCCATGCCGCCGCCGTAGCCATAGGCATCCACGGCGATGCCTTTTTCCTTGACGAGTTTTTTATAGAGCCGGCCGGTGTTGCCATTGAGAAGGCCGCTGATGACGCGGATGACGGCATCGTCCGGATGTCCTTCGGCCGGGACATGATAATAGATGGTGACCGAGGGCGGTGCATCGGCTTCGCCGTAGAGCCGTTTTTCGCAGTACGGCTTCGGTTCCGTGGTGCGCACCGGCTCGGGGTCCGGGCCTTTGGGGATGCGGCCAAAGTACTTTTTGGCCAGGGCGATGATCTCTTCGGGTTGAATGTCGCCGACGTAGACGGCGACGGCATTGTTGGGGATGTACCAGGTCTTGTTGAAATCGTACATGTCCTGCCGGGTCATTTTTTGCAGATCGACGTCCCAGCCGATGACGCCCCAGGAGTAGGGCGAAGCGGCGAAGAAGGAGGCGTTGAGTTGTTCCTGAAAGAGCCAGCCGGGCCGGTTTTCGCTCAACCGGCGTTCCTCGCGCACCACCTCTTTTTCGGAATAGAATTCGCGAAAACAGGGGTTCATCAGGCGATCCGATTCCAGCCACATCTGCAGCTCGACCTTGTTGCCGGGCAGGGTCACATAATAGCCGGTGATCTCCTGACCGGTGGAGGCATTGAGTCCGGTGCCGCCGTTTTTCATGTAGAATTCCCAGAGGTCGTCCTTGATGATGGTCGCTTTTTCCGCGCGCATCAGACTGTCGGCCTGTGCCTGCCAGATCCTGATTTTATCCGGATCCGGATTTTTGGACCAGAATTTTTCGCGGTAGATTTTATCCATCACTTCGTCGATGTGACGGTTGATGGCGTCGTTTTTTTCAAAATCACTGGTACCCATGGTCCGGGTGCCTTTGAACATCATGTGCTCGTGGAAATGGGAGATGCCGGTAATACCCGGACGCTCGTAGACGCCGCCGACGCGATANNATGTGGCAGACCACCCGCGGCGCCTCGTGGCGTTCCACCATGAGCAGTTTCATGCCATTGTCCAGGGTGTATTCGATGACCTGCGATTCGAGATCGAGGGTTTGGGCCCACAGGGCCCGTGGTGAAGTGATGATAAACAGCAGCGAGAGCAAGGATATGCCGGTCTTGAATCGATTCATGACGCACCTCTTTTTAGGTGATCGGGTCGTGATATAATCCGCGATGCGGTGCCTGAAGCGTTTTGCTTGTGGGTAAATTAACCAATCGGGACAGGAATTCCAAGAAATTATTCAAGGCGCGGCGCAGGGCGGTGAAAAAGCCCGTCTCGCACTTGACTGGGACGGCGGTTTTTCATACCTTGTACTGTG
>DCUM01000166.1:3251-3954 GCA_002327255.1 bacterium UBA2214 | reverse complement strand
AACCTCGCCGGCTACTGGAGCCGCGCCAAAAAGGAGCGCATCCTGGCGAGCCGCCGCGACGGCACCCGGCTGCTGGGCACGGCACTGGCGGGTCTGAAAAAGCCACCGCGGGTGCTGATCAGCGCCTCGGCCACGGGATTTTACGGCGATTGCGGAGATGCCGAGCTGGACGAGTCCGCGCCGCGCGGCAGCGGTTTCCTCGCCGATGTCTGCGTCGCCTGGGAAGCGGCGGCCGAAGCGGCGCGCCGGGCCGGCATCCGCGTCGTGCATCCCCGCTTTGGCATCATTCTCGATGCCAGGGGCGGCGCGCTGGCCAAACTGCTGCCGTTGCTGCGGCTCGGATTGGGCGGCAAGCTCGGCAGCGGGCGGCAATACTGGAGCTGGATCATGATGGAAGATGTTCACCGCGGTCTGGCTTTTTTGCTGGAGCATCCGCAACTCTCCGGCGCCGTCAATTTTGCAGCCCCTGGACCAGTCACCAATGCGGAATTCACCCAAACGGCCGCCCGGCTGCTGCGGCGTCCGGCTTTTTTTGCGGTGCCGGCCCCGGCGCTGCGCCTGGTGATGGGGGAGATGGCTCAGGAGATGCTGCTCAGCAGCGCCCGGGTCGTGCCCGGGAGATTGCTGGCGGCGGGATTCGCGTTTGCACATGCGCATCTGGAAACGGCGCTGCGGGAGCTCCTGGCGGAAAAGTAAAACCGGG
>DCUM01000166.1:0-3224 GCA_002327255.1 bacterium UBA2214 | reverse complement strand
AAAACTCGGCGCTGATGCCGATGGAGGGCAGGATGCCGATGCTGGAGGTGTCGTCGAGTTCCTGTTTCCAGGCATTCCAGCGCGGCACATCGCTGAACGGCCGGTTGTAGATGTTCTGGATGTCGATATAGGTGATGAGATAGATCGAGCCCAGACTCCAGCGCCGGTCGACGCGGACATCGAGGGAATGGTTGACGTCGATGCGCGCGGTATTGAAAAGCGACCCCGATTTGCTGTAATCGGAATTGTAGGGCGTCCAGGGCCGGCCGGTGGCGAGACGGAATTTGGCGCTGAATTCCCAGCGGCTGTTGGGTACATAGCCGCCGCCGAAATTGACGATCCAGCGCTGGTCAAAACTGCTGGGACGCAGCACGCCGTCCAGTCCCCTGAATTTCGATTCGTTATAGCTGATGCTGAGCAGGGCATAGTGCGGCACGCGCGCCATGCGTTTCTGCAAAAAGAGCTCGATGCCGCGCGCCCAGCCGCTGCCTTCGCTCACCAGCGGATCGAGCCCGAAGGAGGCGAAACCCTCTTCGGCGCCGCCGAATCCCGCGCCGGTGTTGGCCATGACCAGCCACGGCTGCAGCGTGCTGGCCGGGTAACGGCCGTATTTTTTGTAATAGCCTTCCAGATTGAGCTTGACGTCGTCCTTGAGAATTTGCTGCGCGCCGAGGATATATTGATCGACCTGGATGTGTTTCAGGTTGCGGTTGGCCGGGTTGGCCACCAGCCAGATATAGGCCGGGGCCTGATGGTAGCGCCCGGCGCTGGCGCTGAGTTTGGTGAGCGAACCCCAGGCGTATTCCAGCGACAGACGCGGTGAGAAAACCGTTCCCTCTTTTATCAGATTGAAATAGTCCATGCGGCCGCCGGCGGTGAAGGTGAAGGGGCCGCTCTTCTGCACCCATTGCAACCACGCCGCGCCCTTGAGGGCGGTGGTGTCCACCAGGGCATCGACATCGAGCGTCTGGCCGAAGGGCGTGGTGAAGGCGGGCAGCTTGACTTCGCTGTCAAAGAGCACGGCGCGCGCCTGTCCGCCGAGCGTCACTTCCGTGCGTCTGGCCGGTTTCCACACCAGGTTGGCGGTGAGCAGGGTCTCGCGCTCCCGCGAGTTGTTGACAAAGATGGGCGTTTGCGAGGTATCGGACTGCACCAGGTCGTAACGGTAGATGTTGTTGCTGAGCGTGACCGTGGAATATCCCGAGGAGAAGAGATGCCGCCAGGTCAATCCGGCGATGGCCTGATACTGGTCGCTCTTGATGACGCGGGAGTTGTCGTAGCGTTTTTCGGCGGTGTCGTTAAAGAGCCTGACGTCGTCGATGGCCGAAAGGGCGGTCAGGGAGAGCTGGTCGTTGGGGCCGAGTTTGTATTCGCTCTTGACGAGAAAATCCCAATATTCCGGCACAAAGGCGAATCCGGCGGCCTTGAAGATGAAATCGAGATAGCTGCGCCGCGCGGAGAAGACCAGCGTGCCTTGCCGGGAAAGCGGGCCTTCGAGGTTGAGGCCGAACTGGGAGGCGGAGATGGTGGCTTTGCCGCCCCAGCGGTCGTTGCGGCCCTGGCGCAGCTCGATGTTGGTGACCGAAGAGAGACGGTCGCCGTAGCGCACGCCGAAGCCGCCGGTGGAGAAGGTGGTGTTGGCGACATAGTCGAGGTTGACAAAGCTCAACGGACCGCCGGTGGCGCCCTGGGTGCCGAAGTGGTTGATGTTGGGCGACTCGATGTCGTCGATGACGTAGAGGTTTTCCGAGGGCGCGCCGCCGCGCACGATGAGGTCATTGCGGCCGTTCTGCGCCTGGGCCACGCCCGGCAGAATCGAGATGGCGCGCACCACGTCTTCGAGTCCGCCGGGCAGACGGCGGATTTCCGCATAGGTTTGCGTCTGCACGCTCAGCGGCTTGTCGGTGATGGCTTCGAAATAGTTGGGTCTGATGGTGACCTCGGCGCCCTGCAGCACTGTCTGATTCAGGGCAATTCTGATTTCCAGCGGCTTGATGCTGCTCAGCATCAGTTCGGGCTCGATGACCGGTTTATACCCGATCAGGGAGACGCGCAGGGTGACGGCGCCTTCAGGGACGCGATCGATGGTGAAGGCGCCGTTCACGCCGGTGATGGCGCCGAGGGTGGATCCGACGATCTGGATATTGGCGCCGATCAGCGCTTCCCGGGTGACGGCATCGTAGACCTGGCCGGTGATTTTACCGAAACGCTGCGCGGCGGCGGATTGTGCCAGGACAGCAACCGAAAGAAGGAGAAGGAACAGATATTTTTTCATGCTGGGTTCTCTTTTGGGTTGTGATTGATTTTCATGCTCGATAACAGGGGCGGAGGGAAAAATATTTCAGCGTCGGGCCGTTCGTGCTGACCGCATCCTGCGATTCCCATGCACGGGGGAGTTTGTCTGCCACGGGAACGCGGCACGCCACGAATCCACCTCTTCACGGCAGAAACACTTGCTTTGTGCAGCGATATCCAGTATATTGTTGCCGCATCAATTGTCCTGCATTATTCACAATTTAATTTTGGATCCTGTGTCAGGGATCGCCTCAAGTTCATTGCAAATCACCCATCTTGTGAACGAATTTTAACAGAATGGGCGGGTTAATACCGAATCCGGGGATTATTCTGACCTGGCAACCCGATACATGCATTATTCAGTTATGTAACCATCAGGGAGAAGAGATCATGCAGGGGCACATACCGGTACTGCTGGTGGAAGGAACAGGCCTGGCCGAGGCCTGGGAAAAATCGCTGATCAGCGTCTATCAAAAAGGCTGCGACGTCAAGACCGAATATGACAAAGCCGACGATCCGCCCAGCAAGGACTGCACCATGACCATCGTGGTGCACGATCCCGTGGCGGAGCCGATGATTCACCAGGACCTTCCCGGCGGTCTCGAAGACCTGCAGGAGTACGTCCTCGAAGTCCTTGACGGCATCAAGGATCACTGCGTGCGCGATGCGTCGGCCGGCGCCGAGGACACGCGCTGGGAATACACCTATCATCAGCGCCTCTTCGGCTATACCGTGCCGGGTGTCGCGGAGACCTTTGATCAGATCGAAGGGATCGCGCAGAAACTGGCGAAAACGCCGCACACCCGCCGCGCCCAGGCGATCACCTGGAAAGTGTGGGAAGACAACACCTGTTACGATCCGGCCTGTCTGCAGAGCATCTGGTGCCGCCTCATGCCGGGCGGGGAGGGGCGCTGGTTTCTCAACACCAA
>DCUM01000114.1 GCA_002327255.1 bacterium UBA2214 | reverse complement strand
GGCCATAGCCCTTTTTGAAAATCACCTTGTAATTATCCGCCACCAAAGCACTGCCATAAAAATAGCGGTACTCGTTGTACCTGGAAATCAATGCATCGATTTGTTTTGCTTTGTTCTGTGCGAAGGAAGATATTGCGATGACGAGACAAAGCAAGAACGTGAGCAGGGTAATTTTTTTCATGGTTATCTCCCGAGTTATAGAATTTGGGGACGGCCGCCAATTAGGTTCTGCAAAAAATGGATTGTAAATATTGGGGGCATCCGAAACATGATCTCTTTTATGGTTGCCAAAAAGCGGGACTATCATTGCTTCAAGAAACAAGTGAGATAGGAAGCAGAGACTTTGTCCAGGCGTTTTACTTTTCACACATTGTGTGCCTGGGCGTTCCTGTATACGCAGTTTTTTGCAGTAAAGGTTCAATATATTTCGATCGATTTTCGACCATAACTACTCTCATTATACCTTTCTTTTTAACCATGATAAGATATAAATATCCTTGATTTTTAGCCATAATCATTGTATTATTCATCCAGTCACATCATTAAATCGAAGGAACAAATTTGAACAGAATAATCTTTGAAGCACACATAACAACTTCAATGAGCACATAAAAAAAGCCCCTAACTCTATTCGAATCAGGGGCGTTTTTTGTGAAGGTGGCGGGAATCGAACCCACGACCCACGGTTTAAAAGAAAGCCAGTCAGCTCCGGAAATTGCCTTAACTACACGGTTTTAAATTTTGAGCGCCCAGTTTTTCGCCAACGTCGACCCTTTTTTGCTGATATTCCAATAGGCCATAAAGAGCATTTAGTTCATTGGCTGCCTGATATTCGGGTAGCCGGGAAACGGAGCCCGTGTTTTATGTTTTTTCTATGCAAAGAGAGGGAAGGTGAGGCATGGGCTATCGCATAATAGGAAAAATTGAGCCTGCCCCTGAGCATCTTGACAGACTATTGTGAACCGTCATTCTAAAATTTCATATTTGAAACGGCTTTCAAACAGCTCTGCGAATAGTGATGGGGACAAGAAATTGCGTGTTAAAAGGCGCTTGAAAATGTAACGGGGGCGAGCTGCTGAAAATACCACCCTTTGGGGGGACTTATTATCATCGAATTTTACAACAGAAAGACCAAGTCGATGGCAGCTTTTTACAAAGTGCGAGCGTGTACTTGTAACGCCCCGGCAATTCAAGAATGCAATAACTGATTGAAATGAATTGACTTTTCGCTTGCTTCGTGTTACTTATTTGCTTATACTTAGTTGAATATCATATGGCTTTTTTTGTAGATAGCCATAAAAGGTACAAGAAGGCATGGTGTATTTATCCATTGGATAGATGCATAATGCCTTTTTTATTTTCCAGGCCACTCAAGGTGTTTGAAAGAGTAAATCATTTTTTCAGCAAAGGAGTATTCTAATGAAAAGACTGTATCTAGCGCTATTGACGACCATACTGTTTTTCAGTTCAAACCTCCTGGTAGCTCAATGGATTCAAACCAACGGTCCCCAAGGCGGGGAAGTAAAATGTCTCGCTTCCATTGATACAATTCTTTTTGCAGGAACTGAACATGGCGTGTTCAGTTCGGAGAATAACGGCGCAAGTTGGAAGCCGACCGGGCTGGAGAACATTGTATATTCCCTGACCGTCAAATCCGGCGACGATTCCAGAATGAACCTCTTTGCTGGTACTTTTAATGGTGGCGTGTTTCTGTCGACCGATCATGGCGACAGCTGGAATCAAGTGAATTTCGGACTTTTAAACCATTATGTCAATTGTCTTGCCGCCACCGACTCCAATATTTTCGCAGGGACAGCGGACGGCGTGTTTCGCTCGCCCAGCAATGGCACCTACTGGATTCCAGCCAGTAACGGACTGGTTAGCAAATCCATTAGATCTCTCAATATTTATGGTAAAAATATGTATGCCGGTACGGATTCGGGATTATTCGTTTCCACGGATGATGGCGCCATCTGGACACCGGCCGGACTGAAAGGCGAAGCCGTCAATGCTTTTTCCATAAATGGATCGTATTTCTTTGCCGGTACGGATACCAGCGGCGTTTTGATTTCAGCGGATAACGGGGCAAATTGGCAAATCATCAGTATTCCTGATATGAGCAAAAGAGTCTTTTCCCTTGCGGTAATGAATAATTCGCTCTATGCGGGAACAGATATGGGGATATATCGTACGCCCAGCAACGGCGCCTACTGGATTCCCTCCAGCACCGGACTGAGCAATCAACTCGCCTATACGCTTTATGTGAGAGGATCCGATCTGTATGCAGGTACAATGGGTGGTGTATATCGCTCTACTAATTTCGGAGATGACTGGACTGAAGTGACTACCGGCATGATCACAACCAAAGTCCACTCGCTCATCAGCAGCGGCACAACTCTTTATGCCGGCGTATGGGGCGGAATATTTCAATCACAGGACGACGGCCATACATGGACCGCTCTCAGCAGGGGCAGCGCCCATTTTTCCCTTCTCCTGAGCGGAACTAGACTCTATGCAGGAGGCGGAAATCATGTGGGGTGTTATGATCCGGTCAAAGGCAACTGGGAATGGGTCCCGGTGGGTATGGGATGGATCAGAGCGCTGGCAATAAGCGGAACAACCCTATTGGCAGGATCGGAAGGCTCTGGAGCATTTCGTATCACACATCACGCGCCTGGCTGGTGGACCATAACGAAAACCGGTTTGCAGGATACTATGGTCTATGCGCTCGCCGTCAAGGATACGAATATTTTTGCAGGGACCGAGGGAGGTGTGTTTCGTTCATCAAATAACGGTGTTACCTGGACTGATGTAAATAATGGCCTGACAAACCTGCCTGTTGCTGCTCTCGCCGTCAATGGCGCCAAGCTTTTTGCGGGGACGCAAGGCGGTGGCGTGTTTGTTACAACCAATGACGGCGCGAACTGGACTCCGGTAAATAATGGCCTATCGGGACTGGCTCTCAATATCTTGTCTTTTGTATTTAGCGACAACAATCTTTTTGCCGGGACCTGGCAAGGCGGAGTCTATGTTTTGGAAGAAAATGCAACCCGTTGGACTGCCATAAATACCGGTTTGATGTATTCAATGACACAACCATCCTCAGTAGTTCATGGCTTGGCCATTGCAGGTACTCACCTCTATGCCGGGACACGCGGCGCAGGAGTCTGGCAACGGCCTCTTTCTGAAATAATCACATCGGCGGGTAGCATTTCAGGTGAACTGTCAATGACTTTTTCTTTGGAGCAGAATTATCCCAATCCTTTCAATCCGAATACGACCATAAAGTATCAATTACCTCGGGAAGCTAACGTGGAGCTCATCATATACAATCTTTACGGCGCCAGAGTGCGGACATTAGAAAATGGCATCAAGCCGGCAGGATTTCACGAGGTCATTTGGATGGGCCGGGATGAGGGTGACAGGATAGTCCCTTCCGGGATCTATTGGGTCAATATGAAAGCCGGAGATTCTAAAAAGACAATTAAAATGTCGCTCATCAAATAAGTCCTATCAGGGGCGGACCAATGCGTTCGCCCCCTTTTACAGTACTTCAAACCCACCCTCCGTCTTCATTTTGCTTTTATCACGTGACGAATCCGTGATGAAATTTGTGGAGAATCAGCATCTTTCAGCCAAGTTGACCTGCACTGCCAAATACGAATTTATGGAGAGCAGATGCGTAAGCTATTGAATAATAATTAAAAAAGCCCTCAATAGAATCGCTCATGAGGGCTTTTTCTGTGAAGGTGGCGGGAATCGAACCCACGACCCACGGCTTAAAAGGCCGCTGCTCTACCAGCTGAGCTACACCTTCTCCGCACAAAAATATACAACGGATATTAATATATCAATTATTGTTAAATTACGCAACAGAAAAATCCACCGCTTCATCCCAATTCTGTATCAAGCCGGTTTTTCATCCAGAACCCCGGCCCCCCCGGCGGTGCCGGCTTGAACGGGAAACACCAAATGAGCGTTTCAGTCCCGCTCGAGATTGAAAACCCGCTGCCAGAACGCCCAGCCCTCCCGCGCCACGTGCCAGTCTTTGGGCGGCCGGATGCCGTGGCGGCCGTTGGGATAGAGCATGAGGATGAACTCCTTGTCCATGTCCTGCCACTTGTCAATGAGCTGCAGCGTATTCTGCATGTGGACGTTGTCGTCCATGGTGCCGTGACTGATATAGAGCGGCCCTTTGAGCTTGTCGGCCCAGGTCAGCACCGAGGCCGCCTCGTACCCCTCCGGATTCTCCTCCGGGGTATCCATGAATCGCTCCGTATAGACATTATCGTACAGACGCCAATCTGTGACGGAAAATTCAGCCAGACCGTGGGTGAAATAATCTGCGCCACAGGTCATCGCCATGAGAGTGGCATACCCGCCGTAGCTGCCGCCGCTGATGCCGATGCGCGTCGAATCCACAAAGGGGATGGCGCGCAGCCATTTGACCGCGGTGATGTAATCCTGCATTTCATATTTGCCCAATTGACGATGCATCAGCGCCGCGCCTTTTTTGCCAAAGTGCCCCGACCCGCGATGATCCACGCTCAGAACGATGACCCCCCGCTGCGCCATGAACTGCGCGCTCAGGCGCGGAAAGGTGTGATGCACCGATGGCGCCCCCGGACCCCCGTAAATCTCAAAGAGCACGGGATACTTTTTGTTCAAGTCCAGATCCGGCGGCAGCGTCCATTTGGCCGGCAGATCGTAGCCATCGCCGGAGGGTATGGTGAACATCTCGGTCTTGCCCAGACGGTACTCCTCCAGCAGCGGCGTCCTTTGCTCGGCGAGCGTGCGCAGAAGGCGCCCCTGATGGTCGCGGAGCACCATCCGGCCCGGCTCGGTCGCGCTGCTGTGGGTATCGATGACATGGCGGCCGTGGGGGGAGACCGAACAGGTGTGAGAACCCGTCCCGGTGGTCAGGCGCCGCCAATTTTTGCCGTTCAAATCAACCCGATAAAGATGTTTTTCCACGGGATCCCTGTCCGCCGCGGAAAAGTAAACCACCCTGTTTTTTTCATCCACCCGTTCGATGGCGCGAACATCCCAATCGCCCTGCGTCAACCGCCGGATCAGTTTCCCATTGATATCATAGAGGTAGAGATGCGACCATCCATCGACAGTGCTGCGCAGCAGGAAATTTTTCCCATCACCGACAAACGTGATGTCCTCAAAAAATTCCACCCAGCTCGGCTGCCGTTCTTCATGGACCTTTTTTATGACCCCCGATTCCGGCACCGCGCTGTAAATGACCAGATGATCCTGACCGCGATTCATCCACTGGAAGAAGAGCTGCTTGCTGTCCGGCGTCCACAACGGCCAGGCGATGTAATGATCCGCCTCCGGATCGCTATCCACCCAGACGATGTCTCCGGTGCGAACATGTGCGATGCCGAGTCGCACCCCGGGGTTGGGATCGCCGGCTTTGGGGTAGCGCTGCACCTCGATCTCGCCGTGGATGCCGTCGGCTTTGACCAGCGTGAATTCGGGCACAGGCGAATCGTCAAAACGCAGAAACGCGATCATCTCGCTGTTGGGCGACCACCAGAAGGCGCAGTATTGCGACCGGCGCCCCAGAATCTCTTCATAATAGACCCAGGAGGCCCAGCCATTGAGAAGGGTGGCCGAACCATCAAAAGTGAGCTGCTTTTCCTGTCCCGATGCGATTTCGGTGACGAAGAGATTGTTGTCGCGCGTGAACGCCACCCGGCGATGATCCGGCGAAAAGCGAGGCGTTTTTTCCGCAGCGGGCGTCTCGCTGAGACGCTTGAGCGCACTGCTGGTGATATCATAGAAATAGAGATCGTTGTCCTTCTCCAGCAAGGCTTTGTCGTAATCGGTACTGCGTTCCAGCACGCGCTCCAGGGAGAAGCCCTCGGGCAGGGCAGCGGAGAGCGCTTTCCAGTCCCTGAAGACCGTTTCCGCACCGGTGACGGCATCCACTTTCATGAGAAGGGTATTGCCGCGCATCTCGGCCGCCGGATAGGCCAGCCAGGTGCGATCATCCAGCCAGGTTTCAATGCGCGGCAGCGGCTTGAGCAATCGCGGTTCATCGCGCAAAAACGCCTGCTGCAGCGTCAGATTTTTGTCCGCGGCAAAACCCAAAGCATAAACCGCCTGGATCATCAATAAGCCACAAACGATATTTTTTAAACGCGTCATATGATTCCTCCGGTTTTCATTGATCCCATCAACCACAGAAAATAGTAAAAAAACGGGATAAGTGCCAGGCCAATTTTAATGCGAGGATGGTCACAATTTTCGAAAAATGACGATATTTCTGTTGAAAATGATAAAAAAAGGCTCTATCTTTCATTATTAGCATCCAGGGATTCCAACAACATCTCCTTCCATTTTCTTCTGTGATAATGGACCCTTGCTTGGCATCGGTGTGATGGGGCAAATGATTATCGTCTGTGAAGGCTTGCTTTGAAGGGTATCGCCGCATTCCTGTCTCTGTTCATCACATTTTTTCCACTGGTTCGGCCGAATGCAGCTGCCACGGGATTGAACTGTATTGTTGATATATTGGCAAAACAGGGTTTCACAGCGATTCATCTCAGTCGGTGCCCTGACGACATGCTGGTCATTGCCTATGAAAACCGGGCTTTCAGGAATGAAGTGCTGGCCGCGGGGGTGGTCATGGCCGCCGCAGCGGAAACGGCGAGCGATTCCTGCCGGATTTTGCTGATGCCCCATCGCAACGGCATCCCCATGGGACGCGTGGCGGTGGCCGTTTCAGCGTATCGTTCTTTCATGGCAGGCCGGATCGATGCGAAAAACTTTGCCGAGTCTCTGGATTTCAAGGGGATGGATCGATCCCCGAATGAGGGCAGCGTTGTGCAGGGCCCGCGGATGTGGCCGCTGGCGGACCTGACCATCCACCCGGGCTTCACCGTACAATTCGGCAACTATGACGATCCCGCGAAAATCAACCTGGGTCTGGTGCCCGAATTGACTCTGGATGTATGGCGCGGTGGAAGCGTATCCGGCCGCATGTTTTTCCCGCTTTACGACGAGCTGAAAATCTATTCGCTTGAACCGCGGCTGGTACGGTTGACCTTGAGCCAGACTCTGAACGTATCCCGGTATTGGTTCTTTGCGCGCATCGGCGTTTTTGAGCCGGATCGCTGGGGGATGGCCGTCGAAGGCCTCCGTTTCCTCTTTTCGCGAAGCGTATTGATCGGCGGCAAGGCGGAGTACACAGGATTTTTTCTCAACCAGGAAAGCATGATCAAATACTCCTCCTGGGAGACCGTGACCGGGCAACTCTATACGACGTATTTTGCTCCGCGATATGACCTCATGATGCGGCTGGCCTACAACAAGTATCTTTTTTCGGAAAAAGGGCCCAGTTTCATGATCAGCCGCAAATTCGCGGATATTGAAATCGGACTCCTGGCGGCAAAGACCAATATCGACGAATTCGGCGGTATCATTCTCAAAGTGCCTCTGGCACCGCAAAAATCGGCCAATCCGCAAAGATTGCGCATGCGGTTGCCGGAACAACATACATGGAAATATGAATCGACGTCGCTGGCGCATACACAAGGCCAAACCGTACAAACCGGAATCGGCATCACCTCCGGCATCGAGGCGATCGAGTGGTTTCGCTTTTTTGTACCCAGCTACATCAAAAACAATATATCACTCTGGGTGCATGCCAGACAATGGACAGGGGATCAGGCTATACAACAGAAAATTGAACGATGCAGATAGATTTTTTCTTTTTAAGGGAGGGTTCCATGCGTAAAAACAACCATCTAACCGTCATGCTGCTGTTATTGGGTTGCACACTCCTTTTCTGGCGCTGCAGCACAGAGCAAACCAGCGATCCGCTCTCGGCGCTGAACTACAAGATCAGCGACATGAGTTCTCTGAGTACCGCGGCCAACGTCGAGCGCCAGACTTTTTATCCGCGCGAGACCATTCTGCTCTCCATGGAAAAACTGGTGGCGCAGTGCCAGACGCGCATTGAAATCATCCGCGTGGCCGACGATGAAGTCATTCGCACGCTGCTGGTGCTGGCGGATGAAAACGGCAAAATCGTCAACCTGCCGGTGTGGTACAACATCGGCGTCGATGCCCAGGGCGACGTACAAAACGTCACCGGGCAGTATTACATCCACATTCTGCAATTGAATATCCGCGGGTTGCACAACAACCTCAAGATACCCTTCAGCGTGGCCCCGGCGCCGGCGCCTTTTGCCATGATCTGGCCGGCCAAATCTGACGGCAAATTCCAGGGCGGTTCCGTGCTTCTGGGTGGATCCCTGTACGCCGCAGGCAGCGGTTTTGCGGCGAACGCGACCGTGCATCTCTACGTCTGCGCCAAAAAGGCTGTCCATGCCGTGGGCGACGTCCTGACGGATGTCAGCGGCGCTGCCGAAGTGGTCACTGCCGATGCGGCGGGCGCCATTGCGGCGGTGGAGATTTGGGCCGCGGCCAGTGCCCCGGGCACCTATGATCTCATCGCCGACAGCGAGCCCTTTGGTCAGTACAGCGCCGGAGATGTCATCTTCAATCCGCTGCTCTCCAGCCTGAACGTGGTCGAACCGCCGGCCTATACCGATCTGATTCAGGATATCGCCTGTGATGCCGCCGGCGTTTTCCGCGATCAATTCTCCGCCACCGAAGCCATCTATGGCCAGGTGATCCCCGGCCGTCTGCCCGCCCACCTGCAGGAGCATGTGGGCATCTATGTGATGCCGCATCGCACGGTATGGAAATCGGGTGACCAGCTGGTTAACATCCTCACCGTCGGCAGCCTCTCCTCTCCCATCTACTGCCTGATGGATCCGACCTCAGGCGCTGTTCAGGTGTTGGAACTGCGCGGCGCAACCAAATCGACCGATCCGGTGCCCGTGCGGCTGTGGCCGTGCTTCTTCGACGTCATCGTCGATGTCAACCTCAACAGAGTGTATGATCCCGGCATCGACATCCTCGACGGCGGCACGCGTCCCGGATTCCAGATCGGCGACGGCAGCTGCAGCGGCAATCCTGTGGTCATTCATGGCCACTTTGGCGAGTATTGGAACTGCGGCGTGGGCAAACAACTGCTGCGCCTTCAGGTCCTCGGCGCTGATGGCACACCGCTGCCCAACGTCCGCGTCGCCTGGAAACTCGACAAAGGCACCGGAACCATCGATCCCCTGTGGGATTTCACCGATGAAAACGGCATCGCCGAATCGTGGTTCTGGGGCGCCACCATGGGCGACTGGTCGCAGGTGCGGGGTTATGCCTTCGTCAATAACGTGGGCTATCAGATGCGTATCTATCTGTGGGGCAACCTCTGTTACACCCACAATCAGGGCATCATGATGGGCTATTGATCCGGATCCTGAAAAACAACGGGAGTTGCGGCTTGCGCTGCAACTCCCTTTTTTGTATCGATGAGGATAGTTATTATGCGGCGACTTGAGGTCTACCGATTTGCACAGATCAAACGATTTTTGTTCCCCCTGTTGTGTTTATGGACCAGCGCGATTTATCCCCAGTCCACCCTGCTCGGCAACACCGGCGCCATCATCACGCCCGGCGCCTTTTTGCAGCCCGATGCTTCTGTGGGCGTGGGACTCTCCTATCTGCCGCATCCCTACTACACCGTGGATCAGAAACATGTCGACAACCGCATCGTCCATGTCTCGATCACCTTTCTCCCCTTCGTCGAGGTCGTTTTCGGCGCCGTTCAACCCTATCAGGAAGTCTATGGCATCGGTGACCGCACCGCGGCCTTCCGCTTCCGCGTCCTCAAAGAAAACCGCCACCGCCCCCAGATCGTCATCGGCACCCAGGATCCTTTCGGCATCGCGGCGCAGGACTGGGCGCAGCGCTTCTGCACCCTCTATGCCGTGGCCGGCAAATCCTTTAACATCCCGCATATTCATCAAACCACATTGAGCCTCGGCCAGGGCGTGGACTGGATTCGCGCCGGACAGCATTACCTCATCGGCACCTTTGGCCACCTCTCTGTGCGACCCATCCACTGCATCGAAGGCATGGTGGAATATGACACCCGGCGCTGGAATTTTGGCGGCCGCCTGCACCTCTGGCGCCTCAGCGCCACCCTGGCGTGGATGGATGGCCGCGATCTCTGCGGCACGGCGCAGATCAACTTCCACTTGCCGCTCAACACCCGGCCTTGACTGACTCAGTGGCACACTCCTGCGCGGGATTGGCGTGGCGCCAGAATGGAGCTACTGACAGGCATCCGCTGCATTGCCCGGCTTGAGACGGTACAATGAAGATCATCCACTTTATCGAGAAATCCCGGCCGATGGTGATTGAAAAGATTCTGCGGCACTGCGGGTTGTGGAAAGACCTGGCCTGAGCTTGTCGAAGTGAGGCCATACCGCCGCCAGTATAAAGTAGATTTTCAGAAAGTGTGCCGAGTTTTGATTCCGGCTATTCTACGCGAGCCGGTACTTGAATACTCACCAGGCCGATCCTGCCGTATATAGTTGCTGCCCGAGTTCTGCCGGCAATGCTGTCGCATAATTGCATATAGTTGCGTAATTAAGCCTGGTTTTCAGATATTATTTGGCCAAGATGCCGGAAAAATGGGAGCGAGGGGATTGTCCGCAAGGGTCCAATGGCCTGAAAAGTGAGTACGGTTACGTGCAGGGAGGGCTTTGGCGCCCTTGAGCAGATAAATTCTTCGATTCCCGCAGAATCAAACTTCAATCCATCTCATTTTGACCGCAGAGAGCGGGGGATCCCGTCATGTTCTGTGGCGATGGATTTATTCGCCGGAAAGCAAACTGTACCTGGCGTACAACGATGGTCGACATTTGCGGCCAAATCAAACGGAAATTATCAAGCGAACCGTCATGCGCAAAGTGACTTCTTCTCGCGAAAATAATCCGCAAAGGGTGTAATAATTCCTCTTGCGTATGATTTCTATTCTGTCTACTTTATCAGTAGAGCACCAGGCAGCGGACGAAAAGGCAGGTCTTAATCCATGAAAATGAGAAGTGTATTGTTGCGTTTGTTCGTAGCAATGAGTTTGGCATTGTTTACGACCTGTACCGGTAAGAATGACCAGGATTCCACCGCGGCCAGGCCATCAGCGCAGCCGGGGATGGAGGGCAGGCAATTACACACCCTCGCCACCGAGGAGCTCATCGCAGAACAGATCCGGAATCGCATCGAGGCCGCCGGCGTGGTCACCGAACTCCGTGCAGGGGGCGAGCCGGTCTATGCCAGCCTGGCGCTCCCCAGCTTTTACGTGCGCAGGCTCTATCGCCCGGCATGGAGCGACAACCATGGCCCTACCCGTCTTGTCGATGACATGGTGAGCGCCCTTTACCGAGCGGATCTCGAGGGCTTGCGACCGAAAGACTACCACCTCACCGCAATCGAAACCCTGCTCGCCGCGGTGCGCGCCGATGCCCGGAGCGGCAGCGTAATTGTTCCAGACCGCTGGGCGGAGCTCGATCTCTTGCTCACAGATGCGTTCCTGGTATACGGGTCCCATCTTTTACCCGGGCGGGTGGATCCCGAAACCCTCAAGCCGATATGGGTGGCAAACCGGCGCACCGCCGATCTCGCCGTCAAGTTGGAGGGCGCCCTGGCATCGGGTGACATCTCCGGCACGCTAATGACCCTGGCGCCGCCGCAACGGGGCTTCCGACAGCTGCGTGAGGCACTGGTCTACCACCGGGCAGTGGCATCACGCGGTGGATGGCCTGCGATCCCGGACGGGCCAACGTTGAAACTGGGTGACTATGGCGCTACAGTGGCTGCACTTCGCGAGCGGTTACTCATCAGCCGCGACCTCGAGACCATGGAGTTGGATGACGCCGCGCTTTTCGACGATGCGCTGGAAAAAGCCTTGAAGCGATTTCAAAAACGCCATGGGCTGACAGCAACCGGCGCGATGGACCCTTTGACCCGAGCCGAACTCAATGTGAGTGCGGAACGTCGCGTGGAACAGTTGGAACTAAACCTCGAACGTTGGCGCTGGCTGCCGCAGGACTTGGGACATCGTCATATCATCGTGAACATTGCCTCATTCGAACTGGAGGTGATGGAAGAGGATACGGTAGCACTGGCTATGCGGGTCGTGGTCGGACGCCCCTATCACAGCACGCCGGTGTTCAGCGACACAATGCGCTACCTTGTACTCAATCCCTATTGGCAAGTACCCCGCAGCATCGCGGTACAGGAGCTGCTGCCGCGTCTCAAGCGCGATCCCTCCTATCTCGGACGACAAAAAATGAAAATATTCCGGGATATTGGCCTGGAGACCCAGGAAGTCGATCCCTTGACAGTCGACTGGTCGACGATCACCCCCACTGACTTTTCCTTCCGCCTGCGGCAGGATTCGGGGCCAATCAATGCCTTGGGGCGCATCAAGTTTATGTTTCTAAACAAGTTCAATGTGTATCTTCACGACACGCCATCTCGCCCACTGTTCGAAGAAACACAGCGGGACTTTAGCCATGGATGCATCAGAATCCAACAACCGATCGAGCTCGCCCTGTATTTGCTTCGGCAGGATATTAGCTGGAACAGCGGCACGCTCCTGGACGCGCTCGACAAGGCGGTGGACCGCACCGTGGCGCTGCCGGAACCGATTCCGATTCATTTGCTTTATTGGACTGCCTGGGCTGACAAGGATGGTACGATCCAGTTCCGCCGGGATATCTACGGTCAGGATGCACCCCTCCTGAAAGCCTTGCAGG
>DCUM01000169.1:4713-6126 GCA_002327255.1 bacterium UBA2214 | reverse complement strand
GCGATGACCACATGCGGGACACAGGCACTCGCCGGCGGGACCGGCGGCCTTTTTGCCGCCCATGCGTCCACCACCCCCGGCTCCTCTGCCACCACCCGCTCCTTGGCCGCCTCCGGCTCCTCTGTTACCACCTCTGCCAAAACCAAACATAGTTGCCTCCTTTGATTGGGGATACCTGCCCTGACCATGACGCCCGATGCCGCGACAGCAGCCGGGCATGGCAAAACGATTCTGCCGCAACAAGCTGCCCTGGCGCCACGCTTCGATCACTTCGCCCAGTTCCCCGGCCACAAAGGGGATCACCTCGATGCCGTAGGCCTCGAGCATCGCGCGCAGGGGATTGGAAATGGCGCCGCAAATGAGAACTTGCACCTTCCATCCCAGCAAGGCCAGGGCGAGTTGCGCCGGTGTTTCATCGCGCAGGGCTACCTGGTTTTGCCGGATGATTTCGGTTCCCTCGCGTTCGACCAGATGCAGATGCCGGGTCACGTCAAAGACCGGCGCGATGCGGCCGTTCCAGGTGGCGAATGCGGCAGTCATGTACCTCCTTGAATAGATTTTACAGTTATAGTAACAAGAATCATACCAATGTGACTGAGTTGAAATAAGTGATATAAGATTAAATAAATAAAGTATTAAGGAGAGTCAACAGGGTGAGTGAAAAGAAGCAATAAGTAGCGAATATGCAACTTTATCTTGATTATAGATGCAATAGAGCTACTAAGGGCGCGGCAGAATGAGTCCGAGCTTTTTGATTTTGCGAAAAAGGGTGGTTTTGTGCATGCCAAGGAGTTTGGCTGCTTCGAGGCGGTGATACCCGGTCTCCTCCAGGGCGGCCTGGATGGTCTGGGTTTCGAGGAGGTCTCTTGCAGCGCGGATTTTCATCCCTGCCGCCGGGCGCACACCGCGCATGGTCAATTGATCCGGCAGGTGGTTGATGCCGATCTCGCCGTCGCGGCACAGCACGAAGGCGCGTTCGATCACATTTTCGAGTTCGCGCACGTTGCCGGGCCAGTCGTACGCCATGAGCAGGGAGAGCGCTTCAGGCGCCATGCCGGTGATGCTCTTGTTCTGCCTGTGGTTGAAGCGCTGGATGAATTGCCCGGTGAGCAGGGGGATGTCCTCCTTGCGCCGCCGCAAGGGCGGCAGCTCGATGCGCACCACGTTGATGCGATAATAGAGATCCTCACGAAACCGGCCCTGACGGGTTTCCTCGGTCAGATCGCTGTTGGTGGCGGTGAGGATGCGCACATCAGCCGTTTCCGAACGAACGGCGCCGAGCGGCTCAAAGGTGCGCTCCTGAAGCACGCGCAGCAGCCTGACCTGCAGGGCCGGGCTGACCTGCCCGATTTCATCGAGAAAGAGCGTCCCCCCTTTGGCCAGGGCAAAACGGCCGGGCTTGTTTTTTTGCGC
>DCUM01000169.1:3528-4676 GCA_002327255.1 bacterium UBA2214 | reverse complement strand
GCGCGCGGACTGAGGGCATGAATGGTGCGCGCCAGCAGCTCCTTGCCGGTGCCGGTCTCCCCGAGAATGAGCACAGTGCTGGGACTTGCGGCGATGGCGGGCAGTACTTCAAAGAGGCGCTGCATCAGGGGACTGTGGCTGATCAGATCGCCGACACGAAAGCGGCCGTCCAGTTCCTGGCGCAGCGTCTCCAGTTCGCTCAAATCGCGAAAGGTTTCCGCACCGCCGATGATGCGTCCTCCGGCATCGCGCAGCACGGCCGTCGATACGCTGATGGGGATGCGCGCGCCCCGGGCGTTGATGATGTATCCCGTCTTGCCGATGATCTGCTTGCCCGTTTTAATCGTGCGCCGCAGGGCGCATTCGTTCTCGCACATGCTGCAGCGAAAGACTTCCGAACAGAGTTGGCCAATGGCCTCCCGGCGGGGGGTCCCCGTAATCGCCTCCGCTGCCCGGTTGAACGAGGTGATGCGCCACTCGCGGTTCACCGTGAACACCCCATCCGATATGCTCTCGAGGATCGCTTCGGTGGAGGTGGTGGTGAGGGAGGGAGGGGCAGGATTTTTCTTTTTAGCCATAAGCTATCTTGCGGTCATCCTGATGATCTGGCTGAACGGCGTTGCCTGACTTGTATGGTGAAAAGTACCGAAAAATAGCGGCAATGTCAATAGCAAGATATCGCAGAGGCGATGAGGCTGGCACCATGATCCGGCATGCCCCCCAATCCCCGTACGCATTCGGACTCTATTCGCAATTGACAGTAAAGCGTGGGCCAAATTTCAGACCGGGCTATGCGCCGCAGCGTCCGCTTCGTTTGACCATCACGCATCCGCATCGCAATCCCCGGGGAAGCCACTCCTGCACGGCACTTATTTGATCAGGCTGACCCGCGTCCGGACGATTTCGTCCCCCACTGCAACGGCGCAAATATAGACGCCAGAGGGAGCCGTTTCTCCCGAGGCGAGCCGCCCATCCCAGTGCATACCCTGATTCCCGGCGGCCTGCAGGCCATTCCAGAGTTGCCGCACTTTTTCACCGCGCAGGTTAAACACGGAGACAGTAACCATACCCGCCACCGGGAGATCGTAGCGGATTAAAGTCCCGGCATTAAACGGGTTGGGATAATTGCCCTGCAGGGTGATGCGGGA
>DCUM01000169.1:0-3354 GCA_002327255.1 bacterium UBA2214 | reverse complement strand
AGACCAACTCGACATCGGTTATTTTGCTGTTGCCTTCGAAAAGGCGCACAAAACTGTCCATGGAAGCGGCGGCAACGTCCGCGATGCCGTTGCCATTGACATCGCCCACCACGGCGACGCTGACGATGCTGCCGCCGGCCACATGGCTCCAGATTTTCTGTCCCCTGGTGGCGCCGCCGCCGCTGACGCAGACCACTTCATCGCCATCGGAGCCGAACACCGCATCCGCATCGCCGTCGCCATTGACATCGGCGATGGCCGCCGCGCAGAGTACGGTCGATGCAAAGGGCACTTTCCACAGCTGTTTGCCGCTGGCGCCGGAGATCGCATAGGCGTAATCATCGTCCGATCCCGCCAGCACATCCCATTTGCCATCGCCGTTGACGTCCGGGATGGCGGCGACGCAGCGCGCATCGGCGCCGGTCGGAAAGGTCCACAAGCGTGCGCCGTTGGCGCCGGAGAGGCAATCGACGCAATCCATGCGGCTGCCCACCAGGATATCCGCCTTGCCATCACCGTTGACATCGGGAATCGCGGCGATGGACCAGACGCGGTCACCGGCGTCAAAGGGCGCAGACCAGATCGATTTGGGTTGTGCGCCGGTGATGGCGCCGGAGTAGCAGTAGATGAAATTGTCGCAGGAACCGACGCAATCCATTTTGCCGTCGCCGTTGACATCTGGCAGCGCGATGACGTTCCAGAAATCGGCATCGCTGCTGAACTTCCAGATGATTTTCCCTTGCTGCTGCGCCGATCCGGAGATGCAAATCATGTTGTTATTGGCGGTGCCGACGACCACATCACCGATGCCGTCGTTGTTGACATCGCCGAGGGCGGCAACGGACCAGATCATGGCCGAGTCGGCGCGGCTCCACAGCTCCAGCCCTTCGTCGGAGGGATTTCCGGAGATGCAGGTGACGAGGTTGTCCATGGCGCCGGCGACCACATCGCCGTAGCCATCGCCGTTAACGTCGCCCACGTATTCGACGTCATTGAAGGCGCCGAGACCCCGGCAGGCCCAGATTTCGCGCGCCCAATCCGCCCCGCCGCCCGAGAGGCCGTAAACCAGGCTGTCCGCTCCCCCAACCAGCACATCCGGCCGGCCATCGCGGTTCATGTCCGGTGCCGGGGCGACTGCTTTCACAGGTCCGTTGGTGCCGTAGGTCCAGATGATGTGCGCGGGAATCTGCTGCGCCACAACCTGGACCGCCAGGCATAAAATCACCATGACGGCTTTTGCAATGCTTTGGTTCATTTTCAGTTCTCCTTAATCTCCCCACCCATACCAGAAAAACAGCCCGATGCGTACGTCCTCAAAAGAGCGCGCATAGGGATTTTCATAACGCCCGCTGCGGTCGTAATAGGCGCCGTAGAGATATTCCAGGCGAATGTTCAAGTCGATGGCGCTCCAGGGCGTGAAACGGATGCCCGGCGCCGCCTCCGCATGGTTGTTCCAGAAATCGCCATTTTTATCGTAATAGGCGTATATCACGCCATAGAGGTCGAGACGGGTCTGATGCCAGCGCAGCAGCTGCAGCCCCATTTTACCTTCGATGTAATAGACGATATTTTGATCATCCTTGTCGAGGTAGTTGGCGTCGGCGTAGACTTCGCTCCAGGGCGACAGCGGCAGCCGCTTTTTCGGCATCCAGCCGCCGGGGTCCCAGCCATGCCATAAAATCAGGCCACAGCGCCAGTCGTGATAGGAGGGACTGTAGACCATGATCTCCTCTTCCGGATTCAAATATTTCCCGCCCACATATTCCCCGTAAACGGCCAGATAAATTTTTTCAAAAAAACGCAATCGAGTGCCCGCCATGGCTTCGGCACGATTATTCCAGAAATCCTTGTTGGCGTCGCTGCCATAGCGGCCTTTCAGGTAGATATCCCACTTGCCGATGCCGCGGANNGATGGTCTCGTTGTAAACTTCGAAGAAAAAGTGCGGACCTTGCGGATTCTGTGCAAAGAGGATGGTCTGCGGAGTCAACCACAAGGCGCCCCATAACAGCGATAGATATCGAAGGGTATTCATCGCTCCGTTTCTCCTGCAGCGGATTCTTCCAGCTTGACGCGTTCGGTTTTATCCCAAACCCCCATGCGCTTGCGGCGCAGATCGAGGATGAGTGCCTTGAAAACCACATAGAGCCACAGCTGGCAATAGGTGAAATACATGAGAATGGTGAGGAGGATATTTTGGGCGCTGTCCTCCTCTTCGTAGCTGAGGACGACGAAAATTTCCAGGGTGAAGAGGGCAAAGGCGGAGATCCACACCGCAAAGTAGGGACCCGGAACGTTCATGACGATCAAGCCGATGCCGCCCAGGAGAAACAACAACAGCGAGACGACCGTGGCGGCGAGGAAAAGATAATAGAGCGCGAAGAGATAGATGAATTCGGTGATGAGAAAACGGCTGCGTGTTTTGATCATGGGGCCGCTGAACTTGCGGATGACATAGTTGTTACCGCGCACCCAGCGGGTACGCTGCCGTGTCCACACCCGCAGTGTCTCCGGCTCCTGCTCCCAGGTGACGCTGAGGGGCATGAACTTGATCTGATACCCGGCCTGATAGATGCGCATGCTTAATTCCGAATCCTCGGTGATGGCGCGGTCATCCCAACCGCCGACCTGCCGGATTACGGATTTTTTGATGAGATAGTTGGTTCCCGGCAGGATGGAGACGCGCGAGAGATGGAAGCGTCCCGCCTGGAGAATCCACTGAAAGGCGATGGTTTCGATGTTGATGAAGCGGGTCAGCCAGCTGCGCTGGCGGTTGACGCAGCGGAATTTGCCGATCACCGCAGCCAGGGAGGGATCTTCCTGAAGATGCAGCGCCAGATGGCGCAGGGCGGCGGGCTCCGGCATGTTGTCGGCATCGTAGATGGCGATGAGGTCATGGCTGCAATGCTTCAGTCCCTCGTTGAGCGCGAAGGCCTTGCCATGTCCGGTCTCGCCGGCGGGCAGATTGACCAGCTTGATGCGCGGGTCTTCCTGCGCGCGGCCGGCAACAATCTCGGCGGTGCGGTCGCTGGAACCATCGTTGATGATCACCAGCTCCAACAAGTCCGCCGGGTAATCCAGCGCCAAAAGCGTGCGCAGGGTCTTTTCGATCACCACCTCTTCGTTGCGGGCGGGGACCATGATCGAGACCGGTTGCGCGTCATGGTGCGTTTGCAGCAACCGTTCGTGTTCCGCCGTGATGCGGCTGCGGTAGCGATACCCCGCCAGCGTCAGCACCAACTGGTAGACGATCATGCCCCAGATGATGATGACGCTGCCGAGAAAGAGCAGATCGAGCGTTGGATGGATGATGGGGAGCAAGGGCATATCCTGTAAATGTTTCGTTCGACAACGCG
>DCUM01000236.1:253-3403 GCA_002327255.1 bacterium UBA2214 | reverse complement strand
CAGATGTAATTAAATTGCGACAGGGTATTTTCTGTTGCCTGTTTAACTGCAGAGCCGGGCATACGTCCGGCGCGTGCCTGACTCTGCGGGGCGATCAGGTATATTAGTGACATGCGACTGCAATACTTCACCACGATTAAGCTCCGTTGCAATTTGCCGGGTGGGGCCCCACCTGCTTTGAAGCTGTTGAAAAAGGTCGAACAACCCCGGGGGGCGCGTTTTTTGCTCCCCCGGGGTTTCCTATGGGACTGTTTTTTTGACAGGGTACGTTCACAGTTGCGAAGAACACGGCAACATCCCCTATGATACCTTTTTCAACAGGCTCTATTGGCAGGGCCCACCTGCAGAGGGCAAAAGTCCCCCGTGGCGGGCATGGGATTTGGGCGCCTGGGCATGGCCATTTTTCAGGAACAAAGTCAGAGCCTGATCAATTATTTACGTGCATCGCTTGATTTTCATGCCATGCTTTGGTATATTACGGACAGAAGGGTGTATTCAGGATTTGGCAGAATGCAGTGTGCGTTTTGAACCTGGCAAAGGAGGGAATGATGTCGGATTTTCAAATAAAGTACTACAGAATTCATCTGGGACACGGCACGCATACTGCCCGTGACGGAGGTGAAGTGATTTTCCGGGCATACATTGAGGTCGGCGGTTTCCAACAAAACGGTGCACAAAAGGCAGTTAAAATTTTTTTCCTCGGAGAAGAGAGCCGCATACCCCCAAAAGCCGGATACAGAGCGGGCGATGATGACTGGCTCTATGCGCCCATGGAGGAGATGCCCGTCTATATTGACCTGCTGCGCAACGAAAAACCCACCTGGATTCGTGTTGACATCAACGATGCGGCCAATACCCGGCTCATGACGGTATGGGAGGAGGCCGGCGAGGGGGAATAGCGCCTGGCCGTGGCTGAGCTTTTGCGGCAAGGCAGCAGCGCACAGGGCATGAGGCCGGGAAGATTGGCTGCAAATCGATGTCAGCAACCTGCTGCCCGAAAGGCTTGCCCGACGCTATGGCCGCACTTATTATGGCTGGACACATTGGGGGGATACAGGGTTCATATGATGCGTTGCGGCTGGGAGCGCTCCCTGCCAGGCCGCAGCTCCATCCGGGCGGCTTGCGCCGCGTCCGGAGGTGTCACGAGACGATGATCTGATGATAACGCTTCTTCCCCAGCCGCAGCACGATGCGCCCCTCCCGCACCATCGCCGCCCCCAGACTGAGGTTGATATCGTCGACGCGCTCGTTATTGACATAGACGCCACCGCCCTGGATCAGCCGCCTGGCATCGCCCTTGGAAGCCACGAGACCGAGTTGCACCATGACATCCACCAGGCGGGGCGCCGCCGCCACTTCCGCCGCGCTCAGGGCGCTGCCCGGCATGGCCGCCTCGCCACCACTCACGGCGCCGCGCGGCACCGCACTGGAAGAGAGCAGGACCGCCGGAATTTCACGTCCGCCGAAGGCCGCGGCAGAGGCGCGCAGGGCCTCCTGCGCCGCCTCCTCCCCGTGGGTGATGCGCGTCGCTTCATAGGCGAGAATGACCTTGGCGCTGTTGAGATCCGCGCCCTGCAGATCCCGTACCGTTTCAATCTCATCCATGGGCAGATAGGTGAAAAAGGCGAGAAAACGCGCCACATCGCGGTCGTCGCTGTTGTACCAGTACTGATAATATTCGTAGGGAGAGGTCTTTTCCGGATCGAGCCACACGGCGCCCGACTCGGTCTTGCCCATCTTTTTGCCCGCCGCCGTGGTCAACAGTGGAAAGGTGAGGCCATAGGCATCGCTCTCCGCGACGCGGCGGATGAGGTCGGCGCCGGCGAGGATGTTGGCCCACTGATCGTCGCCGCCCATCTGCAGGCGGCAGCCGTGGGTCTTGAAGAGCATGAGAAAATCGTAGGCCTGCAGCAGCTGGTAATTGAACTCGAGAAACGACAGCCCCTTTTCGAGGCGGATTTTATAGGTCTCGTAGGTGAGCATGCGATTGACGCTGAAATGGCGGCCGATGTCGCGCAGAAATTCGATATATTTCAGTTCACCGAGCCAGTCATAATTATCGACCATCAGGGCCTTGTCCGGGCCGAAGTCGAGGTAGCGGCTGAGCTGCACCTTGAATTTCTCGCCATTGGCGACGATCTGGTCGCGCGTCAGCATTTTGCGCATCTCGGTCTTGCCGCTGGGATCGCCCACCATGGCGGTGCCGCCGCCGATGATGGCGATGGGGCGATGGCCATGGCGCTGCAGTTGCGACATGCCCATGATGGCCATGAGGTGGCCGACGTGCAGGCTGTCCGCCGTGGGATCGAATCCGACGTAGCAGATCACCGGCTCTTTATTTAAAAGTTCCTGCAATGGTTCGGGGTCGGTGACCTGCTGAATGAAACCGCGCCGCCCGAGCTCCTGATAGACATTTCCCTGTATCACGTGATTCTCCGTTAGCCAGAATTTAAATAGGTAATGAAACCCCTGCAGCGGTCGACGAACCGCCGGGCGGCGCAAACCGGATACAGGCCGCTGAGAGCCTATATCCCCGATGTGTACGCGCGACTGAAAGGCGCCGGCCATCCGACAGAGGAAGCGGTTCAGTCCGGATCGCTCATCAGAACGGAATGGCCGGCCGTCTTCCACCGCAAGAGCAGCTTGCGTTCACGTGCGCAGTTTTTGTTTCAATTCCCGCTGCACATCGCGGTTGACATCGCGTTTGGCGATTTCGTGGCGCTTGTCGTAGAGTTTGCGGCCGCGGCCGAGGCCCAGTTCCACCTTGGCGTAGCCCTTGACGAAATAGATGGAGAGCGGCACCAGCGTCAATCCCTGCTCCTCGATTTTGCCGGTGAGGCGGTGGATTTCACGGTGATGCAGCAGCAGTTTGCGCGGCCGGTCCGGATCGTGGTTCCAGGCGGTACCGTGGTCGTATTCGCTGATGTGCAGGCTGACCAGCCACAGTTCACCATTGCCGGCCTTGACATAGCTGTCGCGAAAGCTCACCCGGCCGGCACGCACCGATTTCACCTCGGTGCCGGCCAGCACCAGACCCGCTTCGAATTTTTCCAGTATTTCATAATCGTGAAAGGCCTTGCGATTGACCATCACGGGTTGTTGGGTCGTTTTTTTTGCCACGCGGATAGACTTTCCTGTTTTTTGACAAGC
>DCUM01000236.1:0-153 GCA_002327255.1 bacterium UBA2214 | reverse complement strand
TCTGAAAAAAAACGCGGGTGAACGGCCGGGATTGGGTGTTCCCAGGCGAGTGCCTTGGCGGACCCGGCTGTCGGTAATACCTCACTCATGGGAGGGCGGACATTCTTGTCCGCCCACAATACCGGCTTCCCCCCGTCAGTGAGTATTGCGGCT
>DCUM01000155.1 GCA_002327255.1 bacterium UBA2214 | reverse complement strand
TCCGCGCCCGGAACTTTCAGGGCGATGGCGCCTGGTCGGCGCCGTTTCAGTTCACGACCATGCCGGAAGCGCCCGGCGCGGTGCAGCTCGCCTCCCCCGCGGAGGGCGCCACGGACGTCTCCTTGCGTCCGGTGCTGACCTGGCAGAGTGAGCCCTCCTCGGCAACCTATCACCTGCAGATATCCCGTCAGGCGGATTTTGGCGTCTTGGTGCAGGATGCCATCGACGTATCCGGCACGCACTATGCCGTTTCCGCACTCGATCCCGGGGTGACCTGGTTCTGGCGCATCGCCGGACACAATGCCGCGGGCGATGGGCCCTGGAGCGATGTCTGCTCTTTTACGACCCTGACCAGCCCGGCCGCAGCGCCTGTGTTGGCCATGCCCTCTGACGGCGCGGCGGGCGAAGCGGTCAATCCAACCCTGTGCTGGTCGCCGGCGGACGACGCAGCGGTTTATGAAGTGGAAGTGGATTCCGATGCGGCTTTTCCTGCGCCGCTTTTTCAATCTGCCGACATCACGGCGACCAGCGTGACCGTCAACAATCTGGAAAATCTGGTGACCTATTACTGGCATGTGCGCGCCCGCAACGAAGCGGGTGGCGGCCCGTGGTCCGTCGTCCGCGCATTTACCACCCAGGAACTGCCGGTGGAACTGCTCTCCTTCACGGCCACCGCCACCGCGCAGGGCATTCATCTTGAATGGGTGACCGCTTCGGAAACGGAAAATTATGGCTTTGACATCGAGCGCAAAGCCGCCGCAACGGATTTGGAGATGAGCGCCTGGCAAAAGATCCATTTCATGGAGGGGCACCACTCCACGGCGGTGCGGCACGTCTACGAATATCTCGACCGCGACATCGTTCCCGGCGACTATGCCTACCGCCTCAAACAGATCGATCTCGATGGCCGCTTCGCGTATCTGCCGGAACAGCAGGTCGCCTGGACGCAGCCCGCGCTTTTTAAACTGAATCAGAACTATCCCAATCCCTTCAATGCTTCCACGGTGATAACCTTTGAACTGCAAGCGGCCGGTGCGGTCCAACTCGTGATTCTCAATGCCATGGGGCAGACCGTGCGGACGCTGGTGGATGAGGGCAGGCCTGCGGGCGCACATGCGGCGCGCTGGGATGGATGCGATGCCCACGGGATTCCGGTGGCGGGCGGCGTCTATTATTGCATGCTGCGCTGCGGCGCCTTTCAGGAGCGCAAAGCGATGACGCTGCTGAAATAAGGAAAATTTTCCTAAACGAAAATAATCATGTCGGACGTGCAATCAGCTCATTGTAAAGTTGTCCAAATTATACTGCAGCATTTCCTTGTTTGTGCGTGGGGTGCGACGCTGGCGTTGATAAAATGGCTTGCAATTCACGGGTAATTTTTGGAAATTTAACAAAGCAGAGGAAAGTGCATCAGGTATTCAGCGTGTTCGCAGTATAAGGATGGCAGTGTGCCCAGCAAAAAATCCCCTTCCGTTATTAACGATACGCTCTATTCGCGTGTCTTTCACAACGCCCATGCGCCATTGTGCATTACGGACGCCGAAGGCAGTGTATCACTGCATAATGCGGCGTTCGCACGGTTGGCGGGTCGCCCGGGTTCTGATTTAACCGGACAACAAATCGCATCCCTGTTCGCTGCCGAGTTGCTGCGGCCGTGGTTGAATCGTTCCAGACGCGCGCACGCCTGCTTGCAATTCGGGTGGCCGGCGTCTCTCCATCACGGTGGTCATCTGGACGGGCATTGTCACATAGACCGCATCGATGAAAAGGGGGAAACGCCCACCTATTTCTGGTCATTCGGTTTCCCTAATCCCCATGAAGAATTCCGCGCTTTCTGTCAGAGTCTGCAATCTTTGACAAAAGGCGCGCAAATAGCCATGATCATGATCGATGCGGAAGAAAAACTGCTGTTTTACAACGATATTTTCCGGAGCATGGGCTTCTTGCGCCGTCCGTCGGCGTCAGGGACTCCCCTGCAACAAGCTTTCAAACCGGCTGTGTATGTGGAATGCCGGGCGGGCATCCAATCGGCACGCGAGGGCAGGGATGACCGTTATGAATTCAAGCTGATGCTGGAACGCAAGACCCGCTGGTTTACACTTTCATTCATACCGGTGCGTTTTGGAGGCGGGAAAAAATCCATCATCATGGCCTGTCTGGAGATCACGCAGCAGAAGCAGCTCGAAAACGATTATCAACTCAGCCATCATATCAATAAGGCTTTTGCGGAGAAATGGCCCCATGCCATAGTCAGCCTGAATGCGAAGGGCATCCTGTTCGCCAATCCAGCCGCCAGGCAGATTCTTGGAGATCCCGAAGAAAGCGGGTCCAATGCATTCTCCGATGTTATCCGTGCAAATCAGGGCATCAGGGCGTTGCGGCGAAAGCTGAAAAAGTGTCTGTGGGAAGGGGCCGAATCCGGTCATTTCGAACATGTCGTCTCTTTGCCAAACGGGGACAAAAAGATCATCGATGTGCATTACATTCGTTCCCTCATTGCGGATCAGCCGGTTCTCGCCAGCAGCTGGGTCGATATCACCGAACTGAGGCAAATACAGCAAGATTTCGCACACCGGGTGGATGAATTGGCCATCCTCAACGAGATCGCTGCCCAGACCAGCGAGTCCCTGGATTTGGATGTGATCCTGCGGTCGACCCTCCGGTCGGTCATGAAATCGATCGGTTCCAATGTCGGGCTTGTATTTTTGCTGGATGATTCCCCCGAGCCGATGATTAAGTGCGTTCACTACCGCGGATTCACCAAAGCAGAGACCGAGCGCTTGACGCCGCAGCAGGGGCAACGCTCCTTCACCCAGAGCGCCATCAAAGAGAATATGGTGTTTTTTGTCGAAAATGTGCATGAGCAAGATGTTTTTCCGCCCGTATTGGAAGTGGGTATAACCTCTTTCGTAATCATTCCCATATTCATCAAAAACAAACCATTGGGGACCATGAACCTGGGCCGCCGCGGCGAGGGAAAACTGCGCTTGCTCTCCATGAAAGCGCTCAAAAGCATCGGAAATCAGATCGGTATGGCGATTGAAAATGCCCGGCTGCTGCACTGCCGTGACCGGGAAATTGCCGAACGCCACAAAATTGAAACAGACCTGCGCCAGAGTGAAGCCCTGTACCGGCAGATCATCTCGACATCGCCGGAATCGGTGGTACTGATGGATATGGCCAATCGTTTCCTGGTGGTCAATGACGCTTTCGCCGAGCTGTTCGGCTACGCGGATGCCCCCTCCTTTATGACCTTCATCGAGAATTGGCCCGATTATCCCGATGCCGAGACGACAGCCATCCTGGCTGATTTGAAAAAATCATTGTTAAAACACGGCCGCATAACCAACCGGCAAATACAGATCAACAGACGGGATCGCTCCCTGGCCACCCTGGAACTCAGCGCATCGCTG
>DCUM01000191.1 GCA_002327255.1 bacterium UBA2214 | reverse complement strand
CTCACCGGTGCGGTGATCGTCACCACGCCGCAAAAAGTGGCGGCGGTGGACGTGCGCAAGTCGATCACCTTCTGCCACCAGCTCAAGGTGCCGGTGCTCGGCGTTATCGAAAACATGAGCGGATTTGTCTGCCCGCATTGCGGCAAGAGCACCGATATCCTGCGCAGCGGCGGCGGGGCGCGCATGGCGGAGGAGATGCAGGTGCCGTTTCTGGGTTCCATCCCCATCGATCCGCAAATCGCCCAATCCGGTGACGAAGGCAGCGCCTTCATCAGCCGTTTTGCAGAATCGCCGACGGCGCGCATCATGCATGAAATCATTCAACCCATCGTTGCACTGGATCAGCGAGCATAACACAAGACGGAGGACTAGACCATGAAAATTGCCATTCCCATCGCCGCAGGTCAACTGTGCGCCCATTTTGGTCACTGTGAACAATTCGCCATCATCGAAGTCGATCCGGCCACAAAACGCATCACCGGCCGGGAAGATGTCATTCCCCCACCGCACGAACCCGGCGTACTGCCGCGCTGGCTGGCGCAACGCGGCGCCAACGTGATCATCGCCGGCGGTATGGGCCAGCGCGCCCAGATGCTTTTTGCGGAAAACAAGATCGCCGTGGTGGTGGGTACAGCGGCCACAAACCCGGAAAAAATTGCCCTCGATTATCTTGCCGGCACCTTGCAGACCGGCGACAATACCTGCGACCATTGAGCACCCATGCGTTGAGAAACCCCGGCAGAGGTGTGTGGCTGTCCAGTGGATGTGCCCATCAGCACAGAAATCCATTCTGGACAGCCACCATGCGATTTGCATCAAAGTCCCTTCCCGGATTTTTCGAATACGCCTTGACTTCGATCATCGCCCTCAGCCAGCCCTGTTTGCAAGGCAGCGAGCGAATGCTTCGGCATTCCGACAGCCTGAAAACCTGCCACCATCTACCCTGGTTGATACGCCGCCGTGCACATTGCAGGATGCAGAGTAACCCCAAACAAGCGTTCGCTGCAATCCCCGCCTCTGACCGTTAAACGACCGATCAAATCGGCACATAGCCGATGACACCCGCCTCTGCGATGCGCGGCTGCTACATTCGCGGCGCTTCATGAAGCGACCCCGAAAAATTAATT
This sequence comes from bacterium UBA2214, assembly GCA_002327255.1. Taxonomy (GTDB): domain Bacteria; phylum Zhuqueibacterota; class Zhuqueibacteria; order Residuimicrobiales; family Residuimicrobiaceae; genus UBA2214. The sequence goes on along the minus strand of DCUM01000191.1, from coordinate 7,638 downwards.
TTGAATTAAGGTGATTTTTGTTTACCTTGATAATTATGAAATCGATACTGAAAATAGGGTATGGCATCTCCGCCGCTGCAGTCGTTCTTTTCATCCTGGCCGTCGGTGTGGCGAGCGTCGCGGATTTCCATGCAGACGGCAGGTATCACGATGATTGTCCCCTGTGCCGCTTCAATCTCGATGGCCACATGCTCCGCATCCACGCTGCATGGACGACCGCCAAACCCCTTATTTTTCACAGCCCCCTGTTCCTCTTCACCGAGTCGGCCGTCTGCCGCCCTGTCAACTTTGGCATCTATCTGCCCAATGCGCCGCCCTCCTCCCCTGTGTCACCGATCCATTAACCATTAGCTGAACCAGTTTTTTTTGATGGCCAATCGGGCCTGCAGGCTTTCCTGTTGGCCATATCTGCTGAATATGGCAAAATCGATGCAAGGAGGATGGATGCGTTCAAAATTGTATACGTTATACACCCTGAGCCTGGCGGCACTCACGGCGGGCCTCCTGCCGGCTCAGGAGACCCAGAGCGGCGGCAACCCCTTTGCCCAGGCCAAATTCGTCCCCGATATTTCGCTCATTCTCGATGCTTCCTGCATCGGACGCAACCACAGCGACGAAGCGATGGAACGACTCGTGTTGCCCGGATTCACAGCCCCGGAGGGGAATGATGCGGCGCATGCCCATGGCAGCAGCAACGGCCAGCGGGGTTTCAACCTGAATTACGGCGAGCTGGTCATCTCCTCGATCGTCGATCCCTTTTTCGATCTCTTTCTCGTCTGCGATCTGGGCGAGGAATCGTTCGCTATTGAAGAAGCCTATTTCACCACACGGCGTATACCCTGGGGCTTGCAGCTCAAGGGCGGCAAATTTCTCAGCCATTTCGGCCGTCTCAACAGCATGCATACCCATCAATGGGATTTTGTCGACGCCCCGCTGATCTACGCCGGCCTGTTCGGCGAGTCGCTGCTGAACGAGAAAGGCGTTCGTCTCACCTGGGTGGCGCCGCTGGAGACCTATTTCATGCTCGGCGGAGAATTCAGCCAGGGCGAAAACAGCATGAGTTTCGGACGCGACGGTTTCAGCGCGTTCGACGGCCAAATCGACGTTAAGGGCAGCGACGGACCCAACCTGGTGGTCGCCTATGCCAAGTCCTCCGTGGATATCGGCCATCTCACTCTGCTGGGCGGACTTTCCATGGCGCATGGCAAGAATCGTATCAATCATGGCATCGAAGAGGGCGAAGCGCTCGCCCAGGCCGGTTACGGCACAACGACGATCACGGCGGTCGACCTGACCCTGAAATACCTTTTCGATTCGATCCGCTGTCTCTCCCTGCAGGCCGAATACCTGCACCGCAACGGCGCAGGTGATGGCTGGTTCATAGAGCCCTTGGCCGAGCGCCTCTTTGTTTCCGCACCCTATGAGCAAAGGCAAGGCGGGTTTTACGCCCAGATGGTCGGCCGCCTCAATAAAAGGGTGCGCATGGGGGGACGCTTTGACCGCATCATGCAAAACGATGGCTCGCGGCCTGGCGAAACAGCCAGCATGCCCAATCACCTCACGCGCTATACGGCCATGGCGGAATATAATCCGACCGAGTTCTCCCGCTTGCGGCTGCAATATACCCACGATCGCAGCCTTTATGAAGCCACAGCGCCGGGCTACATCCAAAAACCGGCAAACGAAATCATTCTGCAAATCAATCTGGCCATCGGCGCCCATGGCGCTCACGCCTTCTAGACAACAAGGAGCACGTGTTATGAAGAAATTTCTGATCCTGATTTTCCTGGCGGCGGCCCTGAGCGCCCAGGCCGAGCGCGTTCAGATCGTCACCACCTATCCCTATATCGCCAGCATCGCGGAACAGATCGGCCAGGAGCGGGTGCGCGTGCACGCCCTGGCGGGTGGCCAGTGGGATCCGCACACCATTCTGCCCAAGCCCTCCTTCATCGCCAGGCTGCGCCGCGCCGACTTGCTGATCATCAATGGTGCGCAGTTGGAAATCGGCTGGCTGCCGCCGCTGATGAATCAGGCCAACAATCCCAAAATCGCGGTGGGGAGCAAGGGACTTTTGGATCTTTCCCGCTTCGTGCAGTTGATGGATGTCCCGGCCAGCGTATCGCGCGCCCATGGCGACATTCATCCCGACGGCAACCCGCACTACTACCTCGATCCCGCCAATATTCCGATTCTGGCGCAAGCGATCACCGCCAAGCTGATCGAGATGGACGCAAGCGGCACGACCCTCTATCGCAAAAATCTGGCGGCCTTCCTCCAGGCCTGGAACGAGCACCTGGCGATATGGGATAGCAAAATGGAGAAACTCCGGGGCGTGACCGTCATCGAGTATCACAAAAACCTCGATTATTTTCTCTCCCGATATGAAATCAAAATTATGGCTACGGTGGAATTGCTGCCCGGCATTCCGCCCACCTCCAAGCATATTCAGGAACTTGAGGAGAAAATTGCCGGGTGCAAGGTGTGCTATATCCTCCAGGATATCTACAATCCCGACGACGCCTCCCGGCATCTGGCGGCGAAATTCAATATACCCATGGTCAAGATGCCGCACGATGTCGGCTCGGTGCCGGGCGCTGAAGGCATCTTTGCGCTGTTTGAAGAGATCGTAAGGAGATTGACCCATGACTGATATTCTGCTCTCCGCTTTCGCGCTTTCACTGGTGCTCTTGAGCATCAATTCCTATTTCGGTCTCGAGATCATCCGCCGCGGCATCATCTTCACCGATCTGGCCATCGGCCAGATGGCGGCTCTGGGGGCGGCCGTCTCACTTTTTGCGCTTGAAGGCGAATACCTTTATGCCATCTCGCTCGCTTTTTCATTGCTGGGGGGTCTGATCATCGCCCTGATTTCGCAGCGTTCGAAGAATGTCGAAGCCTTCATTGGACTGATGTATGCCTTCGGCTTTGCCGGGGTTTATATTTTGCTCTCCAAATCATATCACGGCATGGAGGCCTTCCAGAAACTCATGGCGGCCGACATTTTGTTTACGCCTGCCGCCGATATCATAAAAACCGCCATTCTCTATGCGGCCCTGGGATTGATCCTTATCCTCTTGCAAAAACGGGCGCGCGGCTTTTACAAGGACATGCTCTTTTTCGTCACGTTTGCCATCACGGTCACCAGCGCGGTCAAGCTGGCCGGCGTCCTGGTCTTGTTCGCGCTGCTCGTCGCCCCGGCCCTGATTGGGCTGTCGATCAAAAGAGGTATCCCTCTGGTCAATGCCTGGATCATCGGCACCGTGATCAACATCCTCGCCATCGCCGTCTCCTACCGCCTCGACTTTCCGACCGGCTATACGGTGGTCTTTTTCAACGCCCTGGCCGCCCTGATCGTCACGGCCTGTGTGCGCAATGGCAATACAACCATCAAAGCCAGTGAGGCATAAGCGACATCCCGGAGGGCATGGTACCCATGATCGTCCTGACGATTATCTATGACAACAGCGCAGTCGACGCAAAGCTCAAAGCCGACTGGGGATTCGCCGCGCTGATTCAGGCCCACGGCCGCACCCTCCTTTTCGACACGGGGGGAAATGGCCAGATTTTACTCGACAATATGCGGGCGTTACAGATCGATCCCAAGACCATCAGCGACGTCTTTATCAGTCATGGCCATTTCGACCACATCGGCGGGTTGTCGCATTTCCTGAACGAAAATGGCGATGTCATCGTGCACGCGCCGCTCTCATTTCGCGGGGTGTCCCATGCCAGAGCGGTAAAATATTACGACCACCCGCAAAAAATTTACGACCACTTTTTCAGCAGCGGCGAACTGGATCACATCGAGCAATCACTGGCTGTGGATACGGATAACGGTCTGCTGCTGGTCAGCGGCTGCTCCCATCCGGCCATGGCGCAAATCCTCGGCGCGTTCGCCCCGTTTGGTCCCATCTACGGCATTGTCGGCGGCTTGCACGGATTTGATCAGTTCCATCTCTTTGACGAGATGACGCTGATCTGCCCGGCGCACTGCACCAAAGCCGTGCTGGAAATCAAAAACCGCTTTCCGCAGGCCTATGTGGCGGGCGGCGCCGGCAGAATTTTAACGATTGGATAAAACTGGTGGTAACCCTGAACCATTCGCGCACAAGACACCGCATGACGCACAAAATGGAAAACAGGGAACAGCTTGCGTTGTCGAGAACAATGATGAGATAACCAATCGGTGCGAGCATCGTTCTGCATCGACACCCGGGGTATCCATACGACTTTTGCGCCCCTGGTGGCTCATGGATCGAGCGACTGAACGACGCTTTTACAGGTTGGTGTCAGCCGCGATGAGATGGATCAGAAAGCCGGCAGTGCTGGAAGTGCAACGGCCCGGCGGACACAGGGGACCTGCGACCAATGCGTCGCTGGTCTCGACGCTTTGGTCGATTCTCTCCACCCTGTTTCCGGATTGGCGACATTGTAGATGACTGTTAATTTTAAAGTTGACATTAATTATTTTTCATGGCACAGGGATTGCATTAATGAGTTGGTACAAAAACGTCCATTAATGAGGATTCCCATGAAAAAATGTCGATCAACACAATGGCTTCTGACCACTGTGGTTCTGTTCACGCTGCTCGCGGGTGCGAATGCCCTTCTTCATGCGCAGAACCTTCCCACCGCCACTTCCGACCACTTCTCCGGTTCGGGCAACTGTGCCATGTGTCACAGCGCCGCTCCCGGAGTCTTTACCACAACAGCAGGGACGGATATCTCACCGGTTGCCCTGTGGCAATCCACCATGATGGCTCATGCCGCCAAAGATCCGCTGTGGCAGGCCAAGGTCAGCGCCGAAGTGGCCGCACATCCGGCCCTGCAGGCGATCATCGAAGACAAATGCACCACCTGCCACATGCCCATGGGGAAAACGGAAGCCTCTTTCAATGGCGCCGTCCACTTCCCCTTTGCATCCGGCCTGCTGGACCCGCTGAGCATGGATGGCGTGAGCTGCACGTTGTGTCACCAAATCCAACCGCAGAACCTGGGTACTCCGCAGAGTTTTTCCGGCGCCTACCTCATAACCGATGCCCGCGAACTCTTTGGCCCATATATCGCTCCAACAGTTGCGGCCATGCTCAATCAGACTGGCTACACGCCGGTCTACTCGGATCATGTCAACCATTCCGAGCTCTGTGCCACCTGTCATACCCTGTATACGCCCTATGTCAATAATCAGGGCGAAATAGCGGGTTATTTCCCGGAGCAGACCCCTTATCTCGAGTGGTTGAACAGCGTCTATCCCGGGCAATCAACCGGCTGCCAGACCTGTCACATGCCGCCAACCGGCGAAGCCATGAAAATTTCCAGCCGGCCGCCGTGGGTTTCCAGTCAGCGCACCCCCATCTGGGGACATGACTTTGCCGGCGGCAACATTTTCATGAATTCGCTGATCAAGGCAAACGCCGCCGAACTGGGCGTGACTGCTGCAGTTTCCAACATCGATGCCACGCTGGCCAAAACCAGGCAGCTGCTGCAGGAACAGACCCTGCACCTCGCGGCTGACGCCGTTCTGGCCGGCGATACCTTGCTGATCTCTGTACAAATCACCAATCTGACCGGTCACAAATTTCCCACCGGATTTCCCAGCCGGCGCGCCTGGCTCCATCTCCGCGTCAGCGACTCTCAGGGCACATCACTTTTTGAATCGGGCGCCTGGGATGCCGCGGGAGAAATCTTCGAACTCGATGCGGAGTATGAACCCCATCATCAGCTCATTACTTCACCAGGTCAGGTGCAAATCTATGAAGCCATCATGGCAGATGTGGACGGTGCGGTGACCTACACCCTGCTGCGCGGCGCGCAGTATCGCAAGGACAACCGCTTGCCCCCCAAGGGGTTCAAAAGTACCGTGGCGGATTACGCCTCTATCGCCATCTCTGGCGGAGCAGCTGATGATCCCGATTTCAATCGCGATCGCTCCGGCGCCGAAGGCAGCGGCAGCGATCGTGTGTTCTATAAAATCCCGGTTGCGGGCAGGGACGTCCGCTTTACAGTCACCGCGGAAGTGGTCTATCAGACCGTAGCCCCCCGCTTTGCGCGGGATTTATTTGCACATCAAACCGGCAAAGTGGCGGCCTTCAAGACTTATTATGAGCGCTCCAGCAACGAACCGATTCGAGTTCAATCCCTCACCCTTGCGGTTATCAACACAGCGGTGCTGCAAAATGAAAAAAGGCCGCCCGAAAGGGTCGACCTCATGAAAAATTATCCCAATCCCTTTAATGCCACTACGGTCATAGCCTATTCCATTAACCAGCCCGGTCCGGTATCGCTGGAGGTGTACAATCTGCGCAGTGAAAAAATCAGCACGCTGACAGCGGGAAACCGGACGGCTGGGACGCACGAAATTCTGTGGCAAGGCACGGATGACCAGGGCGTGCCGGTCCCAAGCGGTATCTATCTGGCCGCCTTGCGTTCTCAGGATGGCGCCCGTGTGCTGCGGATGATCTTGCTGCGCTAAGGGAGCACTCTGCAGTATTGCGATTAAAACGCCGACGCGCCCGGCCAGCAATGGCATGGGCACACTGGCTTTCCGGCCTCTTCAAGCAAGTGCAAATCGGTGTGGTGCACTGTGTAACTGTACACCGATAGTAAATGATCGGGAACCTGCCGGCATAAAGCCAAATAGGATGGATGTTACCAAACAGTGTATCAGGCGTCACCACCCCAATCCACGTATGATCTATGGGTGATAAAAAAATATCATTTTCGGATGACGCCTGAAAGAAAAAGAAAAATTATAAATCATCAATCATAGGCCAGACGGGTTTTCTCATCGGTCAGCGTCGGCTGGATCAAGGCCTGCCCATGCGGCGAATCCCACGTCTTTAATCGCTCATGAACCAGCAGGTACTTTTGCGGAATGGGATGGGTTCCCAATACCACTTTCACCTGATACCGCGTCTCGATGAAATCGCGAAAGCAGGTCAGACGGGGACAGGGGGGGTATCCCACCACCAGTCCGGTTGCCAGATGAATGACCTCCGCGCCGTTTTTGATCATCTCCTCGGGCGCATACTCGATATTGCCGCCCGGACACCCGGCGCAGGTCGTATAGCCGACCAATTCCACTTCCTGATTTTTGTAAATGCTGAAGGCGCCCTCGCGATTTCGCAGCGCGCGCAGGCACTTGCCACCGGCGCACGTCCGGTAGCGGTCACAAATGATGATCCCCACTTTGATACGATCCATAGAGTTCTCCTGACAATTAGCGGATAGGGTGATGTCTCGCGAATCGTTTCACGGCTTCGCTGCAGGGACAGGATGGTTCCTGATCAGGTCGGTAACCTCTGCGGGGTGAAACGATTCCTGATGCGCCTGCATCATTGCATAGAGCCGGTCGATCTCCGCGTCTCGCGGCAATACCTTTCTGATTTTCTCGAGATACCCCCGCTCTCTGACCCGCAGCATGGTGGGCGCAAAGTTGATATCGAAAATCCATCCCAGCTGCAGCAGTTTGAAATCGTTGAGATTACGCAAATGATTCACCCGTACGATCCGCCGGCCTCGCAGATCCTCGACAACTTGCGGGGAATAGCCGGGCGAATCGGGCAGGTCGAGTTCTATGGTTTCGTTGCGGTGCAGGGCAGCCGTTTCGTAATACTCCGTCACCACTCTCCAGATGTC
>DCUM01000129.1 GCA_002327255.1 bacterium UBA2214 | reverse complement strand
CCAATCCACTCAGCAAAACGCTTTTAGCATTGATTCGCATTCGCAACTCCTGAATTACCTGCGGTGATGACCACGCTTCCCTTTTTATGCCCGCTCCCGGCATAGCGATGGGCCTCGGCGGCCTGCGCCAGCGGATAGCATTTGTCGATGACCGCCGTGAACTTCCCGGCTTCGATGAGTCCCTTGATGAAAACCAGATCTTCGGCCTTTTCGGAGGACAGGGCGCAGATGACTTTCTTGCCGCCGCTCAGGGAAGTCCACAGCATTTGCACAAGCTTTTTCGTCTTGAAACTGACCAGAAGCCAGCGCCCCTTTGGCGTGAGCGAGCGTTTCACCCGAGAAAACGGGCTCTTGCCCAGGATGTCGACGATAAGGTCATAGGTTTCGTTGCCGGCGGTAAAATCCTCTTTGCTGTAATCGATGACCGCGTCCGCTCCCAGGGATCGTACATAGTCCAACCGCGGCGTGCCGCACACCCCGGTCACGTTGGCGCCGAAGTGCGACTTGGCCAACTGCACCACCGCCGGGCCTATTCCTCCGGAAGCACCATTCACCAAAACCCGATGCCCGGGCCGGAGGTCGATCTTTCGAAGCATATTCAACGCCATGATCGCCCCGTAAGGAACGGCGGCGGCTTGCTCATAGGTCATATTGGCCGGTTTGGGCGCCACGACCTCATTTTCAGCCAGGCAGAGATACTCGGCATAAGCCCCCATGCGCGCACCGCGATAGCCGAAAACCGCGTCGCCTTTCCTGAAGCGCCGGACATCCTTGCCGACCGCCTCGATCTCCCCGGCAAACTCGCTCCCCAGGATGGTGATCCTGGGCTTTCTGAAGCCAAAATACATTTTCGCGAACAGCCAGAACAGGAGAGGCATGTGGAATTTTTTCGGCGTGACATCCTTCAGATTGCGGACCAGGGTGTCTCCGAAACTGACGGGAGTCGCATGGACCCGCACCAGGATTTCATTGTCCCGGGGAACGGGTTTTTCCACCTCTTCAAGCCTGAGGACATCCGGCGGTCCGTATTTGGTAATTACAATTGCTTTCATCAGCAGCTCCTTAAGTTAATGTTCCTTATTCAATTCGACGTTAATGGCCGGACTGAAAGGCGAAAAGCGCTGGATAGCCGAGACTATCCATTTTTGATGTAAAACCAGGTGGGTTGCCAGAAAAACGAGCCAGGCCATACTTGTGCCTGCATGGAAGCGGTCGAATATTCCTGTTGTTTCGCTGGGCATACTGGCGGATTGCAACCATGCCAGCATGCCGAACACATTGGAAGAGATAAAGGCAAACCAGGTCAAACGGTTGATCAAGCGATTTGCTCGCACTGGCTTTTTCAGCGTTCCAAGTGACCGTCCACGCAAGGCTTTGAGCCAATCCCAATGCCAAACGATATGGATGATCACCCCCGCCAGACCCAAAAAAGCGGACCCGACGTGAAACACCAGCCACATGGCTCGGTCGATCCCGGCAAAAACTGATGCGTTACCATTGGGAATGACCAGCCATAAAAGAAACCCGCTTATACTAGTAAGCGAAAAAGAAAAAAGCATGATCCAATCAAGCCAGAAATTACGTTCATTTTTACTCATTCATTTTCTCTCATTCTAGAATCGGAAATTAGAATTCCTGAATCGGCGCGGAATTGTTCGCATGTGACTCTTTTATGAGTTTTACGCCATAGGGAATCAGAGCTGCGGCCATGAGTATGGATGCGCTCAAATTGACGATTTCGACGCCGTCCGGAGTTCCTACGAACAGCACTCCGATCAAAAACAGGATGCTTTGCCAGCGCGGCAGCGCGCGCGTCTTGATCAAGGCGATCGCTTGGATGGCAAAGCCGATGGGCAGGAGAACGATGCCCCACAGGATGACCAGCCACCCCTGCTTGGAAAACATCGCCAGCAAGCCGGGAAGCATCTGTGTGAACTGCGCTTCGGGCAGGCGATCGAGGGCGCTCATCGTCAGGCACAATGCGCCTTTGTCCACCGCCAGGATCACGGCTCCAAAAATCGCCAGCATGCCGCCGATGGTTCCCGCCCAGGCCGCGGATTTTTCCAGGAGCGTCATGAAGTGCAGGGCGCTGGCGATCAGCAGCACGGTGCATAGAGTGACCAGCAGGTGGCCGAACTGCAGCAGCCCATCCTGATGAGCCCGCTGGATGAGCTCTTGCGGGCCGAGAAAATGCGGATGCAGCAACCCCGGGTGCACCGCAAAGGCAAAAACAAAGATCAGCGGGAATACAATGATCGCCAGGCCGGTGGCCATGCGCTTTCCGTCCTTCAGGACCTGATTCTGATTCATCGGATCACCCCTTGGTGCCGATGCGGAAGCTGCAGCGCGTGCCGCCGCGCAGGACCGATTCCTCGATTACAATGGAAACCGGCCTGCCCAACACGGCGGAGAAAGCGGCCTGGTTCCAGCCGCCGGAGCAGTCACAGAATTCCACCGGGGTCCGTCCCGCTTTCACCAGCGGGCAGGCGCAGGGGGCGGGCTTGCCGATCACGCGCAGGATGCCCGTTTTTTCATCGTACTCGGTCCGTTCCACCCAAGCCGTCTTGATCTTTTCCAGGAAGCCCTGCAGGTCGCCGCGGTACTTGTTGAAAAACGCGGCGTAGGGCTGGGAGCATTGGCTGCCCAGGCTCTGCAGAATCTTGTTGCGCGTGGCGTCGTCGA
>DCUM01000092.1 GCA_002327255.1 bacterium UBA2214 | reverse complement strand
CCTTCCTGGACGGGATCGGTCACATGCGAGATGATGATCCAGCCGTTTTCCGCGCTGGCGCCGGTGTTGGCCTGATAATGTTTGCCGCCATGCTGCGTGTCAAACCACGCCCAGTAATTGGTATCCGCATCGGCGGTATCGAAGGTGTTGATGACCTGACCCAACGCCAGTACCGGCATCAGGGCGAGGACGAGAAACCATAACACTCTCTTCATTGCTTCTTCCTCCAAATGGTGAATGGTTGTAAAGCCTGAAAACAGATTGCGCAGTTCCATACAGCTCCCAGAATCGACTGCGCGCAAGTTAAAAGCGGCACCTTATTCTGAAAAAGGGCTGACCTCCTTTCCTGATGGTTTGAACAACGATTCAACAGCATCCTGATTGAAAGACAAAATCAACGCAACAGCACCAACTTGTACATGGCACGGCCGCTGCCGCTGCGGTTCTGATGCTCTAAAACGGCAAAATAGAGACCGCTGGGCAGATCCGGCGCCCACTTCACCGTGTGGACACCCGCTTCCACTGGCGCGTGCGTCAGCTCGGCCACCTCGCGGCCGATACGGTCAAAAATCCGCAAGCGCGCCATGCCGATTGCCGGAACTTGATAGGCGATGGTAGTGGAGGCGTTGAAGGGATTGGGATAATTGCACACCGTCGCCCATTGCAGCGGTTGCGCGGCCTGTCCGGCCTTGACCCCTGAGCCCGACGCATCTATGACCAGCCCGTTGAGCAGCGAGCCCCAGCCGCTGTCAAAACCCCAGACATATTCGAAACGGATATCGAGCAGACCATCGTTCACGATGACATCGTCGACAACCACTTCCAAAGCGCTCCCGAACCCCGGCTGCAGCGCCAGATCGAGCCGGTCTCTGACCTTGTGGCCTTGCACGAAAATCGAATAGACACGACTGCCCGCTTCGGTGAAGGTCATCTCCGCCATTTTAAGGGTGACGGTGTAAACGCCGTTTGCAAGCCGCACCCTGTAACTCACCAGTTCATGGCGTTCGCTGTAATAGAGCGAATCCTCCGTGGTATTGCGCACATCGATGTGGGCGACGGATTGACCGGGGGCGCGTGGTGAACCGTCGAGGTAGCCATATTCGACGGTTGCTCCCCACTCCTGATCGGGCAGATAGTCGCGCCACGCCGGACCGCCCACATTGATTTTTACCGGCAGTGTCAGAGGCTTGACCATGGTGATGGCCTGCACCTGCCCTCCCAGACGGTTGGCGGGCGACCAGGTATCCTTGATGCCCAGAGCTGCGACGCTATAGCTCTTCGCCGCATCGAGACCGGCGACCGCCAGCTTGACCGTACGCTGGTCGGCCTGCAATGCGGCACTGTGGATGGTGACGCCGGTGATGGAAAAACTGGTTTTGGTGTTGGCGGTGGCGGGGTCGATATTTTCGCTGAAATGGACGGTGACGGTGTCGCCCTGGGCACGCGCCCAAAGCATGGCGGGCGCCGTTTTGTCCGTATAGCCGAGATAAGGATCTTTGGTCAGGCACAGCACCATGCAGCCATCGCGGAAAATCACATTGTCGGGTTTAAAGGTGACACGGTTGCCGCCAAAGGTGTGGGTGGCCTTGCCCCAGCGCGTCTGATCCCAGGCATCAAATTCATCCTTCCACTGCAGGGTGAAATGGTTGCCGCTGCCGCTGTTGCCGCTGCCGGGGGTGTAACTGGCATAGCTCACCCAATCGTACCAGGCAAACAGGGGCAGAATCCGGTCATCCCAGGAACCGGACCAGCCCGTCCATTCCGGACTCCAGACATTCATCATGATCTTTTGCGGGTGAACGAACTGCTGGATATGCTCCTGATCCTGGCGATAGACTTCTTCCCCATCAATGAACCAGGCGATGTAATCGGGCGTCCATTCAAAGGCATAGGTGTGAAAATCATCCTGTGGAACAAACGGAACATGGATATGGCTGTTGCGCCACTTCTGCCCCGGTCCGATCGAGGTCACCTGCACATCGTCCGTATAGCGGCCGAGAATTTCAAAATCGATTTCATTCCAGGCGGTGCCGGCTGTAATGTCGTGGTAGGTAAAGAAGGAGGCCAGCATGCCGCTGCCACGCGGTGGTTTATAACGCGCTTCAAAGCGGCCATAGACAAATCCCTCGCGGGTGCGGTATTCCGCGCCCCAATAGGTGGCGGCGAAAGAGATGGTGACGATCAGTAGCAAAAGCAGAAAAGTGTAACCAATCCGCTGCATTCAGGCTCCCTTGAATTGTGACGGATGATGCTGCCAGCAGGTGGCTCGACCTGCCGGGCTGCCATCCTCAACAAATATATTAAAAAATTCATCATTTGCCAGATAATTCCGGTGCAACGCCTTTCGCAAAAAAGAAACCCTTCATAAATCTCATTTTAAAGGGAAAAAATAAATCAGCCACAGGCTGGTGATCGCGAGCAGCAAGATCACTGTGATGCCCACATGCCAGCGCGAAGCCGAAGCGATCAGGTCCGATGTGAACCGCGTCGTCCGCGGCCGGGCGAACAATCCCGCCTTTATCTCCATACGCCGGGAGATGATCACGTCCAAAAGATAAAAGCTTGCCAGGCTCACTGCAAATAGAAAAGCCGCAAATTCCAAAAAGTGCATCCGCTGCATCCAGGCAGCAAAGGGCATGGTCTCCACTCGTATCCCGGGCGCATAATCGAGAACAGTTTTGTAAACACTCAGAGCGTACAGTGGCAGAATGGCAAGCCAGGTATGGCGGCTTATCCGGTCCTGCCTGAAATGTATCATCGTGAAAAACGCTAATAGCGGCGGACAGAGACAGGCCAGGAAAATCCTGATAAAAACATCCATCGTAAAAAGATGAAGCTGGAAAAAAGGTATCAGAATCAATCCGCACAGGACCAGGCCTGTCGTACTCAACCGGCCCACCAGGGTCAATTCGGAGGCTGCGGCGTTTCGACGCAAGGGACGATAGATCTCCTGTGTCAGCAAAAGACCGCCGCTGCTCAGGCTGTGGGAAAGGGACGAGACCAGCGCCGCGATCACGGTGATCAGCGCAAGCCCTGATAAACCGGAGGGAATATCGGCAGGCGCCTGGATATCCGGCCAGAACGGCACCAAGAGGGAATAGGCACTGAAATTGAGCAAAACCGGAAACAGCAGCAGCGCGGCCATGACGATTCTCAAAGCGGTGGAAAAGAGAAGGCCTCCGCGCACCTCTTCCTGTTTCTGCACCAGCAAAAACCGGTGCTCGCTCGCATATTCAGCTCCCAGGAAGCTCATGATGATAACGGGTAATCCCAAGATATCACTCCATGAAAGGGCACCCCGCAATGGCCCCGTTGCAGCCGGAAACAGGAACGATTGATTGCGAATCACTGAACCAACCATTTCCAGGCCATTTTCAGAAAACCACACCCACGCGATCAAAGCCAGCAAACCAAAGGCAACGACAATATTTTGAATAATTTGCATGCGAACGAGTGCATGATACCCACCCACCACTACCATCAAACCGGAAGCCAACAGGATCAATATGGCAAAAGTGTGCGCACCGGATGCGAAGAGGAAATTGCCAATAGCTAATATAACATATATTTTAAATATGATAAAAGAAAAAACGATCATGAGTGTGATGATGCGTCGTAAAATCCTGGGCAGAGCTTCCGGAAAAAAAATACACGATTCATCGCTTCCGCGCCAGTTCGGCCAAATGGACCAGGCATAGAGGAACAAAGTGGCAATGAAGGTCCACGCCAGAATGCCGCTCCCCTTTCCGGTCAAACCAGCCGCGATTGCGAATATCAGTAGCACTTCCAGCAAAAAACTGATCGTGAAGAGTGACGCGCCAATGTTCAGCCACCCCCATTGAATGCGCGCCGTGTACTGCCAGGGCTCATTTTCATCACTGCGCAACATCATCAAGGCAAGAATGATCAGGGCCAACAGGTAATAGATGACCACAAACCAATCCAAAAGTGTAAAAGGTCTGAACATGCGCCTCTCATCTTGGGAATATAGGCAATAATACAAGAATTATGCCACAGGATGACGCTATTATTATCTCTTTTATTTACAATATATTAATATTTTTTATCCGGGACTGCACGGACCAATTATTATTATTATAATAACCATTCGTTATCAAATTAATAATGATCCTGCCGTGACACGGCTCAGTCGCTTGTGTCTGTACTTCTCCGGGTCTCCAGCTTGGTCTTTTTTCTCCTGAAGCTCAGAGATCCGCGAGAATCCTGTTCATTTCACCTCAAATGTTTGCTGCAAATGCCCCACCGACACTTTGAATTGCCCCGGCTCCACCACCGGTTTGCCATCCAGACCCACAAAGCTCATCGCTGCTTCGCCCAGAGTGAACGACACGGTTTTGCTCTCTCCCGGCGCCAGATCGATCTTTTCAAACCCCTGCAGCCGCCGGTTGGGCGGCGTGATGGAGGCCACGACATCGCTGAGATAGAGCTGCACTGTCTCCTTGCCCGCCATCTGCCCGGTATTCTTCACGGTGATTTGTGCCGTCACCGTCTCTCCGCGCGGCACGTTCTGTTTGTCGAGACGCAGATCGCTGTAGGCAAAGGTCGTGTAGGAGAGTCCGAATCCAAACGGCCACTGCGGATGGTAGCGGCTGGTGCCGCCCGTGTTCTCCGCGAGAACATGGTCGTAGAGCACCAGATCGTTGGGATGGCGCGGATAGGTCACCGGCAGTTTGCCGCCGGGATTGGCGTCGCCAAAGAGCACGTCGGCGATGGCGCGTCCGCCCTCAAGGCCCGGCAGAAAGGCCAGCACAATGGCGCGGCTATCCTCCACAATGGAGCGAATGATGCGCGGCCGTCCCTCTATCAATACCAACACCACTGGTTTGCCCGTCGCTTGCAAGGCCTTGACCAGGTTCAGCTGCGCCTCCGGCAGCGTCAAATCGGTGATATTGCCCGGGGTTTCGCAATAAGCGTCTTCGCCCAGACAGGCCACGACCACATCCGCTTTTTTCGCGGCTTTGACCGCGGCGGCGATGCCCGTCTCTCTATCCACGGTGGCGCCTTGCACATAGGCGACATTGGCTTTGCCGATCTTGGCCTCGATCGCCTTGCGCACGGTCCACTTGTCTTTGGGATAGAGCTCTTCGCGGTTGCCCTGCCAGGTGATGGTCCAGCCGCTGTTGAGCGGCGACAGTCGCTCCGCATTGGGACCGGTGACGAGCACCTTGAGCGACTTTCTCAGCGGCAGGGTGCGGTTGTCGTTTTTCAGCAGGATCATCGCCTCCCGGGCGGCCTGTAAATTCACCGCGGCAGCGGCCGGCGAGGCAAATTGTGCCTGCAGAGACTTGTCGGGATAAGGCCGTTCGAACAGTCCAAGCCGGTACTTCAGCGTGAGAATTCTGCGCACCGCTTCATCGATCCGCTCCATGGGGACGCTGCCCTCCTGAACCAGTTCGATCAGGGCATCGGGGAAGCTCAAGTCCGTCGGCACCATACTCATATCGACGCCTGCCATGACCGCCAGGCGCACGGCTTCCTTGTTGTTGGCGGCGACGCGATGCCGTGTATGGAGATTGGTGATGTCGGCCCAATCGCTGATCACCACGCCTTCGAATCCCAATTCACCGCGCAGCAGCTCGGTGAGCAGATAGTGGCTGGCATGCACCGGCACGCCGTTGACATCTCCGGAATTGGGCATGAGCGTATGGGCGCCGGCGGCGATGGCCGCCGCATAGGGGGGCAGATGGTACTGCCGCAGGTAGTGATCCGGAATCCAGGCGGGCGTGCGATCCTTGCCCGTCACCGGCGTGCCGTAACCGATATAGTGTTTGAGGCAGGCGGCCACTTTATCCGGCGCCGAGATGTCATTGGAGTCTCCTTCGAGTCCCTTGACGTACGCCACACCGAGGATGCTGGCCAGATAGGCGTCTTCACCGAAAGTCTCCCAGAGTCGCGGCCACAAAGGCTGGCGGCCGCTGTCGAGCACCGGATTGAAATTCCAGGGAATGCCCGAAGCGCGCGTCTCCAGTGCCGTGATCTCGGCGGTCTTTTTCAGCAGCTCGGGGTTCCAGGTGGCGGCCATGGAGATGGCCTGCGGGAACAGGGTGGCATCCCTGGTGTAATTGGCGCCATGGACAGCGTCGATGCCATAGATGACAGGAATCCTGAGCCGGGTTTTCTGCAGCGCCATGTCCTGAATCGCTGTGATGATCTCGTGCCATTTCGCGACGCTGTGCGCATGGGTGCCGACATTCAATATCGAACCCACATGATATTTCTGGATCACCAGTTCCATGCGGGCGGGATCCAGTTGCAACGCATCCTGGCCCTGCGCTTCTCCCGCATTGCTGATGAAATCAATGGCGATTTGCGTCATTTGACCGACTTTTTCCGCAACCGTCATCTCGTTCAGCAACTGGTCAACCTTTGCATCGATATCACTCTGCGCCAGCGTGACGCCGGTGATTACGAGCACCAGGAAGAGGATCTGAGACCATTTCATCTTGTCACTCCTTGTTTGTCTTCGTCTGAATCATTCACCGCCCAGGGCGTCGTGAGGCGCCGGATAGGGGAAAACCTGATAATTGCTGCAAGCGCCGAGGTGAATAAGAATCCTTTAACCTCCACCCGCACCTGTTTTGCGGCACGGCGCATAAACCTGAACCGGATGGATTGAATATCGGGCTCATTTCATGATCATCATCTTGGCGCTGCGCTGCAAATGGACATCCGTGTTTGAAAAATCAAGCACATAAAAATAGACCCCATCGGCCACCGCACGCTCCCGGTCATCCCGCCCATTCCAGCGCTGGATGTGGCGGCCGTGCTCCATCTGGCCCTGGCAGAGAGTGCGCACCCGACGTCCCAGGACATCATAGACCACAAGCTGTACTTTTCCCCTGGCTGGAATCTCGAAAGGAATCTGCACGGCTGCAGAAGAACCCGGCTGCAGAAAAGGATTGGGATAGCTGGCGGGCAAAGCGAATACACCGGGCACCCCGTCCCCGGGCGTGCCCACGTTGCTGCTGTCACCCAAACGTTCGATGCCGTACCAGACGGTTTTGTCAACGCTTTGATCCAGAATCACCCGGAACCGGCCCGGGGCTGATGGCGTGATGGTGCGGAAATTCCACAAGCGGTTGCCCCGGGTGTCGAGCGCATGGATGCGGATG
Source organism: bacterium UBA2214 (assembly GCA_002327255.1). Lineage (GTDB taxonomy): Bacteria > Zhuqueibacterota > Zhuqueibacteria > Residuimicrobiales > Residuimicrobiaceae > UBA2214. The sequence continues at coordinate 10,427 of DCUM01000092.1, read as the reverse complement.
GAATCGGCCTGAATGGACAGCATCAATTCCAGCCGCACGGGCGCCATCAGCGTGGGCGCCACACCCCAACGGCCATGCACGGTGTGGATGCCATCCCAGACCATGCCGCTGTTCTGTGCACGGGTTGACAGGGTAAGCAGCGAGATGTCGGCCTGCGACAGCGGCTCGCCGTCGAGGGAGAGCCAGGTACAGGTGGCAAACCCGTCGGCGCTGATCAATTGCAGATCTCCCATCTGCGCGCCGGTGAATTGCTGCAGCAGCCCGGTGAAGGCGAGGAAACGCGGGGTGATGGTCTGCAGCAGACCGGCTGGATTCCAGGTGATCTCTTCGGTATCGCTGACATAGGGAGGCAGCGGCGTTGGCGGCAGAGAAAGAGCCGAGAAAGGCATTGCCGCCTGAAAAGTTTCATAACGCACCTTATGCTGCAGGGAGAGCTGTGGCGGGGTCAGCGCCGGCCCCTGCCAGTCGCCCGTGTCGCTTTTGGGCAAGAGCAGCACATCGGATTCGCTCAACGCCAGGCCGATCGTTTGCCGCGCCGGGGCGATATACCCCTGCCGGAACGCCTGGGCGCACGAGGGCATCAGCGACATCATCGCCGTGTTGCGGTGAATGCCGAAATAGCTGTCGATGAAATCGCTCTCAAAGTGGTCATTGCTGCCGCCGTTATCGAACATCATGATGCCGTCGGCATCGTGCAGCGCCGCATAGCTGACCAGAAAGACAGGCCCCTCGGATTGATAACGGTTGGGAAAACAGTGATTGTACTCGCTGATGGTGAAGGGCTTCCCCGCCACAGCCACCGCATTCAGGACGCGGGCGATGGAACCGCCATCCGGCGACTGCACCATGGGCGTGTTGCTGATGCTCCAGTCATACGAAGACCAGGGCTCGTTGGGAAAATGGGGATGATCCCAGTAAGCGTGGTTATCGATATAATCCAGTTTGCTCTGCACCACGATATCGCCGGGACCGACATTCCAGTTGGTGCCGGTGATGGGAACGCGCACGCCCAGTTCCTGTTTCAGAAAACGGGCCATTTCGGCGAAAAAATCATCCTGCACCTTGACGTAAAAAGCACTCAGATCCGCCACGCGCGCATCGGAAAAGGCCACGCAGCGGTTATAGTCGTTGCGCCCGACCGTGCCCGCCTCCAGGGATTCAGCAGCCAGCAGGCCGTGAATCGAAGCCGGCTGCACCGAGATAACGTCGAACCAATAGGTGCCCGTCTCCGCGCCCAGTCCGAACGAGAGGCGCGATTGGCTGAGACAGGTCTCCGGGGCGCGAAAGGTGAAGGAGAAGCGTTGCCATTGGGCCGTGAGCTGAAAGTTGCCGCCGCCATAGGTGGTCCAGGGCGAATTATCGCGCATCACGGTGACCGAGATGGAGCGTGTGTCGTGGGCGCGGGCGGCGAAGGTGACGGTGTAGAGCGAGTCTTTTTCGATGGTAAAGCCGACCTGTTTCCACTGCACATGCCAGCCGGTTGCGGTCGCGCTGGTGACGTTCACCCTGGCGGCCAGCAGGCCCTGAAAAGGCTGGGAAACCTCGTTGCCCATGTCGGCTTTGGCGCCCTCATGCCGTTCCAGTTGCCAGTTCTGCATCAGCTGGCCCCTTTCAAAACCGCCGTCCTTGATCAATTCCCGGGCGCTGCCATCGCGCGCGCCCTGCTGCCACGCTGCCTGCAAGGCCACCGTGGTGGCGTATTTGCGGCGCAGAAACGCCTGCCACTGTTGATCCAGAAGGCGCGCGTGGCGCAGCGTCAGCCTGCCGCCCTCGTTGAAGGGTTTGAGATGGCCGTCGCGCCACCAGCGATACAGCGAGTTTTCATTGGTGATCTCCACCATGGCCATGACCGGGTCATCCACCAGGCGCGTCTGCGTGAAGGGATTGAGATGGGTCAGGAGCTGGCGCGCGTACTCTTTATAGAGCGGCCACAAAGATTGATCGATGTAGCTGACCGCTTTGCCATAGTCGACGATGGAGTCGGCATCGACTACGCCATCCTGGCTGCTGAATGTGCGGCTGACGTGCAGGTTGACATTGGCGTAAATGCCATTCTTCTTCAGTTCATAAATGAATTTTTCCCAGCGGGTCAGCATGGTGGCATTGAGATGACGGGTATCGGAATGGCGTTCAAAGAGACTGTAATTACTCCAGGGATTGTCGAGGTGGTGCATGCGCACCAGATTGAAACCCATCTTGCGCAGCCGCGCGGCGATGAAGGGCGATTGGGTGGTGCCGGGAAAGGCGCCATCGGCGCCGCAGTTGGTGCCCCAGAAACGGATGCGTTCCCCCTTGACGGCAAAATGCCCCCGGCCGTCGACGGTGACAAATTCATCCGCGGCAATGCTGCGCGCCGGGAAATGGGGCATGAAAAACTGCCGGCTGCTGTCCTGCGCCGGCAGGGCGAACGGAAATCCGTTGGCGAAGTTCTGCGCTGGCGCCGCTACCGTGCAAAGGAGGACCACAAATACCGCGGTGAAAATCACGCCCTTCAGCAATCTCATCGCACCAGCACCATTTTGGTGAGGTTGGAGCAGGACGGCGCCGGATGTTCGATCTGAATGCGGCAGTAATAGATGCCGCTGGGAATTTGCGGCTGCCAGGAAACGCGATGGGCACCGGCGCTCCGCATCCCCAAATCTCTGATCTCCAGTTTTTCACCCTGCAGGTTGAATATTTCCAGTTTCACCGGCCCTGATCGGGAGAGATAGAAGGGAATGGTGGTGGCCGCGTTGAAAGGATTGGGATAATTTTGACCCAGAGCAAAGGTTTGCGGGAGCGCCTCTTTGCGCCGGCCGATGGCGGTGGTGCTGGTATCCGCCGCGAAATAACCGGCGACAAAGGCCAGCGGCGCGTTCCAGTTGATGGCGATCTCGTTGCCCGCGTAACTGTCCACATGATCCACAAAGCACAAAGCCGGGGGCGTGGAGGCATTGAATCGGGCCTTGAGAATATCATCCTGGAGATATTGGTTGGGGCCGCCGGAGAGCATGCCCGGCAGGGGCTCCCTGATGTTATCCGCGGCCGAGGGCCGATGGTGCGGATTCTTCAGGCTGAAGGCGTTGGTGCCGCTGACGAAACAGAAGTTGAGGCCGTTGCGACCCATGACATAGTGCAGTTGATCCAGCGCCGCATGGATGAAAGCTTCGTCAGCACCCGTCCTGGCCGCCAGGATGAGCAGGATCGCACGGTTGAGGGGGCGCGAATTGCTGCCCCAGTTGTACTCGCCCGGTTTGAGCAGCACGCGGAAGCCGCTCTGTTCGGCCTGGGCCAGCAGGGTGGCAGCGTATTGGTGCAAGTTTGTGCGCAGTGTTTGCAGGGCCGTGGCGTTCCCCATATCCTGCGGGGCCAGCAGATAAGCGAGATGCGCCATGGGCGCGACACTGCCCCAGGACATCTCCGACTGGAATAGATTTTGCGATTGATAGTTATCAAGGTAATAGGTCTCGTACGCGCTCTCCCCGGTGCTGCGCCACAGCTCGGCAGCCGCCCACAGCCGCTCATCACGGTCGTTGCCGTCGCCGTATTCGCCGGTGGCCACGCCGACCGGGTTCCTGAAGCCGCCTGCCGGGACGATGCCGGGATTATTGCCGAGCCAGTTCCAGGCTTTTTGCGCGGCGGAGAGGCACGAGTCCGCAAAGGCTGGCGATACGGAACGGTAGATACGGCCGGCCTGGGCCATCATGGCGGCGAAATCTGCCGTCGCCGTGCTGGAAACGGGCATGAGATAGCGCTTTTCCGTGTCTTTTTGCGGCATGATGAAGGGCGCGAAATTCTCGCGCGTCAGCTTGTGATACACCGGGCCGTCCGCTCTTTGCATGGTCAGCAGCCAGCGCAGTTCGTACTGCACCTCATCCAGCAGATCGGGGACGCCGTTGCCGCTCTCCCTGATTTTGAGGTTATCCGCTGCAAAGCGGTCCGGGAAGGTTTCATAGGCGAGGAGCAGGGTGCCGACGCTGACACCCGCATTGACCACGTACTTGCCGTAATCACCGGCGTCATGCCAGCCGCCGGCAGATTTGACAACGCCACTCTCGCCGCTGCTGCTGTGCAGCCAGCCATCCTGGGTGTGACACCTGGTGTGTGTATACACCCCTGCATCATAGGGGGACAAATCCATGCCGCAGCGCTGAAAATAAAAAGCCTTGAGCGACGCCCTGGCGAGGTTGACATAGGCGGAATTTTGGATGGTGAACGGGTGCGATTTGCCGATGCCGGGCACATTGATGATAAACGTGCCGGGGGCACGCCAGACGCTGAAATCAGCCTCCCAGACATTCATGCCCGTGGCCGCGTCCAGCACCGCGCGCTGCGTCAACGCGCCCCGGTAAACGATCTGGCTGGAATTCTGATCGACGAGGTGAAAGCTGTCTGCGGCTGTGGTGACCAGAGCCCGTTTGGACTGCTGCGGCAGGTAACCGGCCTGGTTGACGGTGACATAATCGGCGGCATGGAGCATGGGGAGCGCGAGAAAGAGCGCAGCCAGCACGGGCAAAGCGGACCGCCCTGGAAAAAGAACCCATTGAAATTTGAAGGTGTGCATATTGGACCCGGAATGTTTTCAGGACTTGTTAGCGGCTTATTTGTTACAAAAATTACGCCAGAGGATGACGAGGGCAGAAAGTGATTGATTCTATTGCTTTTATGCCATCGCACGCCACAAATTGGGCGCGTACATTATCAAATTGATAAGCGTTTTGTTATCATTTTAATAAGATACCGGTGAGCGGGCGATCGACGGGGAGCCGGATGAGTTGATTGCGGATGCTTCGATGACGCTGCCACTTTCCGGGTTACCGATTACACCTGGTACCCAGAATCAGGAGCGTGAAGACTTTCCCGTGCGTTTCCAACGCGTATGCCTGTGCCGCAGCGGCTGCCATGACGTTCATGCCTGCCGTGATGGCATCAGGAGGTTATCTTGCGATGAGGGCGTCTATTTGAGTCCCAGTTCCTTGCACATGCGGTGATAGTTGGGGGGGGCGAGGCCGAGCAGCCGCGCCGCGTCGGCATCGGTGGCGGCCTGTTCGCGCACGAAGGAGAAATAGGCAGCGCGGAGCTGCCGTTCCATATCCCGCCACGGCAGAATGTTAGCGGCGTCCCAGAAAGGCGATTCCGCGCCGGGCTGCGTCGCAAGATCATCCCGGAATCCGAGCACGATGCGCACATGGCCTGCGGATAATTGCGGCTCCTCGAGGAAAAGCAGGCGCTGCACCACATTCTGGAGCTCGCGCACGTTGCCGGGCCAGTCATACGCTTGCAGCAGCTCTCTGGCGCCCGTACTGATCTCCGGTTTGGGCCGGTTCATGTCGTCGCTGAAGCGTTGCAGGAAATAATCGATCAGCGCCGTAATATCTTCGCGCCGTTGCCGCAGCGGCGGCACGTCGATAAAGACCACATTGAGACGGTAATAGAGATCTTCGCGGAAGCGCTTCTCGCGCACCTCCTGTTCGAGATTTTTATTGGTGGCGGCGATGATGCGCACATCCACCTTGACCTTTTCGACGCGGCCGATCTTGTCGATCTCGCCCTCCTGGATGACGCGCAGCAATTTCGATTGCGCCGGCAGGGGCAACTCGGTGATCTCGTCCAGGAATATCGTGCCGCGGTGGGCGATCTCGAACAGGCCCGGCTTGCCCGCCGCAGCCCCCGTGAATGCGCCCTTTTCGAATCCGAACAATTCACTCTCGATGAGATTATCCGGCAGGCTGCCGCAGTTGATCGGGACAAAATTCTCAAATTTTCGTTTGCTCAGATAATGGATATGCGTGGCCACCAGTTCCTTGCCTGTGCCGGAATAGCCGCGTATGAGTACGTTGGTTTCGCTGGCGGCAAACTGCAGGATCTGCGCCTGCAGCCGTTGTGTACTCGCCGATTCGCCGATGATTTTTTTACGGCAGAGAATATCCTCGATGTTCTTCTGCAATTTGTGAACCGATTTCTGCTGCGCCTTCTCCATGCGATTCTTTTCATAGGCGTTGAAAATACTGAGAAGAAAATCGGTGGGCTGGTAGATATACTCCTCGATGTCACCCGGATACTTGGTGCAATACCACATGGCCCCCGCTTCGAGCAAGCGGCTGGCAAATTCAAAATCCGAGAGGTTGATGGTCATCTTGGTGACGACGATGATCTGCAGGGTCGGATCGATCTCCTTGATGCGCCGGATCAGCCGCTCCCCCATCAAACCGCCCGAAATCTGAAAATCCATGATCACCACATCATAGGCGTTATGCCGGCTTTGCAAGAGTTCGATGGCTCTCTGCCCGGAGGAAGCGACATCCTCGATGACGATGCGCTCCTGGAAAGGCCTGATGGTGTTGCGTATGCGGCGCACATCGTATTCTTCGTCCTCGATGAGCAGGAGATGGATGGCGGAAAAGGAGATCATGGTTGCCTCTGATATAAGTTACAGCAAATCACGGCCAAGCGGGATGGAGATGATAAATTGACATCCGCCCTGCGGCAGGTTTTCCGCATCCATCTTCCAGCCGCAGCGCTGCACGGCGAATTCATGGGCGATATAACAGCCATAGCCGTTATTCTGGCTGTCGTTTTTGGTGGAGGTGTGTTCCAGGAAGATGCGCTTGATGCCGGAGTCGCCCACCTCCAGGAGTTCCGCCGCAATGCCCCGGCCGTTATCGCCCACCGTCAATTCAATCCGGCCCTGTTCCTGGAAGTGTCGCGTTGCCACCGTAACCCTGAGTGCCCCTTCCCCCCCATGATCGACGCTGTTCTGAATCAGGGGTTCGAGAATTTCCCAGATCACAAATTCATTGACGGGAATGGATGGTATCGTCTCGTCAAGCGCCATGACGTAATCGATCAGGTTATTATCTGTGGCGACGCGGCAGAAAATATGGTTGACGATGAAGGTGATCACCTCATTGAGATTGGTTTTGAATATGGGATTGCGGATCGTTTGCAATGGCGGGTCGTACCATTTCATATCATAGATGACCCGCGAGATGAAATTGGCATACCTGGTGACACGATATTTGATCTCATCGATGCGTTCCCGTTCGAGAAGCCGCAGGTCCTCCTTGATGAATCCCATCACTTTTTCCGCTTTGTGGTGCGTATGATAGATGCGTTTGGTGAACAGCGCCTCTTTTTGATAATGCACCAGTTCGGCGATCTGCTTCTCCCGCGTCTCCAGCAACTGCGTCTGGGCATCATCCCTTTCCCGCAGGGTATACGATGAGATGTAGAACATGGCCAGCAATCCGAAGACAATCAGAGCGACGAACATCAGGCTGGTCTGGTTATAACTGGTGATGATCTCATTGGTGATGAAACTGAAATCGGGCGTGTTTTTCATATAGACCGCGCCCATGTATTCCCCGCGTGGCACAAACGGAACGAAGACATGAAAGGTCTGGCGCCCTTCAAGCCGGGTCAAGATCTGCTCACTGGCGCGCAGCGTCTCCTGGTGTTGACGATAAAGCCGGATCACCGCCTGATGTTGCGGCGATGCCGGCGTGGCGTGCAAGCGCTGCAAAACGAGAAAATCAAAGAGGTCCTGACCATTATCGATGGCGTATATTTCATCCCCGTTACGCACCAATACACAGAGATCCTCGACATGCTCCTGGAGAATCTGCTGACTGAGGATGATGTTGAACGACTGGATCATCTTGCGCTGTTCTTCGAGCGCCATGTCGGGATTCTGCAGGGTGGTTTCCAGCAGCAGTTCCAGAGAGGTAGCGGTCAGATTCGCCAGCTTTTCCGCGGAATCGCGCTGATACCAGTCCTGGGTCTGCACGAGAAAATCGCGCAACGAGAGCTTGTGTACGAAGGAAATGGCCAGCTGGAAAATGAGCAAAATGGTGAAGAGCACGATGACGTGCTTGAGCTGAAAATGATAGGGCTGCAATTTATCGAAGATTTTCATGATCGTTCATCCACAATGACTTCTTTTGAGGGCTCAGAGATGAACCTCGCGATGGATGCGCTGTTCCGCTGCCTGCAAAGCCTGCCGCGCTGTGACTTCGCCCTTGAGCGCGCGATGCAACTCGTAGGTGATGATATCGGATATTTGCGTGTAATATTCGCTGGCCGGACGATGCGCGCCATGGTCGAGCAGGTGGCGCAGGTAGCGCAGGCCGGGATGCCGGGCGCAGAAGAGCGAATCCATATAGACCGAATTGTTGGCCGGGAGAAACCCCATGGTTTCATACATGACTTTTTGCGCCTCTTCGGTGAGCAGGAAATGGATGAAAGTCAACGCCTCTTTCTTTCGGGTGGAGTTGCGCGCCACCATGAGATTCCAGCCGCCGTACACCGCTTTGGGCTGCCCCCCTGAAAAGTGCGGCAGGGCTGCCATGCGTATCAAGGCGATTTTTTCGGCATCGGTCTCGGCATATTTGTTGAGATTGCCCGGCCAGCCGCGAAAAAAGAGCGCATCCCGGGCCAGGGCATAAGGATAGACATCGACCTCTTTGAACCCCAACACCGCTTCAGGCGTGGCTTTGTGGTTCCGTATCAGATCGACCATGAGTTGCAGCGCCTGCACGGCTTGCGGGGTGACCAGTGAAGCCGTGGGCGTCCGGTACAGAGCCGTGTCCTGACTGGCGAGATTCTCGATGAAACTGCACATCAAGCCTTCGTACGCCTCCGCGGGGAAGAGATAAAAGGGCTTTTCCTTTTTGTGCGGCCAACGGTTGTGCAGCGCAATCAACGCATCCCAGGTGATGGAGCGCTGCAGTTGCGCCTCGATGGAATCGGCATCCGGAAACGAACGCAGCAGGTCGTGGCGGTAATAGAGCACGCCGATATCGATGTACAACGGCACGCCCACAAGCCTACCGTTATCGATGCAGGAGCTTAGTGCGTAGCTGAGCAGGGCGTCGCGCTCCTCGCGAGGCAGAAAGGGATCAAGGGGTTCCGCCCATTTGGCGAATCTTGAAATCCATATCTGGTCCACCGCAAAAACATCGAGCCGGGTGCTTTTACTGCGCAGCGTACGCGTCAGCAGTTCCTTGCGTTCATTGGTGCTGAATTTTTCAAAAGGAAGGTCAACAGGCACAACCTGGATGCGGCCCTGATAACGCTGATTGAAAAGATCGACCAGACGGAGATGGGCCCGGGAGATGTTATCCGCAAAATTGATCTTTACTTCCTGATCCGTACTGAGGAAGGATTGCGGATTGAGCTGCAGGAGAATGATAAAGCTGAGGCTGACGATCAAAAGTGCGATAAAGATAAAATAATAGCGTTTCAGCCATTGTTTTACGAGCAGGAAAAACGTATCCAAGATGGGTTTCCCTCACTTTTTTCTTGTAAATTAGCAACAATTCCGTCAAATTCAAGTACTATTTATTATCAAAATAATAATCAGGGAGTGCCATGAGACCTCGAAGCATTACAACAAGAAAGGGAGATGACGGGGGCACGGAATTGCGCAATGGCCGGCGTGTGCGTAAACAGGATCTGCGACCGGAGGCTTATGGGACGCTGGACGAAGCGCATGCCTTCATCGGACTGGCGCGCTCGCGCTGCCGGACTCTGCAAATCAAAGAGCTGCTTCTGCGGATACAGAATCATCTCTATCTGATCAACAGCGAACTGGCCTCTGCGCCGGATCAGACGGGGCGTTTGCCGCATCGCCTCGGGCCTGAAGCGTTGGCTGACCTGGAGCGACCGTTGCCGGCCATCGAGGCGGAATTGCAACTCCCGCCGCAGTTTGTGTTGTATGGCGAAATGGAATCCTCGGCATTGCTGGATGTGGCGCGCGCCATTATCCGCCGCGGCGAACGCCGCGTCACCGCCTTGCATGCTGCAGAGCCGCTCGCCAATCCCCACCTGCTGGCCTATCTCAACCGGCTCTCCGATGCGCTGTTCCTGCTGGCGCGGTATGAAGAAAAGCTCAATGGGGTCGGATTGGTGCATCCGGAATGGTAGCCTGATGACAGCGAAAACCGGAAACCAGCCACAGTGACGATGAATAGAGCGATACGTCAACTGCCGCCCAGGCGTACCCCTTTTTTCGCGCCCATAAAAAAAGCCCGGCTGTTCACGACCGGGCTTTATCATCTGGAAACAAGTATCCTGGCACTTGTTCTGTGCCTAATGGCAAAAAAAGGAAAGGGCGCGCTGAGGTCCCGCCCTGCAACGGTTCCGGTTTATCCGGATGGGGATGGTAATTATTGGACGAATCTTTTATAGCGCGCTTCGATGCGTCCCCAGTGCAGATGATCGATGAAATGATCGATATAGACCGCGCGGCCGGGGCCATCCTTGTGATAATAGGCGTGCTCAAAAACATCGAGCGAGATCAGGGGAATGCCACCCCAGATGGCGCCGTAGTGATGTTCGTCGACCAGGACATTGAGCAGCCGCCCGGAATAGAGCTGATCGAAAACCAGCAGGCCCCACCCGCTCAATTTGGCCGAAAACGCCGTGGCCTTGAAGTCGGCCTTCCATTT
>DCUM01000076.1:8422-22129 GCA_002327255.1 bacterium UBA2214 | reverse complement strand
TTAAAAACGAACCAATCTCCCGGCCCTCTCATCATGACCAAACTCGAAAAAGCCGCCCAGACGGTCATCCAAAAATCTCTGGATGTGCACAAAGACGAAGCGCTGTTGATCATCGCCGACGAACCCTATCTCGATCTGGCCCGCCTCCTCTTCGCCGCGGCGGAAAAACGCACCCGCTACGTCCATCTCTTGCAGATCACAACCGGACAGCTGCACAAGGATCCGCTTTGTCCGCCTGTGGCCGGACTCATGCAGGAGATGAATGCCGTCATCGCCCTCACCTCGGTCTCCATCTCCCACACCGCGGCACGCCGCGCCGCCTGCCAAAAAGGTGCGCGCGTCATCACCCTGCCGGCAGTCACCAACGACACCTTTGCCCGCATCGCCGACATGGATTTCACCCGCATCGGCCGGCTTAGCCACAAACTGGCGGACATCCTCACCATCGCCAAAGAGATCCAGATCACCGCGCCCAATGGCACCCGTTTGCGCGTCAATGCGGCCAATCGCAAGGGCTATGCGGACACCGGAATGGTCAACACCCCCGGCGCCTTTTCCAATCTGCCCGCAGGCGAAGCCTGCCTGGCGCCCGTTGAAGTGCTGACCGAAGGAGAGTTGGTCGTCGACGCCGGCATGGGGGTACAGCCCGGCGACGCCGAGCGGATTAACCTCAGCATCAAGGAGGGCCGCGCGGTGCGCATCCTCGGCGGCGATCCGGCGCAGCGCCTGAAACGGCGGCTCGCCCTGCACGGCCCGGAGGCGCGACTGGTGGCCGAATTCGGCATCGGCACCAACGACGCCGCGCGCATCAGCGGTTATGCCCTGGAGGACGAAAAAGTGGTCGGCACCATCCACGTCGCCCTCGGCAACAACGTCTCCTTTGGCGGCACAAACGATGTACCCATCCACCTCGACGCAGTCGTCTACAAGGCCTCGGTGGTCATCGACGGCCGCCGCATCATGGGAAACGGCAAACTGGTTTTTGAATAATAGAGACAGAAAACGATGAAGATCTATATTTCAGCGGACATGGAAGGCGTCAACGGTGTGGTGCTCAAGGAGCATGTGGATCCGGCAGCGCGGGAGTATCAGCCGGCGCGGCAATGGATGACCGCGGAAGTGAACGCAGCCATCGCAGGCGCCGTGGCCGCGGGCGCCACGGAAGTGGTGGTGAACGATTCGCACAGCAATATGGCCAATCTCCTCGTGGATCAGCTCCATCCCAAAGCCCAATTGGTGAGCGGCCCGGGCAAACCCTTTTCCATGGTGCAGGACCTGGATGACTCCTGCGCCGGGGCGTTTTTCACGGGGTATCACGCCAGCTTCGGCACACCGCAGGCCATCCACGATCATATTTACGCCTATTCGCTCATCGAATCGATTCACGTCAATGGACAACAGGTAGGCGAGCTGGGATTGAATGCGGGCATGGCGGGCGCTTATGGCGTACCCACACTCCTGGTCACCGGCGACAAGGCGCTGGCCGGGGAGGCGCGAGCGCTGATGCCCTGGGTGCGAGCGGTGGCGGTGAAAGAGGGCCGCGGCCGGCTCTGCGCGCGCTGCTATCCGTTTCAGGAAACCCTGAAGGCGATCAGGGAAGAGGCGGAGCAGGCGGTGCGGAACAGGAAAAAAGCCAAAGCACTGATTTTCAAAGCCCCTCTGGTGCTGGAAGTGCGCTTTCCGAAAGTGGAGATGGCCGACGCGGCTGCACTGCTGCCCGGCGCCGAGCGCATCGAGACCAAGGTACTGCGCTACGAAACCGCCGCATACCCGGAACTCTACCGCGCGTTTCTGGCGCTGTTCCGGCTGGCGCGGTCGGTGTTTTGATTGTATTTTAATAAAAAGCCGGATGTTCTAAAAAGAGTTCCGGCTTTTTGGCTTACTCGATGACCGTGAAATGCTAAAACGGTTTCCCTCCAGGCACTTCCTTAGAACGCAAACCATTTCAAATAGAGATACATCACCGGTGCGCAGAGGGTCAGGCTGTCGAAGCGGTCGAGTGCGCCGCCGTGTTCGGGGATGAGGTTGGAGGAATCCTTGACACCTGCATCGCGTTTGAACATGGATTCAAACAGATCGCCGTACTGGCCCAGGCTGCCGGCAATGATGCCGATGATCAAAGAGTCCTGCAACCGCAATCCCTGGATGAACCAGACATGACAGAGCCAGGCCATCAGAACGGCGAAGATGAATCCCAAAGCCGTGCCCTCGATGGTCTTGTTGGGACTGATGCGCGGCATGAGTTTATGGCGTCCCAGATAGGATCCGCCGATGTAGGCGGCGGTATCGCAGATCCAGATGGTCAGTATGAGCATGACCAGCCAGCGGCCAGCCGGATCACTGTTGAGTCCGTAGCGCGCCGGCAGTTCGCGGATGAGGATAAAGCTGCCAAAACTGAGGGCATAATAGAGCGGCGCGAAAACGGTGGTGGGCACGTCGAGCAGCGCAGATCCCTCTTTGCGATAGAGCGCGTAAAATTGCACGGCGACCAAAAAGAGGAGGATGATCGGCAGGATGCTCCATTCGGCGTGATAATAGAGCGCCAGGACCATGACAAAAGCAGCCAGAATACCCATGTAATGCATGCCATGGGCGCCTTTACGCTGCGCCAGTCCGTAATATTCATAAACGGAGAGCACCACAACCAGGGCGACAAAAGCCAGCCACCAGTGACTGCCATACCAGGCGGCGAGAAGAATGGCCGGACCGAAGATCACAGCGATCAGAGACCGGATGCCAAAGGATTTCAGGTTCACACTTCCTCCAGGATAGGAATCATTCTGTCATTTTCCGTAGCGCACGACCCGCAATTCCACCATGCCGCTGCCGCGCTCCACCAACCCCAGTTGTTTGGCCGCCTCAAAGGAGAGATCGATGATGCGGCCGTCGACGTAGGGCCCGCGATCGTTGATGCGCACCTCAACGCTCCTGCCGTTGGCGCTGTTTTTGACCAACACGATGGTGCCGAATGGCAACGTGCGATGCGCGGCGGTGAGCTGGCGCATGTCATAGAGTTCACCATTGGCGGTCATGCGGCCGTGGATCTCATCGGCCATGAACGAGGCGATGCCGGTATCGGTGCTGAGCAGATTGGGACGCTCTTCGCCGCGATCGCGCCATGCGGAGCGCTGCTGCGGCTCGGAGTCGTCACGGGCATAGGCATCGTCACGCCAATGGGCATTCGGCATGCACGCGCATATCAAGGTCACACTACAACAGATGATAAAACGCCGCCATTTCATGGATGGCTCCTTCGCATTGGTTGTCTGCCGCAGGAGCGGCCGGGATTGCTTCCCACGCGGAGCGCTGCTCCTTCCCACGCTCCGCGTGGGAAGGAGTAAGGCGTAATCGCCGCGCCAGGCCGCAAAGAGGTGAAGCGGCGCCTGCGGCCATTCATTTCAGTTTTACCGCGCCGCGCAGATCCATCAAACGGGCAATTTTCTGCCCGGCACAATAGTGCTCTAACCCTTCCACGACTTCCAGCGCCGCCCCGGGATTCATGAAATTGGCGGTGCCGATCTGCAGCGCCGCCGCGCCGGCGAGGATGAATTCGAGGGCATCCGCCGCGCTCTGGATGCCGCCGATGCCGATGACCGGTATCCGCAGCACCCGGGCCAGTTCAAAGACCTTGGCCAGAGCCACCGGCCGGATGGCCGGACCGGAGAGGCCGCCTGTGATGGAGGCCAGTCGCGGCTTGCGGCTGTGGATGTCGATGGCCATGCCCACCAGGGTATTGATAGCCGAGACGGCATCGGCGCCGGCCGCTTCACAGGCGCGGCCGATCTCCGAGATGGAGGTGACATTCGGCGTCAACTTGGTGATCAGCGGCCGCCTGGTCACCTTGCGCACCATCGCCGTCACCTGCTCCGCGACGCGAGGATTGCTGCTGAAGGAGAGTCCTCCCTCCTTGACATTGGGACAGCTGTAATTCAGTTCAAAGGCGGCGATGCCGTCCAGGGCATCGAGCCGTTCCACGGCGCGAACGAAATCATCCGGCGTCTTGCCGGCGACATTGATGATGACCGCGTTCACGAGTCGACTGAGAAAGGGCCATTTTTCGGCGATAAATTGTTCAACGCCGACATTGGGCAAGCCGATGGAATTGAGCATGCCCGCGGGCGTCTCGCAGATGCGCGGCGGCGCGTTGCCCGGCCGTGGCTCGATGGTCACCGTCTTGGTGACCACGCCACCGAGGCGATTGAGGTCGTAAAAATCGGCGAATTCTTCTGCATAGCCAAACGTGCCGCTGGCGGTGAGCACAGGATTTTGCAGCCGCAGCGAAGCGATTTGCGTGCTGAGGTCAATCATTGAACACGATCTCCTCGAGGGGAAACACCGGCCCATCCTTGCAGGCGAGCAGGTACTTCTGGCCGTCGGGGCGCGGCTGCGCCAGTTCAACCGGACAGCCGACGCAGGCGCCGAATCCGCAGGCCATGCGGTTCTCCACCGTGACCTGGGCGGGGATGTGATACTGCAGCGCCACTGCGCGCACCGAGCGGAGCATGGGCGTCGGGCCGCAGACATAGAGCAGCACCTTTTGACGCGCGTCCCGGGAAATCAGATAGTCCTCGAGCGCTGTCGTCACCAGACCGCGCACTCCGGCGCTGCCGTCATCGCTGCTGAGGACGATGCGGGCGCCCCGCTGCACCAGGGTCTCTGCGCAGCAGACCTGCCGGGAAGAACGGAATCCCAGGAACACGGTTTTTTTGCCGGGCCAATGGCGCAATTGCCGCAGCAGCAGCATGAAGGGCGCCACGCCGAGCCCGCCGGCAACGAGGATAACCTCCTCTTCCTCGGCGGGTTCAGTGAACGAATTGCCGAGCAGGCCGAGCACATCCAGCGCGTCGCCGGGTTTGCAGCGGCTCAGCGCGCGGCTGCCGCGGCCGACGGCGGCAAAGAGGATATCGAGCGTCCCATGTGCGGAGTCGGCATCGTGCACGCTGAAAGGGCGGCGCCACAGGAGATCGCCGTGCTGCGGCATCTGGATATTGACGAATTGCCCCGCCCGTGCGGTTTGCGCCCATGCCGGCGCCGCAAAACTGAGCCGGAAGGTATCCGCCGCCACTTCGCGCAGGTCGATGACGGATGTTTTCAGAGTCGTTTTGGACAGATCAATTCCTCGAGCAGGTTGTTACGACGAACGTTTAGCGCAAATCCTCGGTTTTCCGCTTCTCGGCCTCTTGGCCCTTCTGGTCGGGCTTTTTCCCCGGCACTCCGGCAGCGGTTTTGGCAGAGTCCGCCGCTTGAACCCCTTCCACCTCCTCATTCCGCATGTCAGGCGGACCGTCGGGAGGGAATGCTTGCGGCAGAGGTGCCACGGGTGCAGCAGTGCGGATGGCGGTGCTATCCTGGACGGCTGAAGTGTCCCTGTTCGCTGCCACGCTGAGGCTGTCGTGCCCGGCGCTCGAATCATGGAGCGCAGCGGCCAAAAGAGTCTGCGTGGAATCGGCAAAAGTGCCGGCCAATGAATCCCGTCGTGCCTTGGCAAGCTGTGTTTTGGCCTCGGCGATGGAATCGGCAATCGCTTTTTTGCGCGCCGCGATGGCCTGGATAGCCTGTTCATGCCGTGCCAGTTTGGTTTTCAACTCTTTGCCATAGACGCTCTCGGGATAGTTCTTCACGATGGCATTATAGGAACCGATGGCTTTGTCATAATCATGCAGGACATTCTCATAGAGCCAGCCGATGCCATACTGGGCTTTGGGCGCATAGGGTGATTCGGGAAAAACCGCGGGGATGGAGGCATAAAGGGCGATGGCGCTGTCGACATTGTCCCTTTTCCAGAAGGCCTCTTCGGCACGGGTGAAGACGTACATGGCGGAATCGACTTTGTCACTGAGCAGCGGCTGACCGAGAAATCGGCGTGCTCCTTCGGCATGCGGCGACTCCGGATACAAGTAGATCAGTGCCCTGAAGAGCGAATCCGCATGTACCGTGTCCTTGCTCATCGAGCGCATGATATAGCCGATGGAATAGAGGGCACGCGCCGACAACAGTGTGTCGGGTTTGCTCTCGACGACCGCGAGAAGCAGCTGCATGGCGGAATCGGGTTTGTCAAAATTGAACATGTACAGTTCCGCCAGCGCGAGACGCTTTTCGGCTAACTGCCTGACTTTTTTCAACTCCAGACTTTTGAGTCTTTCTGCCTCCTGAACACTGTCCGGAAGCGCTGGATTTACGACCGCGCCGTCGGCTTTCGCCGAGTCCGCGATGGCGACCACACCCCGTTCGTTCTTCGTTGCCATTTCGTCCTTGGAGCGTGGCGCGGGACGATCGCGGCCGGCATAGTTCATCCACATGCCATCGGAACTCAGGTCGATCGAAGCGTCATCCGCCTTTGCCTTTTTGCGGTTGCCGGCGCCTGCGTCGTCGAGAGAATCCGTTTCCGTGGCGATGCCCAGCAAAACATCGATGGCCTGGCGCAAGTCGAGCAAGTCCTTGATATGGTCAGAGCGCTCTTTGGCTTTCACGGCAATTTTGGAAGTGGCNNTAACTCTGCGCCGAGGACTCGGTACTTTTATGTTCCTCAATGATATTGCGGTACCACTTGATGGCGGACTCGAGGTCGCCATGGAGGCGGTAATTGTTCGCCATATGGAGTTTGATGACCGGTATGCGTTTGATTTCCAGTTCTTTGGAGAGAAGATTGGAGAAAATGCGAATCGCAGCCTGATAATCGCCCACCAGACTCTGGGCCTCCCCCCATTTGATGGTGGCCTGGGATTTGAAATCCGGATTGGGACTCGATTCCACCGCGCGTTTGAACATGGCGGGCGCCTGGTCATACTCTCCCAGTTGAACCAGACACTCTCCCAGCCGGTACAGTGACATGGCGCGGATCAATTCATCGCCGCTCTCCCGCGCGGTGCGGCGGTACTCTTCCGCCGCCATTTCATAGGCTTGTTTGACGTAGTAGAGACCTGCCAGTTCATATTCGGCTTCCTGACGCACTCTGTTGGGATTGTTTTTATCCAGGGCGATATCGCGAAATTTTTTCTCCGCGTTGTCAAATTCCGCCAGACCGAGCATGGTCTTGGCCATATAGAGATGGGCACGCGGCACATATTCACTCTGGGGGTAGATTCGAATGATCTCTTCAAATTTGCGCAAGGCGCGCGTATACTCGCCGCGGAAATAAAAACACTCCCCCACCATCATCAGCGCATCATCCACCCAGCGGCTCTTGGGGTAGAATTCGAGCAGGCTCGACGCTTTTTCGATGGCCTTTTGATAGTTTTGCATTTCGAGCGCATTCGGACGCGAAGCTGCAGAGGTGGTGACATTACCCTGACGCTGCAATTGCTGCTGCTCTTCCGGCGACAGTTCGACAACCTGCAGCCTCTCCCGCTTTTTTCGTTCCTTTGAGGCCTTGCCGTAAAATTGCCTGGCATTATAAAAGGTGTTATAGTACGCACACCCACTGAATTGCGCGATCATAAAAAGCAGAATGAGATAAATCAATCCTCTACGCATGCAAGGCCTCAATGAACTCCATGTTCACACATTCACTTCAGGTTAAAATTAATCACTGCAAGGATAAATAACAACTTAAAAATGCAACTGCGGGGCCACCTCGCGCCACAGGGCCGGAAGCACTTCGCCCGACGGGCCGATCAATACAGCGTCCATCGCATCCGAAAGAGCGGATGGTTCGGTATTGATCTCGATACAATAAGCCTCGCTGCGCGATGCCAGGGTCGCCAGAGAGGCGGCGGGATAGACGACGCCGGAGGTCCCGATGACCATAAAAACATCCGCAGCGGCGACATCGCGGTACCCCTGTTCCATCATGCCCTCCGGCAGCATCTCGCCGAACCAGACCACATCGGGCCGTGCCATGCCGCCGCAGGGGCACCTGGGAATGCCATCCTGCCCACGATCGATCTCTTGGATGATTTGAAGACAGGTGGTGCAGCGGCATCTGGAAATGTTGCCGTGCAGTTCGGCGACCCGCCGGCTGCCGGCGCGCTGGTGCAACCCATCGACATTTTGCGTATAGATGATAAAATCCGGATAATGGCGCTCCATCTCCGCCAGGGTCTCATGACCGGGATTGGGTTTTACCGTCTCGAGAATATCACGGCGATGCTGGTACCACTGCCATACCAGTGCGGGGTTGCGCAGAAAGGCCTCCATATTGGCGAGCTCTTCGGGCTTGAATTTGCTCCACAAGCCATCGGGCGCGCGAAAAGTGGGAACGCCGCTCTCCGCCGAGATGCCCGCACCGGTCAGGACAACGACGCGCTGTGCCGCACGAAGCCGGCGGATCAATTCATCGCTAAAACCAGTATTCATATCATACCTTTTCCATTCGGCGTCGGCCGTATCTTTCTAACCGCATCAAGCGCGGTTAGTTCCCCAGGACGGAGAGACGCGATGCAGCAGGGTCAGACTCGCATGGGCGAGCCATCCAACCAGGATACCCGTCACGATGGCGGGCAGCCAGAGCAGTGGAAAAAGATAAAAGATCTGCGGCTGTTGCACCAGCAACAGCCAGGCGGCCACCAGCTGGACGAGATTGTGGGTTAGCGCCCCGATCATGCTGATGCCGATAATGCTCAACCGTTCTCCCGCCACGGCCCGGCAACCCGCCATGATCAGGGCGGCGCAGATGCCGGAGGGCAGCGCGATCCAAAACGCCGGGCCGGCAAACGACCCCGCGATGAGGGCTGCGAGGGAGACCCGGGCTGCCACCACCGTCACCGCTTCGCGCCAACCCCACAGATAGAGCGCGATCAGCGTGACCATTTGTGAGAATCCCGGTTTGGCCCAGGGCAGCGGCCGTGGTATCAGGCTCTCGAACAGGAAAAGCAATAACCCTGCCGTGATCAGTACCGCCATTTGTGTCATTTTACGATTTTTCACGCCGGCATGTTTTCATTGGGTGATCATATCCCAGGGGAGATCCTTCCTGGCCACAATTTTGATGACGACCCGGTTGGGAACACAGACGATCATCTGGCCCGAACGGCGTACGATGCCGCTGTGGACGCACTCCTTGCCCGGGCAGGGCGAGGCGAGTACGCGCACGCCGTTGCGATCAATCATCACAGAGGTCACGCCGCGTGGACCGGGCACCTGAACCAGCTGATAGTGGTGCAGCGCATAGCGCGCAAAAAGCATTTCACCGGCGTGAATTTCAACGGTTTCGCCCCGGGGCTGAAACTGTCTGACGAGAAACCAGGAACAAACGCCGGTGAGGAGCGCCACAACGATCAATAGCCGGTCATAACGGGTTAACAAGACGGCGAGTGAAGAGGGCTGATGTTTTGAGGCCATAATGGGCAGAGGACCCTCACGGCAGACGATTCAGGGCTTCGAGCCGTTCCAGGGCACGGCGTTTGTATTCAATGGAACCCCGGTGTTCGGGATTGAGACGCAAGGCGCGCTCCCACTCGATCACGGCGGCCCGGTATTTCTCTTCGGTGTAATATTTGAGGCCGCGATTGAAAAATTCATCCACCTGGCGTGAGATGCTGCGCTCGCACTGGCTGCGCAAATCATGAATATCGCTGCGGCCGGGGTCTTTTTTTATGGCTTCATTGAGTGCTTCCAGCGCTTCCAGGTAGCGGCCGCTCAGGTAGCCACTGCGGCCGATTTGCACGAGGCGCTCCACCGGGAGATTGGCATAGGTACGCCGTCGCAACAGCGGCGCTTCGGTGGATTCCGGATTATAGCGCACCAGAGAATCAATGGAACTGAGTACCGTATCCCATTGTTTTTCGGAAAAGCTGAAGCGGCTCAATTCGAGAAAATATTGGCCTTTGTCCACGGCGGCAATCTGCAGGTCATCGAGGTAACGGCGGGCACCCGTGTGATTGGGGCGAATTTCGAGAATGGCGCGTAAAATCCGGCGCGCGGTGTTGCGGTCACCACTGGCGATGGCCGCTTCCGCCCTGCTGTACTGCTGATTGACATAGAGGGTGACACGGCCCTGCATCTCCTGTTCCTGGCGTTTGGCATAGTCGTGTTCCGGTTCCAGCTCCAATATCTGCCGGTAAGCCTGCTGCGCTTTCACCCAGTCATTGGCGTCTTTGCGGCGCTGCGCTTCAATCAAAAATTTTTCGATGGCCTGCTGGTTGCGTTTGCGCTCCTGTTGAATGCGCTGGATATATTCATGGGCTTCGGGCAGTTCCGGATTCAGGCTCAAGGCTTTGCGAAACTGCTCCTCCGCTTCGGTATACTTTTTCTGCGTATAATACCCCAGGCCGGCGAAATAGAAACTCTGCGCTTTTTCCTGTACGTCCGTCTCGATCTTTTGTATATACTCGATGGCACCGGCATGGGTTGGACGCACCAGGCGAATGGAATCAAAAATCTCCCAGGCGGTCTTGTAGTCGCCGCGTTCATAATATTGTTGCCCGTTCTGAAACCAGCGATCGGTATGTTCCACGATTTGCGGTTCGATGGCGTTAAGCGCGATTTGAACATAGCGGTTTTCGGGATCCAGGCTGAGGATACGATGATAATTGGCCGCGGCGCTGATATACCACTTTTTCTGCAAATACTCCTGGGCGCTTGCCAGCAGAGAATCGACTTTGGAGTCGTGACTGCGCACCTTGCCCGAAAGCGTGAGCAGCATGTCGCGGACACTGACGTTGTAGGGATCATAGTCGAATGCGCGCTGGGCGCTCTCGCGCGCCAGTTTTTGCTCGCCGCGTTGCAGCATCAGTGCCGCCCGATCCAGGGCAATCCGGGAACTCTCCTCCGGGCGCGGTCCGATCGTAAAGGCGAGCGCTATCTTGAATTTTTCCGTCGCGAACGAGTAGCCGAGGTCGGCGCGGATCGTTTGCAGGGTGCCGCACAGGCCGATGGTAATATGATCGCTGTTGAAATCCTCGATGCCGGCCATCATGCAGAAACCGCTGAAGGGCGAAAAAGTCAATCCAAGGTGCTGGATGCCCTGTTGCCTGAACCACGAATAGGCATAACTCAGCAACGGACCGCGATCGCTGAGGGCATAGGAGATGCCGGCCGATCCTTTGCTGGCGGATTCGCCGTTCGCCTGTATCGCGATATCCTGCACGGTGACCCCGAGTGTCAGGGGGACGAGAAAGCGGCGCAGGGGGGTGCTGCTGGTATGCCAGAGAGGGTCGAGGGGTTTCCAGATGAATCCGAGAGAGAGGGCAGTCGAAGTGGTTTTATCGATGCCGGTATGGGTAATGGCCAATCCCGCGTGCCAGTCATTCTTCACCGTCTTGCCCAGGCCGATCGAGAAAAGATCGACGGGCGTTTCACCGGCGAGCCGGGCGAAATGGGTGGCGAAGGTGCCGGCACCGGGCAGAAATCCGGCCAGGCTGAAGTATTCGAATTCGAAGGGTCTGGCGAGGGAGACGAGTGTCTGCTGACCGCGCCACAGTGCCAGCCCGGCGGGATTCCAGTAGAGTGCGGAGGCGTCATAGATGTTCACCACCCCCTGGTTGCCTTGCAGGAGTGGACGAACGCCTGGCGTGAAGCCGGGTGTGGATGCTTCTGTTATCCCGGGCTTTAGCAATAAAACCAGCATGACTACTGTTTTTGCCAGACGCGGCCACATCCGCATTGCATCGGACCTCATAATATCATCGAACGGTCATAATCGACCTCAAAGATTTCCACCGCCTGGGTGCGTCCCTTGACCTGCACCGCACTCAGGTGAATCGTCGGATATTCGCCGCTCAGGGAGCCAATCATCTCACCCGGCACGATGATCTGGCCGGGTTTGGCCATCGAGCAGAGACGGGCGGCGAGGTTCACCACCTCCCCGATCACCGTGTAATCGAGACGGCTTTGTGATCCCATATGGCCCAGGATCGCATCGCCGATGTGGAGGCCGCACCCTACTTGCAGGGTGACTTCCCCCTTGGCGCGGCGGCGTTTGTTCATCTCGCGAATCGAACGCTGGATTTCCACCGCGGCGTGAATGGCGGTGTCGGCCTGGTGGCTGCCCAGGAACAATGCCATCACCTGGTCCCCCATGAACTTGTCGACAATGCCATTATTCTCCTCGATGATGCGCGCCTGCAAGTCCAGATAGATGTTGATCAGCTTGACGATTTCCTCGGCGCCGAGCCGTTCGGTCATGGCCGAGAAACTGCGAATATCCGAAAAGAGTACCGTCACTTCGTGTTTCTGCCCGGAACCGGCCAGCCTTTCCCCGCTTGAGTCGGAGCGGATCATTTGCAGGGTCAGTTTGGAGACAAATTTTTGCATCTGCAATTTTTCACGCAGCTGCACAATCATGGCATTGAATTCCATGGCCAGCCGGCC
This sequence comes from bacterium UBA2214, assembly GCA_002327255.1. GTDB lineage: Bacteria > Zhuqueibacterota > Zhuqueibacteria > Residuimicrobiales > Residuimicrobiaceae > UBA2214. The sequence continues at coordinate 9,880 of DCUM01000076.1, read as the reverse complement.
CAACTCATCCTGCGACAGCACCTGAATCTGCGCGCTCAGGTCACCTGAACTCACCTGCCGCAATCCTTGTCCCAACAACTCGATTTGCGCCGTCATCCTCCTGGCGATATAAAAAATGATGATAATGGAGAGGACGATGATGAACGCAGTGGCCGTAAGGATCGTCCGGGTGATTTCATGAATGGGCTGCATGATGGTTTTTTGAGTGAACCCGAGGACGGCCATGCCCAGAAAAATACGGCGGTCTTCGGCATTTTCCCGCTTTGTGAACATCGGATGGATATACTCGAGGTTGGCGCCGCGTTCGCGCACCATGGTGGTTTCGAGCGTCATCAACCAGGCGCTGTCAGCAGGCGCCAGCTTGCGATAGAGGCGTTCGGTGTTGGTGTGGGCGATGATGGTGCCGCTGCGATCCATGACGCCGACGTAGGCCAAACCGGAGATATTTTCGTTATAGACGGAGAGGATCGACTCACGGATGTGTCCCAGTTGCAAAGAGCGGCTGTTGGCATCGATATCCGTACGGTAGTAGAGCAGCAGATCGTCTTTGATGCCTTTGGAAACATGGCGCATGACCATGGTGCAGGTCTCTTCAAGACGCTGATTGAGTACATTCTGTCCCTGGCGGATGACTACATAACTGAGGACCGACATCAGCACGAAGAAGAGCAGTCCGATGGTGAAGATCAATTTGATCCGTATCGGTGTTGCGCCAAACCAGCGCAGTATATTTCGCAAATGGAAACGCATCAAGTGTGCATCCTGAAAAACCATGCCAAAAAGATCACTGAATTTGTATCTCTTCCACCCGCAGGGTGGCGTCCGGCGAAGTGGTCTGTCCGGACCAGGTGCGCAAGAAAAGCGTCAATACCACGACCAGAACGATGAGGATCAGGGTGCGCCATACGGATCGAGGGCGGATTAAAGGGCGCTCCTGGCCCAAAAAGCGGCGCGGCTGACAGGGCCGCAGGGTGTTAGGCTTATTTCCGCCGCGCATGGAAAGCCGTTGTGGATGCGATGACAAAAAACGCAACATGGGACTCCTGCTGATCAGTCAATTCCAGACCCGGTGCCGGTGCGACAGCCCTTGCACATGGACATGAATGTGAAACAACCCTGCCGCTGCCAGGCAAAGACCCGGCACAGTCCCGCTGCGGCAGCCCTTGCGCGATGAAAGAAACCGCGACAGGGCGGTACCGCCGCTCAGTCGCCGCTTCGGGTGAAATTGGCGAGGCGTTCACAGACCAGATCCTGGATATAGGTGGCGTTGGCCATGGGCACGCCATAATTGTTGGCGATCATGGAAAAGACCAGTTCTTCGCCATCCCGGGTGGTGACATACCCTGAGAGCGCGCGCACCCGGCCGATGGAACCGGTTTTGGCCTTGACGTTGCCCTTGGCCGCCGTGCCGCGCAGGCGGTTCTTCAAGGTGCCGTCGACGCCGGCGACGGGAAGGCT
>DCUM01000076.1:0-8386 GCA_002327255.1 bacterium UBA2214 | reverse complement strand
TTTTTGGCAGCCGCTTCACCGCCCCCGGCGTTCCCTTCACGGCCGCTCTCACGTCCCACCGTGCGCAGCAGCAATTCAGCGAAGAGATTATCGCTGTCCTTGTTCGTCGCCTTGACGATTTCACTGAGCGGCGGTGAGGTGTGGGAGGCCAGCTGCCGGGTGCGATATTCGACGGGCAAATAGCCCGGCAGTTCATCCACGTCGAAGGCCTCCCCGGTGACGACGATGCCGCGGCGGACGAGAATCTCGCGCAGTACGAATGCGGCATACCTGGCGGGATTTTCGATGGTGACGCGGTCGCGGCGCCCTTTGCTGAGCCAGCTGACGGTGCCGTCGCATTGAATTTGATTGGTGCCGAGGTTGCGCCAGAAACGCGGCCGGGTGCGCTCATCGGTCTTGATGCGATTGATGATCTGCACATAGCGGGTGTCCGGCTCGAGTTTGATGCGCGCCGGCGCATCCAGGGAATCGCCCGGAGAAGTGAGGATATCGATACAGTTGTCGTTAAAGGTCAACGCGCTGATCTGCGCGGCATAGTATTCCGTGAGATCGTCCCATTCCCAGCCGTGGCCGAGCCGGTCCCCGCTGAAATAGCGGTCATCGCCGATGATCTTGCCATGGATTTCCTTGATGCCTTTAGCCTTCAGGCTGTCGGCCCAGCGCTCAAAGACGGCGGTGATTTTGTTCTCTTCCCAGCGGCCGCTCAACGAGGGATCGCCGCAGCCGCGGATGATCACGTCGCCATCGAGAATGCCCTCGGTGGAGAGCACGCCATGCGCCTGCAGACGCGTCACGAAACGGTAATCGGCGCCCAGCGCCTGAAGCGCCGCCGCGGTGGTGAACAATTTCATGTTGGAGGCAGGCATGAACGCCTTGTGCTCGTTGCGCAGATAAAAATATTCGCCGGTCTTCATGGATTGCACTGCGACGCCCCAATGGGCGGAACTGAAGGCGGGATCGGAAAAGATGTACTCCAGCTCATCATGCAGCTTTTCAACAGCGTCCGTGGGGGTGGGTGTCATCGGCAGAAGTGGCGACGACGACGCCAAAACAATGATAAACAAAAGGTTAAAAAACAGTGCGCTATTCTTCATGATGCCCGTGCCATGTTAGTTGGGTGTAATTTACAGAAATTAAAGAAAAACTGTAAAATAAGCAAGGTTTTTATGGGCATGAAATTCGGCCCTATGATTCTCTTTTGTTTTATATATAAAAATGTTTAAATTTGCGGAAAATTATTCGCTTATCGTGGACGAATTTATCATGAAACAGACCGGATTCATCATTTTTTTCAGCATCGTACTGAGTCTTTATGCCCTGATCAACTTTTACATCGTCCGCCGCGGGCTGCAGGCGCTGCCGGCGGGCGACTGGCCCAGGTCTCTCTTCCTGTGGGGCATGCTGCTTCTCATTCTCGCCTATCCCGCCGGACGGATTCTGGAGCGCTTCTTTCCCTCAGGCTTGACGGATGGGCTGGTGCAGACCGGGGCCTATTATCTCGCCGTCATGGTGACGGCGTTTTTCGTCGTGCTCCTGGTCGATCTGTTGCGGCTGCTGCTCCATTGGGGACCCCTTGTGCCGGCCGCCTGGCGCGGATATCATACGCCCGTCAGCCTCAGGCTGTTTCTGGCCGTCGCCGGGTTTGTCGTCCTGGTCACCATCGCAGGCGCCGTCAATGCCTGCTATCCCCGCGTGCGCACGCTGAATTTGACCATCGCCAAGGCCTCCCCCCTGACGCGGCTGCGCATCGCATTTGCCTCCGATCTCCACCTCGGCACCCTGATCCACAATGCGCGCATGAAACGCATGGTGAAGATGATCAACGATCAGCAGCCGGACGTCATCCTCCTCGGCGGCGATCTGTTCGACGAGGATGTGGCCTCGCTGTCGCGGCAGAATATGGCAGCGGTGCTGCAGCAGCTCCAGGCGCCGCACGGGGTCTATGCCATTCCCGGAAATCACGAGTATATCAGCGGCATCGAGCAATCCCTGGCGTATATGCGCGCCGGGGGAATCACCGTGCTGCGGGACCAGGTGCACAAAGTGGCCGATGCCTATTATCTCATCGGCCGCGACGACCGCCAGAGCCGCTCCATGGGCAGCGGACGGCAGCGGCTTGTCGACCTGCGCGCGCTGATCGTCGAGGAACTGCCGGTCATCGTGCTTGACCATCAGCCCTTCCATCTCGAAGAGGCCGAAGAGGCGGGGGTGGATTTGCAGCTCTCCGGTCATACCCACCATGGACAGCTCTTTCCCTTCCATCTGATCACGCGCAATATCTATGAAGTGAGCTGGGGATACAAGCGCAAGGGGGATCTGCACGTCTATGTCTCCAGCGGCGCGGGAACCTGGGGACCGCCGGTTCGCACCAACAGCCGTCCGGAGATTGTGGTGATCGACGTGCGCTTCGCCGCGCCAGAAACCTCACCGGGACAGTGAGGCGGGGACGCATGTACGCATCCTATCAGGCCTGCACCCTGTGTCCACGGGCGTGCGGCAGCAATCGCACGGCGGGCGGGCGCGGCGTCTGCGGCGAGAGCGCCGAGCTGCGCATCGCCGCCATCGAGGCGCATTTTGGCGAGGAGCCACCCATCAGCGGCAGCCGCGGCTCGGGCACCGTCTTTTTCAGCGGCTGCACGCTGAACTGCATCTATTGCCAGAACTATCAGATCTCGTGCTTTCACATGGGCACGCCCATGACCGTGGCGGTGGTTGTCGAGCGTCTCGAGGAGTTATCTGTGCAGCAGGGTATCCACAACGTCAATTTCGTCACCCCCGATCATTTCCTGCCCCATACCATCGACATCGCCGGGCAGCTGCGGCGGCGCGGCGTGACGATTCCCGTTCTCTATAACTGTTCGGGGTACGAGACGGTGGAATCCCTGGAGCGGCTCGAGGAGATGGCGGACATCTACCTGCCGGACTATAAATACAGCGATGCGGATCTGGCGCAGACGCTGTCGCGCTGCCGCGACTATCCCGCGGTGGCGCTCGATGCCGTGGCCGAGATGGTGCGGCAGAAGGGTTTTCTCGATCATTTCAGCAGCGGGCGGGAGATTGCCGGTCGCGGCGTCCTGGTGCGCCATCTCGTGCTGCCGGGGCAGGTGCAGAATTCGATCGACGCCCTGTCGACGCTCTATGGCGAGTTCGGTGCGGAGCTGCCGTTGAGTCTGATGTCGCAGTACTGGCCCGCCCGTTTCATCAAGCATGCGGAGTTGAACCGCCGTCTGCGGCGCGAGGAATTCTACCGCGTCTACGATCACGCGCTGGCGTTGGGTTTCAAACACATGTTCGTGCAGCACATGGATGCGCTTGCGGAAAATGAGGATCCCTTCCTCCCCGATTTTAATCAGGAGCGGCCGTTCAGGGGGAATCTGCGCTGAGGCTAAAAAAAAGGCCCGTTATGGCGAATCCATGGTGAAAACGTTCCAGTCGACCGACGCCGAGCAAAAAATCCTGCCGCGGCAGGGCTTTGTGGTCAGCGAGCGGTTGCACTACGGGACGTTCATGGCTGCCCTCGCCGATGTCTATCATAAGGATCTGCCGGTTTTCATCAGCGCGGATGCGCTGCTGCAGGCGGTGCACGCCTCCTGCGACATGACTCTGAAAAAGATCGAACTGGACATCCTCCGGCCCGCCTTGCAGACGCTGCTGGAGAAGCTGCGCGCCACCTCATCTGCTGCACTGGAATGGCAGCGATGCAAAGGGAAAAGCCGTGCCCAGGGCGGTGTCTATTCCTGCCAGCTGACGCACGGCCGTCAGGTCGCGAAGGGCAAGATGGAATCCAATTTTCCCTGGACCGATCTGCAGTGAAAAAGTGCAAATTTGCTGATTTATTAGTGTTTGCCAAAGAAATTCAGGATAACCGGACGCTACCGGCTATTATTTATAAAAAATGCAGAAAAAAATTCGTGTCTGGAATGCAAAAACTGCACAAAGAGATTGAATTATAGAATAAATAGTAATAAGTTAACAGGCACATTTCATCTGCCTTCCGTTTTTGAGGGGGCTGACCGTCGTCTCAGCCGCTATCCTGACGACGGGGCCGGGTGCAAGGCCGTCGGGCCGGCATCCTCCCGGCAGGAAAACTGGTAATCACTGTGAAACGTGATGGAGCGCAAAACCCTGGAATTTGCAAAGGAAGCTATGGGATTGATAAAAATCAAAAAGGGACTCGACATTCCGCTCAGCGGCTCGCCTGAGCAGGTTGTCCATGATGGACGAAGCGTGGGTCAGGTCGCTGTACTGGGCCACGACTATGCGGGAATGAAGCCGACCATGGAAGTCGCTGCCGGTGAATATGTCAAAGCCGGCCAGGTATTGTTCACGGATAAAAAGATGCCGGAGGTCAAATTCACATCGCCCGGAGCCGGCCAGATCGTCGCGATCCATCGCGGTGACAAGCGAGCGCTGATCTCCGTGGTCATCCGGCTTCAGGGTGATGAGCAGGTGCCGTATTCAGCGTTTGCTGCGTCGGCGCTGCACAGCCTGGGGCGGGAGAGAGTCCGCCGGCAGCTCATCGACTCCGGATTATGGACCGCATTGCGCGCCCGTCCTTACGGGAAGGTCGCTCATCCGGATGTGGTGCCGCATTCCATCTTTGTCAATGCCATGGATACCAACCCATTGGCGCCGGATATGGCGCTCATCCTCCGGGGGCGGGAAACAGATTTTCAGAATGGTTTGACAGTGCTTTCGCACCTCACCGAGGGGCGTCTGTTCGTCTGTGCAGCACCGGAAACGCCCATGACGGTCAGTGGAGAACGGATTTCCGTCGAGACCTTTGCCGGTCCGCATCCGGCGGGATTGGCGGGGACGCACATCCATTCTCTCGATCCGGTGGACCGGCATAAAACCGTGTGGCACATCGGCGCTCAGGAGGTCCTTGCCATCGGGCGGTTCTTCATCTCGGGCCGGATGGACTTTGAGCGCATCGTTGCGCTGGCGGGGCCTTCGGTGAAAAAACCGAGACTGGTGAAAACGCGTCTCGGCGCCGCACTGTCCGAACTGCTGGAAGGCGAGTTGCTGGACGATCGGCATCGCATCATCTCCGGTTCCGTGCTGACAGGCCACGCCGCCGGAGCGGCCAACGGTTTTCTGGGACGCTATCACCAGCAGGTGACTGTGCTCCCGGAGGGGGGTGAGCGCCATTTTCTCGGTTGGTTAAGCCTGGGATTTGATCTCTATTCGATCAAAAACATCGTCGCTTCCAGACTCATCCCCGGGAAAAAATTCGCCTTCACCACGTCGCTGCATGGAGGCCCGCGTGCCATCGTGCCAATCGGCAGTTATGAGGCGGTGATGCCGCTCGATATACTCGCCACACCGCTGTTGCGCTCGCTGGCCATCCATGATGTCGAAGAAGCCGAAAAGCTCGGCTGTCTCGAGCTCGACGAAGAAGATCTGGCGCTGTGCACTTATGTATGCCCTTCCAAGATCGATCATGGTGATAATTTGCGCAAAACGTTGACAATCATGGAGAAAGAAGGATAGTGAAGGCATTACGACGTTTTATGGACAGACAGGAGCGGCATTTCACCGAGGGCAAGCTCAAGGCTTTATTTCCTCTGTGGGAAGCCATTGATACGTTCATCTATTCCACGGGCGCCACCACCAGGTCCGGTGCGCACATCCGGGATGCGATGGATCTCAAACGCATGATGATGATGGTCGTCTATGCGCTGATCCCGGCCGTCTTCATGGCGCTCTACAATACCGGTTATCAGGCCAATCTGGCCATCGCTGCGGGTGCGGCTGCCACCACCTGGCAGGCGGATGTATTGCGCGCGGTGGGAGTCGGCTTCGACCCGGCGAATATCTGGGCTTGCATGGCGCACGGGGCGCTCTATTTCTTTCCGGTGTACCTGATCACGCTGGCTGCGGGCGGTTTTTGGGAAGTCCTATTCGCCGTCATTCGCAAGCATGAAGTGGCCGAAGGCTTTCTGGTCACCAGCCTGCTTTTTCCGCTGATTCTGCCGCCAACCATTCCCTACTGGCAGGTGGCGGTCGGCATCAGCTTCGGGGTGGTGATCGGCAAGGAGGTGTTCGGCGGCGTGGGCATGAATATTCTCAATCCCGCGCTCACTGCGCGCGCCTTTCTCTTCTTTGCCTACCCGGCGCAAATTTCCGGCGACAAGGTGTGGGTGGCCGTTGATGGCATGAGTCAGCCGACGATTCTGGCGCAGATGGCCGATCCCCTGCTGGAGACGGGCTACTCCTGGATGGATGCTTTTCTGGGATTTGTGCCCGGATCGATGGGTGAGACGTCCGCGCTGGCGTGCCTGATCGGTGCCTTCATCTTGATCCTCAGCAAGGTGGGCTCATGGCGCATCATGTTGAGCACGCTGATCGGCATGGTCGCCATGTCCTCCCTGTTCAACTTCGTCGGCAGTTCCACGAATCCGATGTTTCAGGTCACCCCTTTGTGGCATCTGGTGGCGGGCGGTTTTGCTTTCGGCGCGGTTTACATGGCGACCGATCCGGTCAGTGCCACGGCAACAGAGACGGGCAAATGGATCTACGGGTTTCTGATCGGCATTCTCGTGGTGCTCGTCCGGGTCGTCAACCCCGCCTTTCCCGAAGGTATGATGTTGGCCATTTTATTCATGAATGTATTCGCACCGATCATCGATCGCATCGTCATCAATGCGAATATTAAGAGGAGACTCGCCCGCCATGTCGTCCAATGATGCCACCCAAAAAATCCTCATCGTCGCGCTCGGCGTCTGTCTGGTCTGTTCCGTATTGGTGGCAACGGCCGCGGTCAGTCTGCGTGCCCGCCAGGAGCGCAACAAAGAGCTGGACAAGGTAAAGAATATTTTGCAGGCCGGTGATCTGCCGACCAGGGGTGTGGATGTTCTGGAAGTTTTCCGCGAACAGGTGCGCACGGTGGTGGTCGATCTCGAGAACGGTGAGTCGCTCACGCCGGAGCAATATCCGAAGGGTTTCAATCCGGAAACGTTCCAAATCAAGGAGGCGGCGGACAGCCGTGTGTGGGGTCGCGCCATTCCGGCTGAAAAAGATATCATTCATGTTCAGCGCATGCCGCGTTATATGACCGTTTACGAGATCATTCATGACGGCCGGATTGTAAAGCTGATCTTGCCGATTTACGGCAAAGGCCTGTGGTCGACGCTGTACGGATTCATCGCCCTCGGTGAAAATCTCAGCACCGTGAAGGGGATCACCTTTTACGAGCATGGCGAGACGCCCGGACTGGGCGGCGAGGTGGATAACCCGGGCTGGAAGGCCAGCTGGAAAGGCAAGGAGGCGTTTGCAGCGGACGGGCGTCTGGCGCTTGAAGTGATCAAGGGCAAAGTCGACACGCGTGAGCCCGGCGCTGTGCACCAGATCGATGGTCTTTCCGGTTCAACGCTGACCACCCGCGGACTCGATGCGATAATCAAATTCTGGTTGAGTGAAGCTGGCTACGGCCGTTTTTTGAATTCGTTAAAAGAGAGAGTTCCCCATGAAGGTTAAGAAGCTCTTGTTCGATCCCCTTTTCAATAACAATCCCATCGGATTACAGGTGTTGGGGATCTGCTCGGCGCTGGCGGTGACCTCCAAGATGGAGACGGCGTTTGTGATGGCGCTCTCGGTAACGCTGGTGATCGCATTCTCCAACACGGCGGTCAGCCTGGTGCGCAATCATGTCGCGAGCAGCATCCGCATCCTCGTCGAGATGACCATCATCGCTTCCCTGGTCATCATCGCCGATCAGATCATCAAAGCCTACGCCTTTGACATCAGCAAGCAGCTTTCGGTCTATGTCGGGCTGATCATCACCAACTGCATTGTTCTGGGACGCGCCGAGGCGTTCGCGCTCAAGAATCCGCCGATTCCCAGCTTTCTCGACGGCATCGGCAATGGTTTGGGCTACAGTTTTGTGCTTCTCGTGGTCGCCTTTATACGGGAGCTCTTCGGGGCCGGCAAGCTCTTCGGTTATCAAATTCTCCCGGTATACACCGAGGGAGGCTGGTATGTTCCCAATGGACTCTTTGTGCTTGCCCCCAGCGCCTTCTTTTTGATTGGCTTTTTCATCTGGATTGTACGCACCTTCAAACCCGAGCAAGTGGAAGAGGACTGAGTATGTTTGAATATTATCTGAATCTGTTCATCAAGGCCATTTTTGTGGAAAACATGGCCCTGGCGTTTTTTCTGGGGATGTGCTCATTCCTGGCCATCTCCAAGCGTGTGGAAGCCGCGTTCGGCCTGGGGGTCGCCGTGGTGGTCGTCCAGACCATCACCGTACCGGTCAACCATCTGATCTACTCGGCCATCCTCAAAAAAGGGGCGCTTGCGTGGGCCGGTCTCCCCGATGTCGACCTCACTTTTCTCGGATTGATCTCCTACATCGGCGTCATCGCCGCCATGGTGCAGATCCTCG
>DCUM01000067.1:5566-5874 GCA_002327255.1 bacterium UBA2214 | reverse complement strand
GTGACGCTGTCACGCGTCTTCAAGCCAAAGTTATGCACGCGTACCAAAACGTTCGCCGTGGAGTCGGCTTCGCTGGGGATTTCAGGCTGCACCAAAATATCCGTGGCCTGGATGCACAGATCCGGCTGCTCCGGCACCGCCAGTTTGACAGCCGGGTCACCCAGCAGATTGTATTGATACACCATATCCCGGATATGGGTATTGGAAGCGGCGTCGCGCCACAGCGCCACCTTGGCCCTGGAAACCAGTTCGCCGAGATGACGCACGGTATCCTGGAGCGCCAGCGGAAACAGCTTGCGCAGATAAGT
>DCUM01000067.1:0-5457 GCA_002327255.1 bacterium UBA2214 | reverse complement strand
TCGACATCGACGTTGTGAAACATGAGATCCCAGGTGCGGCTGCCGGCATGACCGATGAAATTCACCCAGGCCACCCCGTCGTTGATGGCATCGAGAATTCCCTGACGGTGTTCTCCTTCTTTATAGCCATCGCTGGTTTTGTGCAATGAGATGCCCCTGCCACAGGTCGGTGGCGGCTCGACAAAGTCCCTGATGAGGCGCTGCGACTGTTGCCCGAATTGACCCTGCTCGAGAAAATCGAATCCGCCGCTGATGAAGAGAAAATCCTTGCGCCACCCGGCCGACGGTGCCTCCTCATAGGCGAATATTTTTTCGAGGCTCGCAGCGGCCTCCTGAACGGTTTTGACGGGAAGCCTGCCCACCCAGAGGTCGGGCAGGATATCCTCTGCGCCATCGACACAGACAAACCAGTTGTCGCTGACGGGATTGCCATAGGTGGGGACAAATTCACCGGGATTGGCAACCGCCAGATGGTTCTTCGGATCCCAACTGGCATCGCCGAAAAAGAGCAGCCAGGCCGGGGCAGGTTGCGGCCAGTTGTGATATGCATGCGTGATAAAAGATTTAATGGCCTCCGGACTCGCCAAACCGTCTGCGAACTCGTCATAGATGAATTCCACTTCCACTACCATGGTACGCCAGTGATTGCGGCCGGCACGATAGGCGGCCAGTTGTCTGGCCTCGCTCGCGAAGCGGGGATGGGTGATGATGAGGTAATCCGCACCCTGACCGCCGCTGCGCAAATCTCCCGGCTGGTATCTGGCCATGCGCAGCGGCCGGCGCAGCGCGGTGCGCTCAAAAACGGCCAGTCGGGAAGCGACCATGGCCGGCAGCGGCACGCGTATCGCGTGGCTGCTGCCGCCTTCGGGAAAATCCATGACCGTTTTAATAATAGCTGGACCACTCTTGCTCGACTTCCAGGATTCCAGCGCCATACCCGGTGCCGTACCCTTTTTTCCGATCAGCGCCCAGGAATCGCGCACACCGATGCTGCGCGCCTGGGCACTTCCCAGGCTCTCCAGCGCGAGCCGGGCGGCTTCCGTCAAGCGGACACTGCCTTCGTCGCGAATGGCCGCCGCAATCATAGCACCCTGGGGCAGCCGCGCAACCCAGGCCGTCAGACTGTCCGCTTGCGCCGCTGAAGCATAGGTGTCAAAATTCTTCTGTTCTTCGATGCTTCCATTCAGCGGGTTTATCCGCCACAGATTGATGCCGCGCACGCCCGTGGCGACGACCTCTCCCTCCCGCAGCAAATGGGCATAATCGCCATCCGCATATCCGGCCGAACGCACCTCGATGCGGCTCCGCCAGGCGCGTTGCAGGGATGTAAAGGCGTATTTCTTGCCGGCCGTCAAATCCCACACATGGGCGTCAAGGCCCGCAAAGCCTGAAATGAACAAATCCTGACCATCAGCGGGTCTATAAGCCGTCAGGGCGCCCTCCTGAAGCTGCGTCTGGCGCAGATATTCGATCTTGATCCAATCGACATAAATCTGCGACCGCTCCGCCGGGGTATCCCCCAGCAGCCGTACAGTCAAAACATTGCCTTGCTTGCGCACGCGCTCCCGCGGAACCGCAAAATGAAGGCGCTTCTCCTCGCGGTCGTCGAACCAGAGTTCGTATGACTTGACATCATTCAAAAAGACCTGCACATGATGGTCCGGAGAACGGGCATCGAGAGTCGTCCCGCGGATACGCATGCGCAGAAGCACAGAATCCTGCTCCAGCGCCAGCGCCGGCACATCAAAGGTGAACACCGCGCTGCCGTTGCGGCTGATGACGGCCCAAACCCAGCCTTCTCCGGAGACTTTTTCGCTGTTATGGATGTCGCTGTCGGAATCTCCCGAATAATAAGAGACATCCTTTTCGAAATGCAGCGGATCAGCGAACAGATCCGTCATCAACGTCTGGGCAGGGAACGCAGTCTCTTCATAGCGTTTGCCGGACGGGCCGCCCCAGGTGAGCCAATAGACCATGGTATCGCTGTAATCATGATAAAAGGCGTCCTCTTTTCCACCGCGCGCTCGCCCCCAAAAAAGAATCTGGTCCGGAGGATCGAGACGGCCGTCTTCGCAGCCCAGCAGTTCGAGTGACTGCTCCTGACCCTCCGCAAAGAGCTGCAGGGTGGCAGGGGCGATAGCGGAAAGCGAAAAACCGGCGGAGGCCAGGTCCGCACCGGTTATTTGATAGGCCCCTTCTTCCACGGTGTATAATTTGAGGTACGATTGCAGCGGATTGCGCCAATGCACAAGCTCGCTGCGTGGCAGACTCGTGAAAACCGGCTGGTTCTCAATCCGGACATGAATGCGCGCGTAACGCAGACAGCGGACGCTCAGGCTCTGCGCCCGCCACTGCACAGGATAGAGGGTCATCTGCACATAGCGTTCCTGACGCGAGGTAGCGGTCTGAAAGGTAAACACTTCATTGGGAAAACAGGCGCCTGGGCCATGGGGATGGACGGCCATTGCACCATCGTATGCAGGCTGGATGTAGAGCGGTGCGGAGAGCGTCTGCCAGGTATAAAGCGTATCGGTCAGGGTGACGGAAGCCATTTGCCCCGGGGGCAATTTCAGGCTGGCGGATACCATGGGAAGCACCGGATAGCCCGGTTGTTTCCACAACCAGACGCCGGAAGAATCCGGGATGAGGAAAGTTTGATGGTCCACCATGATGATGTGCCAGGCGAATTCGCCCGCCGTCCACTCATACACTTTATGGGTGGGNNATAAAAAAAACTGCCCAGAGGCAGAAGAGGGACATTTTCAGGTTGAATGGATGGCTCATAATATAAAGGGTCGATCAAATGGATGCTGGTTCGGGCCATACTTTCTGTAAAGTATGAAACGTTAGGCATATTCGCAAGCAAATCATTATCTGCCGCAGCACCCATCAGGCAGCCTGCGCGAGAGCCTGCCTGGTGTCCGTCACGCTTCCGGGCCGTTGAGATACGGGATGGAGGATATCAGGGCAGCAGTTGCCCGAGAAAACGGAAATCAGTATGCATGCCCTGGGCGAGCAAAAAGGCGAGAATGCCAAAGATCAGGCTCAAGCCCACCATGAACAACGCCGCGCCCGGCTGACTCAATCCCAGTCTGACCAGACGGTGGTGGATGTGTTCCCGATCGGCATGAAAGGGATGAATGCCGCGGCGCAGGCGGCGGATGATGGCCAACGCCGTATCCGTCAGGGGCAAACCCAACAACAGCAGAGGCACCATGATCGCCGCGTGCCCCGGCGCCATGGTCGCCGTGCGCAGGCTGAGCAGCGCCAGGATGAATCCCAGCGGCAGGCTTCCGGAATCCCCCATAAAGATGGAAGCGGGATTGATGTTGTAACGCAGAAAACCCAGGACGGCGCCACTGAGCAGCACAGCAACGACAATCACGAGTTGGTTTCCGAACAAGGCGGCGATGCCGATGCACGCCAGAGACACCACCAGCGCAATACCGCCCGCCAGTCCGTCCAGTCCATCGACCATATTGACGGCATTGATGACGCCGACGATCCACAGTATCGTGAAGGGGTAGGAGAAGACGCCGAGCGAGAGTTCTGCAAACCCGGGCAGAATCAGGGTCTCAAAACGCCAGCCGCTGTGGGCGACGCCAAAGGCGACCAGCAACTCGACGGTCAGCTTCAGATTACAATTAAGGTCGAATTTGTCATCGAACGAACCCAGGATGAAAAGGATAACACTGCCGGCGACCAGGCTGAGCAGCAGGGTCGTTTCGGCGACGAGCTGGGGCGATTTCCAGTAGAGGACGAGTGCGCTCAAGGTGAACGCCGCCACAATCGATCCGCCCCCCCACTTGGGTATGGCGCCCTGATGGACCGTGCGATGGTTGGGATACGCATAAATGCTGTAGCGCATGGCGAGATATCTCACCAGAGGGGTGATTGCCAGAGCCGTAGCCAGACTGAGGAGGAAATAAAACCAAAGTTGCATGCTGTCCGTGCCTGATTGTGAAAGTCAACTCATTGAATGATACCGTTCTCTCCCGAGGCGGTCTGTTCACCGTTTGATAGGGTACTCGTTTGGAATCCGTGTTTTTTTCATCTTGATATCATTGCGTTTTTTCACAGACTGTGCCGTTCGTCGGGAAAGCCTGAAACCAGGTCCCGACCGTTTGATCAACCGGTTGTAGAGCGTTTCAATTTTCTTCACCATGACCGCTCTGTCATAATCTTGCCCGACAAAGCGATGCCCTTTGAGGCCCATGAGGCGAGCTTGCTGCGGATGCGCCAGCAAATAGAAAAGCGCCTCGGTCATGGATGAAACATCACCGCGCGGCACGATAAAGCCATTTTCGCCGCCATGCACGACCTCGCAAGCGCCTTCCGTGTCGAAGCAGACGATGGGCTTTCCCAGGGAAGCCGCCTGCACCAGTACTTGCGGCAATCCTTCCCAGAGGGAGGAGAGGACAAAGATATCCATGGTTGCCATGACGTCTTCGATATCGGTGCGGTGTCCCAAAAAATGAACTTGCCGGTCAATACGCAAGGAGTGAGCCAGAGTCCGCAATTCCTGCGCGGAAGGGCCAGCGCCGGCGATGATAAAATGCAGCGCCGGATAATCCTGCAGCAAGCGTTGCGCCGCTTCGAGAAAATAATACTGGCCTTTGCGCGGTTCCAGCCGTGATGCGGAGCCGATGACGCACGCGGATTCGGGCAAACCCATTTCGCGTCGTATTTTCCTGCGCCGCAGGGCGATCTCGGCTTCACTCAATTTGAAGCGCGCCAGCTCAAAACCGCTGCGAATGGTGATATACTGTTTTTCTTCGCCAATGCCTGCCGCGAGATAAATCTCGCGCAAATGATCGCCGACGGTGACCAGTTTATGCGTCACACGCGCCGCCAGCCGTTCCAGTATACGATAGAGCCTGGCTGTGCCGGCCGACAGGGTGCGATGGAAAGTGACCCCATGAAGCGTATGCACAATGACCGGCGTTCTCGCCAGGACCGCAGCGAGGCGGCCCAAAATGCCTGCCTTGGCGGTATGCGTATGGACGATATGGTAATGCTCTTTGCGGATCAGTCGCGTCAGCTGCCAAAACGTTTTCAAATCGCGAAAAAGGGCCGGTTCCCGTATTAAATCCGGCATGAGGATGACCCGGCATCCTGCGGCACGGGATATCATGGTTGTATCCGACTGGCCGCCTGCAACCAGATCCACATTGAACCGGGATTTGTCCAGACCGACGACCGTCTGGATGGTATTTTCATCAGCACCACCCGGAATCAATCTGGTGATGATATGCAGAACGCGAATCTTCCGATACTTGTTTGTCATAGTGTCCGTCATGTTCTCCCCGGAGCATCGTACATCCCTGGTGATAAGCGCAGCAATGTGCGAGTTTGCGCCATGCTGGTTTGTTTCAGACCAGCAAAAGTGTTTCAACATGAACCAATTTCGAGGCTTACGGCACCAGGAAGAGCGCTCAGATGCATGGTTCCTCAATC
>DCUM01000170.1 GCA_002327255.1 bacterium UBA2214 | reverse complement strand
TTTTCGGCACACACGGGGGAACTGTTTGTTTCTTATGGTAACTGATGGACCCTTTGTTTTGATTGTTTTTGCCCGGAAAATTGTGTAAATTCAAATTCAAATCAGTAACCTGGGTCATCTACCGCCGGATACGCCGCAAGAGGAATAATAAAAAATGGGCTGTGAGCCTCGCTGGTGAAACCGGGAAGATCAAGCGGGCATGAAAGATTATTTAACGTCACCGGATTAACCCCGATGACTTTTTGCGCGCCCGGCGGTTTTTAAATGAATCAGGTTCGCAGGGTCACTCGAAAGAGGGAGACGAATATGTTGAAACGATATGTCTGGCTGGTGCTCGCCGTTGTGGTTGTGCTGCTGGCCTGTGGCGAAGACAAGGGCACGTGGCTGGTCAAGGTGAAGAATCAGACGCTGGAGCAGGAACCCTTCATTCGCCGCTATAAAATGGCCCGGGAATATTCCCAGCATCCGGCCATCACCACCGAACTCATCAAACAGTTCATCGATAAAAATCAGCTGGAAAACCTGCTCTTTCAGGCTGAAGCCCATGCCCTCAAACTGGATCAAGACAGCACCATAGCCGCTCAACTCAAACAGGAAAAACGCCGTATGCTGACGCGCAACGGCGGACCCCTCTTCAAGGCCGTTGTGCCCGCCAGTTTTACTCCGACCGAAGAGGAATTGCAGGCCGCTTATGAGCATGGCAAAAAGGAATACAAGGTATCGCACATACTGGTGAAATCGCAGTCTCTGGCAGATTCGATTCATCAGGCGCTGCAAAACGGCGCCGGCTTTACGGCATTGGTGGAAAAATACACCATGGATCCCAACACCCGGGAACACGGCGGCCAGATGCCCAACTTTTTGAACTGGATGCAGATGGCGCCCCATTTTGCCGAAGCTGTCCGTAACACCCCCGTTGGCAACTTTTCCAAACCGACGCACACCAATTACGGCTATCACATCATCCGCATCGACGAAGTGCGCGACCGGTGGCAGCCGCCGTACGAAGAGGCGCTGAAAGACATTCAGAGCGGTGTCACCACGCAGAAGCAAAGCGTCTTTATCGAAAACTATATCAACGAGCTGCCCATCAAATTCAACCTGAAAATTGACGCTGCACTGGTTGAAAAACTCCTGCCGGCTCTGCAGGCGGGTTCCGGTGCCAGCCGGGTGGATTATACATTGATCGCAGCGGATATGCTGCAGAAGCCGATCATGGCCTATGACGGCGGGCAATGGAGCGTCGCGGAAACGCTGGAAAAGATCAACAAGACCCTGCGCGGCAACGCCTATCAGCTGCGCCGCTACGAAGATGTTGCCGATTTTATCTACAAAGTTTCGGTGCCCGACATGATGGAACGGGATGCCATCCATCGCAAGCTGGATCAAACCGATCAGTTCAGGAAGGATTTTGCCTACACGCGCGATCAGCTCCTCGGTCAGAAAGCGCGTGAGCGTCTGGTCACCCGTGCCGTCAAGGTCGAAGAGGCCGATGTCAGGGCTTTTTATGAGGCGCACAAGGTGGAGTACAAAAACCGGCCGTACGAAGAACTGCAATCAACGCTGCGCGGCAGGGTGAGCAGCCTGAAAAATCAGGAGCAGCAGCAGGCGGTGATCAAGGAACTGCGCGATAAATACAAGCCGGTTTGGAACCAAAAAATGCTGCTCCAGGTGGCGGAAACCATGAATGCCGAAAAAGCGCAGGCGATGAACCGGGCCCCGCAGGCCAATCAGCCGCCGGCGCAACCGCAGGGAGTGCGCTGATCCATGCAGGACCGCGAACGCCAGCTCTACGAGACCCGTACCGGGCAGTTCGTCGATCGCCTCAAGGCGGCGGTTTATGGCGAAGAGGCGCCGCTGCAGGCTGAAGTGGCCCTCTGCGACCCGCCGCTTTCTTTCGAAAGACGTCTGCAGGTTTCCTATCGCCCCATCGCGGCCGGCGAGGTCTGGGGCGAGCCGTGGCAAGTCGCCTGGTTTCGTGTCCGGGGGGTTGTCCCGCAGGCCTGGCAGGGCCGCCACGTCGTCGCCCGCCTCAATTTTGGCGGCGAGGGGTTGATTTTTTCCCCGGAAGGTGTCCCGCTGCACGCCACGAGCTGGCATTCACTCTGGCAGCCCGAATTCCGCCGTGACCGCATCGGGATCGCCAATCCCGCTTGTGGCGGTGAAACGGTCGATTTTTATGCGGAAGCGACCGCATCCCAAATATTTGGTCTCCAACGACTCCGCGACCCCGAACCTGACGATCCGAAAGGGCATGGCTATTTTGCAGCGGTGGTGCAGGAACTGGTGCTGGCGGTTTTTCATGATGAAATATGGCAACTCTATCTCGATGCCGCCCTGCTCCACGCCCAGATGAAAGTGCTGCCGGAAAAGAGCGTTCGCCGCAGCCGCCTGCTGCGGGCGCTGATGCTGGCCGCCGATCATTTCGACCGCGAGCCGGCCCGGGTGGCCGAGGCCCGCGAGGTTCTGCAAGCGGAATTGTTAAAAAAGAGCAATGCCTCCGCACCCGTCGCCAGCGCGGTGGGGCATGCGCACATCGACACCGGCTGGCTCTGGCCGGTGAGCGAAAGCGTGCGCAAATGCGCCCGCACCTTTGCGGCGCAACTCGATCTCATCGCGCGCTATCCGGACTATATCTTTGGCGCCTCCCAGGCGCAGCATTACGCCTTTGTCAAACAACACTATCCCGCCCTCTATGAAAAAATCCGTTGTCAGGTGGCCGCAGGACGCTGGGAGATTCAGGGCGGCATGTGGGTGGAAGCCGACTGCAATCTCAGCGGCGGCGAGTCGCTGGTGCGCCAGATTCTCCATGGCAAACGCTTTTTCAAAGAGGAATTCGGCGTCGAGGTGCGCAACCTCTGGCTCCCCGACGTCTTTGGCTACAGCGCCGCGCTGCCGCAGATTCTGCGCAAGAGCGGCATCGACTATATGGTGACGCAAAAGATTTCCTGGAACCAGTTCAATCGCTTCCCCCATCACAGTTTCATCTGGCGCGGCATCGACGGCAGCGAAATCATCGCCCATTTCCCGCCGGAGGATTCCTACAACAGCGAACTGAATCCGGCCGGCCTGCATCACGCGCAGGAAAATTTTGAGGAGCGTGACCGCCTCGACGAATTTCTCGTCCTCTTCGGCATCGGCGACGGCGGCGGCGGTCCGACCGCAGAGTTCATCGAATCTGGCCTGCGCCAACAGGACCTCGAAGAGAGTCCGCGCGTCCGTTTTCAGCCCGCCCAGGAGATGCTCGACCGCCTCGGAGAAAAAGCGCATCTGCTCAAGCGCTGGAACGGCGAACTCTATCTCGAACTCCATCGCGGCACGCTGACAACGCAGGCCTCTGTCAAAAAAATGAACCGCTGGTGCGAGAAAAAACTCCGCGAAGTGGAGGCGCTCTACTGCCTGCTGCCGTGGCCGCACTATCCCCAGGCGCAGCTCGATGCCCTGTGGAAAAAAGTCCTCCTCAACCAGTTCCACGATATCTTGCCGGGCTCCAGCATCAAGCTGGTCTACGACACCGCACGGCAAGAGTATGATGAGATAAAAACCGCCCTGGTGGCTTTGACCGCCGCGGCGGGGGAGACGCTGCTGCCGCAGCGGCAGGACGCCGTCACACTCATCAATACCCTCTCCGTGCCTTTTTGCCGGCCGGTGACGCTGCCGGATTCCTGGGCGGGACACGCGGTGCTGGATGAAGAGGGCAAGCAGGTGGCGGTGCAGGTTAGTGAAGGACAAACCGCCGCGCTGGTGCAAATTCCACCGCTGGGCGCTGTGGTGCTGCAACGCGGAACGCCGACCATGGCCCCCAGGGCGACCTTCCCGCCAACGCCGGTTCTGGAAAATGAGCTGATCCGTTACGAGTTCAATGCCGCCGGCGTCATCACGCGGATTTATGACAAGGAAGCCGGACGCGAAGTCATGCTGCCGGGGCAGCTTGGCAATCTCTTTTCCCTCTATGAAGACCGGCCCGCCAACTGGGATGCCTGGGATGTCGACATCTATTACGAGAACCAGCTGCTGCAGACGGCGCAGTGCACGGGCTGGTCATGGCGCGGCGATGGTGCGGTCGCGCGGATTCTTCAGATCGATTTTTCCATCGGACACTCCCGCATTGGGCAGCGCGTTTATCTCCCCTGCAACAGCAAACGCCTCGATTTTGTCACGCGCATCGACTGGCGCGAACGCCATCGCATGCTGCGCGTCTCCTTTGATGTCGATGTCAACGCCCTGGAAGCGGGCTACGAGATCCAATATGGCACCGTCAAACGGCCGACGCACCGCAACACCAGCTGGGACATGGCGCGATTCGAGACCGTGGGACACCGGTTTGTGGATCTCTCCGAGCCATCCTATGGCGTGGCGCTGCTGAATAATGGCAAATACGGCCACAAGATACTGGAGTGCAGCATCGATCTCAACCTGCTGCGCGCGCCCTCCAGTCCCGATCCGGAAGCGGATCGCGGTGAGCACGAGACCACTTTCAGTTTGCTGCCGCACCGCGGCGCCCTCGAAGACTCGGAGGTCTATGCCGAGGCCCTGCAGCTGAATCAGCCGCCCGCCGTGTTTGTGGAGCGCGCCGGCGAGGTGCGCTTTCCGTGCGCCTTGTCCGGCGATGAGGTCATCCTCGAAGTCCTGAAAAAGGCGGAGGATGAACCGGCGTGGATCGTCCGGCTCTATGAGCCGCGCGGCCGCCGCGTCACGGCGCGGCTGCTGCTGCGCGATGAGGCCATGCGCGTCATCGCGACGGATTTGCTGGAGCGNNAAGATTACCGTTTGAGGCCCATGGCAGGGCGCGCCGCGGCGGCTCCTGAAGTACATCCTGGCGCCGCCTGCCGCCAACCCGTCGCGGCGGCACGACGCCTGTCCGCAGCCCCTGGACGAAAACCTCAGCGGTATGGTGGTCAGTTTTCACGCCGGGTGCACCCCGGTGTTCCCTGTTATGCACCACGGCGCAATGGCACGCCCGTCTGCCGCCCCTGGACGAAAACCTCAGCGGTATGATGGTCAGTTATCACGCCGGGTGCGCTTTGGCGCACCGTACGCCTGAATGCGCCCCCGCGCATCCAGACCGCCAACGGATATTACCGGGCCGCCCGGACCACCCCCTCCGGCCCGGGCGGCTTGCTGTTGCATTGAATCGATAACCCCGCCTGTGCTGCAAATCGCAAGGGTTCTGCCCGGTGCCCCTTATCGCACCAGAATCATCTTTTTCGTCTGCATCCACTCTTCGCTCTGGCAGCGGCAGATATAGACGCCGCTTGCGGCGGGATCGCCGCGATCATTTCTGCCATCCCACCAAATCGTCTTTTCGCCCGGCTGCTCCTGACGATCCGACAACATCCGCACTTTTTGTCCCGCAAGATTGAATATTTGTACCTCAACCCGTGCCGGCCGCGCGATGCTGTAGCGGATGGCGGTGGCGCTGTTGAAGGGATTGGGGAAATTCTGCGCCAGCTGGTGCTGCCGTGTGGCGGCCTCGCGCTGCTCTACCTGCAGCGGACTTCCCGGCACCTCGATCAGCGCCGTCATGTGGGTCCCGGAAGCGGATATCTCGCGGATGCTGAATCCGCTGGGCGTGCCGTCGGCCCATTTCAGCGTTGCATGATTGGGATTGGCATCTGTCGAGAGCAGATCATAGCCGGTCAGCGCATCCGCGCCGTCCCACAGGGCAAATCGGTTGTCAAAGGGAGGCCCATAGACCGGACGAATCATGCGGATGGCACGGCGCCCCCAATCCCCGGCGCCGATCGTCGCCCAGTTGGCGGCGCTGACGCCTGCCGGCGCCGCAAGATTCTCGTAGACATGGGCCTCTTCCATGACATGCCAGATCGCCAGACCGGCATCGGGCAGATCGCTGTCGTAGGCCAGACCGGGCTGGCGGTTTTCAATGATAAAATATTCCTGATTGCCACGCGCGGGATCGTGGAGGATATACGCCACATGGGATTGTTCTATGGCATCGATGGGGATGGTGCCGCTCTTACGCACAATGGCGGGTTGCACCCAACCGAGGCGGATTTTGTGAAAAGGATCGAGATGGCTGTCGCAATAGCTGGCGTCCATGAGCGAGTACATGCCGGCGGCATAGGGCATGAAAAAATTGAAATACATATCCGGCAGATTGAAGAGACTGTGGGCCAATTCATGGGCCACGGTGCTGAGGCTCAACGGTGCGCCGATATACGCTTCGGTGATGATGGGGATGGTGATGCCATCCGCCACAAAGGGTTTTGAAACGGGGTATTCCTGGCTGACCAGGGAGCGCACGGTGCCGAAGGGTGAATTTTGCGGGATGATCATCAGAACGACCAATTCATCGGGATCGAGATACTGATCGCCGTCCGCATCATAGGCGGCAAAATTGAAGGTTGCATCGGCTTTTTTTACGGCTTCCGCCCATTTCTCCACATGCGGATGTATCCAGCCATCGCCGTTGCTGTCGTTGGTATCTTCAGGCCCCCAGTAATAATCCGCCGATTTGGCCGCATCGTACCACCCTTTGACGCCGGCATTGTTGAGGTGCAGCCGGTTGTGTGAATTGACGATATAATAGTCGCGCACGCTGCTTGCGGAAGCGAAGATCAGATTTTCCACACTTGACAGCGCAGGCGCCGCATGATCAGGCCGGTGCGGGTCCCAGCAAACGACCAGGAGGTTGCGATCACCACTGGCGGGTACGATGGCCGTGATGCCGGTGTTCAGGTCGGGGCAGGGCGCGCCATAGGCGATAATGGTCATATTACGATCGCCGAGAAAGGCCGTGCCGCCGCCATCCACCATCCATTGCATTGCGATCTGGTGGGAACCACCCGGAATTTGGCTGCTCATGAAGTGGAAACTGTACACGCCATCAAAGCCCGTGGCGTTCAGGACCACATTGCTCGGCGCGAGCAGCTGTCCGTCGATCGACGCCCGCACAAACATTCTTTTGCCGCTGGAGGTATAGGCCTCACCGCAGACGGAGACGACCAGGTTGCTGTTGTCCGGAAGCGTCACCGTGGCGCTCAATCCGGGAATATCACTGTAGGCACTGCTGCTGGTCTCCACGGAGGGTCCGCTCGCCGCGCTCACCGAAACGATGGTAGCCGCGCCAGCGGCCTGGGCCGCCTGCTCCATGCGTCCCACGGTCAGCGTGCGGTCGCCGAGATAGCCGGTGGCGTCGCCATCCACGCGCCACTGCATCACCACCGTGTGCGAACCCGCGGCCAGGCCGGGCGCACTGAAGGTGAAGGAGCGTGTTCCGTAAAAGGGACTGGCACAAAAGACCACATCCGATGGCCGGGCGGCCTGGCCGTCGACCAGCGCCCGCAGAAACATTCGTTTACCCGGCGTGATTTCGGCTTCGGCGTTAAAGGTGATGAAAAAATCCCCCGCTTGTGCCAGATCGACGCTCATGGCCATATGGGTAATATCCTGAAAACTGGTGCTGGTGGTGGAGACGTCCGGGCCACTGGGCGCGGCGATGGTGAAGATGTGACCAGGCGCGGTCGCGACCCAAAGCGTGCGGTCGCCGAATTGTGCCGTGCCGCCGCTGTCCACCCTGTACTGGATGGTCACGGTATGCTGCCCGCCGCCGGCGTTCGCCGCGAATTGAAAGGCATGCGTGCCGCGAAAATCGCCGTTGACGAGAATGACATCGGAGGGGGATGCCGTTCGTCCATCCACCAGGGCACGGACGAACATCCGCGCGTCGCCCA
>DCUM01000081.1 GCA_002327255.1 bacterium UBA2214 | reverse complement strand
ACAAGATGATAAGCTGATCCTGAAAAGTTATGGGTTATTGAGCGGCATCGGCCGGATCCGCTTGGGATCGACCAAAGATTACAGCAAGTTACAAAAGCGGGCTCATAAAATCAATACTCTTTTTATCGGTGCGGTGCAGATGATTTTTTCCTTTTTATGTTGACTTTTTAACTATAATACTCTATTTTTATTTCTATTATAACAGGTCAGAGTACGGACACCGCGTCTGTGCTTCCGGCAGAAGCCGCAAACCCGGCGAGGGTTCGTGCTAGCGAGGCATTCGAGCGTCAGCACAGAAATCGCCTGTGCTCCCTGGTTCGGTTTGCCTCTTGAATCCGCTTGCCGGGAGTTGAGAACGTTATCGTGGCGTTCGGGCGTTAACGCGGGATCCGTGTATGGAATTATAATGCGAGGATAAGCACACGTTATGCTGGGCGTAGAAGAAAAAGTCGTGGTCATTACAGGCGGTTCGCGTGGCATCGGCCGGGCTGCGGCATTGTTGTTCTCCTGCCATGAAGCCAAAGTGGTGATCAATTTCAATGCGCATCCCCAGGCGGCGCAGCAGGTATTGGATGAGATAGTGGCTACAGGCGGCAGCGGCATGACGTACTGCTGTGACATCAGCGACCGTCAGGCGGTGGAGCAGATGATGCGCACGGTTTTCGAGACCTACGGCAGCATCGATGTGCTGGTGAACAACGCCGGTGTCTGGCTGCATGCGCCGATCGAAAAACTGCCCTACGATGTCTATAAGCGCACGCTGGCCATCAATGTGGACGGCGTCATGCACTGCACCGAAGCGGTGGTGCCGTACATGATCCGGCAGGGGGGAGGTCGGATCATCAATATCGCGTCCACCGCCGGACAGCGCGGCGAGCCGCAATATTCCCCCTACGCCGCCAGCAAGGGCGCCGTCATCAGCCTGACCAAGTCCCATGCGGTGGAACTGGCGCCGCACAATATTCTCGTCAATTGCGTCGCACCGGGATGGGTGCACACCGAGATGTCGGCGGAAGCCCTGTTGGCGGAACAGGAGACCATCATGCGGACGATTCCGCTCAAGCGCGCCGGACAACCGGAGGAGATCGCCTGGCCGATCCTCTTTCTCGCCTCCGCCGGAGCGACCTATATGACGGGGGAGATCATGAACGTCAACGGCGGCTCGGTGCTGTGTGGATGAGGCACTGCACCCTCACCCGGCTCTTTCTCTGATCATTCGGGTATCATCCGTGGTGCGATGCCAAACAGTCCGCCGGGCTGCTGTTAAGTGCGGCGACAGATAACAGCCACCACAGCCGCGACAGGCGATTGCACGGCACCTAACCGGTCGCGTATCGGCCTGCCATTTTTGAAACGGCACAATACCATGTCCATCACCTGGCAGAAATATTTTCCGGGCAAACTGCCGCACGAGGCGCTGCGGGATCTGTTGCAGCGCTATACGAATTCGGACCCGCGCACGATATTGGGCGCGCGCCTCGGCGAGGATGCCACGGCCATTGACATGGGTGAACGCATCCTGCTCGTCACCAGCGATCCCATCACCTTCACGACGGCGGATGCCGGCTATTATGCCGTGCATATCAACGCCAATGACATCTATTGCCTCGGCGGCCGGCCGCGCTGGTTCCTGGTGACGCTGCTGCTGCCGGAAAAAACCACCACCCCCGAACTGGTCGAGTCCCTGTTCGCGCAAATCCACACCACCTGTCAGGCGGAAGGGATCGCTTACTGCGGCGGACACACGGAAGTGACCATGGGGCTGGAGCGGCCCCTCATCGTCGGGCACATGCTGGGTGAGGTCGCCAAAGAGGAACTCATCGACAAGCATGCCATAGAAGCCGGCGACCGCCTCGTGTTGGCGCGCGAGGCGCCGGTGGAAGGCGCGGCACTCATCGCGCGCACAAAAGCCGATGAACTGTACCTCCATTACAGCGAGGAATTCGTCGAACGCTGCAAAAATCTCATCCATGATCCCGGCATCAGCGTGCGTCCCCTCTTCGAAGTGGTAAAACAGCATCGCATGATTCACGGCCTGCACGACCCCACCGAGGGCGGCATCCGTACCGCGATCGTTGAAATCAGCCGCGCAGCCGATCTCGGCGTGGTGGTGCAGGAAGCGCATATTCCGATCCTGCCGGAAGGAAAGCTGCTCTGCGATCATTTCGGGCTCGATCCGCTCGGTTGCCTCGCCTCCGGCAGTCTGCTCATTGCCGTGGACGCCAGGGAGGCATCCCTTCTGCTGAGCGACTTTGCGGCGGCCGGCATTATGGCTGCGGATATCGGTGTTTTCACCGCGGCCAGCAGCGTACCGCTGCTACAAAACGCCGAGGGTGTACGCCGCCTGCATCCACAAGAGCAGGATGAGATCGTCAAACTTTTCCAGTAAAAAAATCTTGCAATAGTGCAAATTTATTAGTAATTTAATCAGATATGTCATTTTTGGCCGGGGTCTATGTTTCAGGAACTCTCCGACAAGCTCGAAACCGTCCTGCACAAGCTGCGCGGGCAGGGCAGGCTGAGCGAAAAGAATATTTCCGAGAGCATGCGGGAAATACGCCGCGTTCTTCTCGAAGCCGATGTCAACTATAAAGTCGCCAGGCAGTTCATCGCCGACGTCGAGCAGAAAGCCCTGGGCCAGGAGGTCATGCGCAGCATCACCCCGGGCCAACTGGTGGTCAAGATCATCCATGATGAATTGACCCGGCTTCTGGGTGAGAAGGAAGAACCCCTGATTTTCGGCCATGCCCTGCCGAATGTGATCTTGCTGGTTGGACTGCAGGGCTCGGGCAAGACGACACTGGCCGGCAAACTGGCGCGGCTGCTGCGTAAAAAAGGACGGACGCCCCTGCTGGTAGCCGCCGATATCTACCGGCCGGCCGCCATCGAGCAGCTCAAGGTGCTCGGCGCCAGCCTGAACATGCCGGTCTACAGCGAAGAGAGCCGCGATGCGGTGCAGATCGCCAAAAACGCTGCGGATCATGCCCGCAAGAACATGCTCGACACCGCGATCATCGATACGGCCGGCCGATTGCACATCGACGCCGCGATGATGGACGAGGTGGCGCGCATTAAAGCGGCCACGCAACCCGGTGAAATCCTTTTCGTCGCTGACAGCATGACGGGCCAGGATGTGGTCACGACCGCCCAGGCCTTTCTGCTGCAACTCGATTTCACGGGTGTCGTGCTGACCAAAATGGACGGTGATGCCCGCGGTGGCGCTGCGCTCTCCATTCGCGCCGTCACCGGCAAACCGATCAAATTCGTCAGCGTGGGTGAGAAACTCGACCAGCTGGAAGCCTTTCATCCCGACCGCATGGCCTCGCGGATACTTGGCATGGGCGATGTGGTTTCGCTGGTCGAAAAAGCACAGGAAGCGGTTGATTTGGAAAACGCGGTGCGGCTGGAAAAAAAGCTGCGCCGACAAGCATTTACCCTCGAAGATTTTCTCGATCAATTGCAACAGATCAAGCGCATGGGGCCCTTGCAGGAAATACTCGCCATGATCCCCGGCGCCCAGGCCAAAGCCTTCAAGGGGCTGCAAGTGGATGAAAGCGCACTGGTGCGCGTGGAAGCGATCATCAATTCCATGACGCCCCAGGAGAGAAACAATCCGAATATTCTCAATGGCAGCCGGCGCAAGCGCATTGCCCTCGGAAGCGGGAGCAGCGTTCAGGATGTCAATAAAGTGTTGAATCAATTCAACATGATTCAAAAAATGGTCAAAGCGATGAAACCAGGAAGCGGCAGAAATATGCGCCTGCCGCGTGGATTCTAAACAAAGGAGATTTATCTTGGCTGTCAAGTTGAGATTACGCCGTTTTGGTAAGAAGAAACAGCCTTTTTACCGCATCGTCGCCATCGATTCACGCGCCCCGCGCGATGGCTCGTATCTGGACAAAATCGGACATTACAATCCCATCACCCATCCGGCGGAAATACTAATCGACCGCGCCAAAGCGTTTCAGTGGTTGAACACTGGCGCCATTCCATCAGATACCGTGAACAGCCTGCTGCGCCGCGAAGGCATCCTCCACGAATGGGATCTGCGCAAACGCGGCATGAATGAAGAGCAGATCGCAGCAGAATTGGGTAAATGGCAGGCGCTTCAGGAACAGCGCGCCAAACGGCGCGAAGCCAGGGAAGCGATGCAGAAACGCGAAGGCGCCAGGAAGCAGGAGAGCGATTCCCAAAAGGCGGAAGAGGTGCCGGCATCCAAGGCCGTCAAACCAGCGGCGGAAGCGGCACCTGTCAAAGCGGCTGCCGAACCCGTCGTCGAGGAAGCACCCGTTGCAGCGGCTGCCGAACCCGTCG
>DCUM01000053.1 GCA_002327255.1 bacterium UBA2214 | reverse complement strand
CAGAGCATGATGCCGGCCCGGCTTGAACAGGGCTTGCAGCAAAAACTGGCCGAACAGCAGCGCAGCATGAGCGCACCGTTGACCAGTATCTCCATAGAAAAGGCGGTCGACCCGGATGCGTATATCATGGGACCGGGGGATGTGCTGCAGATCATCCCGGGCGAAGCCTCGACGAAAATCATCGAAGCCACGGTCAGCCCCGAAGGCCACCTCCTCATCCCCGAAGTCGGCGCTCTCCACATTTCCGGACTTGCGCTGACCGAAGCCAAAGCCCGCATCATCGCGGCGTGTGCGTCGAAATTCATCGGCCGCAACATGAGCGTGCATCTCTTGCGGGTGCGTTCCTTCCGCATCTCGGTCACCGGTGCGGTGATGAATCCCGGCCTGGTCGAGGTCACCGCCATGAGCAGGGCCTCGGAGGCCATTGTGGCCGCCGGCGGGCTCTTCCAGCCCATCAAGGTCGAATCCAGATCGGATCAGGTCCACATCACCACGCCACTGCGGGAAGAGACTTCGCTGCAGACGTCGCGCGTCAAGCCGGAAGCGCTGCTGATGGTGCCGGCCGCTTCCAAGAGAAACATCGTCCTCAGACGCGCCAATGGAAATATTCTGAGCGTCGATTTATTGAAATTTGATCAGACCGGTGATCTCGGCGCCAATCCTTATGTGCTGGACGGCGATGTCATCCAGGTTCCCAATGAAGAACTGGAAGCGGGATTCCTGACCATCAGCGGCGCATTGAAAAACCCCGGCCGTTTTGAGTACCGGCCGGGCGACCGGCTCATCGATCTGCTGCAGATGGCGCAGGGCTTTACCATCGATGCCGATACCAGCGAGATCGAGGTCGTGCGTTTTAAGGATGAGAGCAGCCGAACCGAAAGCATCCGCCTTTCGATGGATCCCGCGACGTCCGGTGCGCGCGACGCGGCGCTGCAATATCCCCTGATGGCGGACGACCGCGTCTTTGTGCGCTCCTGGCCAAAATTCCACCGCGGTTACAACGTCTCCATCACCGGCGAGGTGATGTATCCCGGTACCTATGCCCTGCGCGAAGGGATCACGCGATTGCGCGAAATCATTCAAATGGCGGGCGGATTGACGCCGGAAGCCTCCCTGAAAAACGCGGTGGTGCAGCGCCGCGCCCAGGAAGATATACTCGACCCCGAATTCGAGCGGCTGAAAAAGATGCTGGTCACCGATATGACCGAGAGCGAACGCGATTATTTTAAAGTCAAATCGCGCGAGCGCGTCGGCATCATGGGTGTGGACTTTGTCGCGCTGTTCGAGAAGGGAGACAATTCGCAAGACATCCTGCTCCGCGATCGCGATCTGATCCATGTTCCGGCCCAGGAACAGACCGTGAAGATATCGGGGCAGGTCATCACCCCGGGGCTCTACCCCTACGAGCCGGGCATGACCATGAAGTATTATTTGAACGAAGCCGGCGGTTACAACTGGAATGCCCGCAAGAGCCGCGTGCGTCTGATCCGCAGCAAGACCGGTGAGTGGGCCAAGCCCAACGACAATACCCTTGTCGAAGTCGGCGATACCATCTTTGTGCCCGAGAAACCGGAGCGGGACTGGTGGGCGATGACCAAGGAGATGATCACCATCGTCGTGCAACTGGCCACGATCTATCTGGTCATCGAAACCACGAGAAATTGACGGCCCCCTGCGGCCCCTGCATGACAGCAACTCCCTCCCACGGTCTCCGTGGGANNCGCTCTGCGTGGGCGGACAACCCGGCCGCTCCTGCGGTCAATCCATGCCCCTGCACAACGCCACCTGCTCTTGCCCACACTCTGCATGGGCGGACAACCCGGCCGCTCCTGCGGCCGCCCTACCGCTGCCGCTCATCCACCGGCAGCCACACCTGCATCTCCGAACCCCCCCGGTTGGCCCAGGCGAAATAGGGGATCAATGTGATCGCGGCGCTCCGTCCTTTCCGCGGCCAGGAACCGAATTGATACAACGGCGCCTGCATCAGCGGCGGCTCGTACACCGCGGCCCGGGCGGTCAGCACCACCGCATCCCCCCATTCCGCCCTGACCGATTCAGCATACCTCATCTTTTCCGGCCTGGCCACATGCACATCGAAAATCGAAAAACCGGGATGATCCACGCCTTCCAGCGCATAGACCAGCGGACCGCGCATCACTGCGATGCTGGACTGGTTCTCGCGCGCCCGCGGATTGGAAGTCACCCACCGCACCGCCATCGGCAGCTCCAGGCGGACGCGATCCCCCTTGCGCCAGAGGCGTTTCAGGGCGAGGTATTGTCCCGGCTGCGGCTTTTCCGCGACGCCGGCGCCATTGACCATAACCTTGGCCTGCGCCGCCCAATCGGGAATGCGCAGCATCAGCGCAAACACCTTCTCTGCAGCCGGTTCGATTTGCATTGTCACACGTCCGCTCCAGGGATAGCCGCCCTCTTGCCGGATCACCAGCGGCGTGCCATCGTCCAGATGCCACTTCAGGGTGCTGCTGTGATAAAAATGCAGCCACACCCCCTCCGTGCTGGTGCTGTAGAGATGGCCGGGGATCGCCGCAATGGTGCGCTGCACATTGGGTGGGCAGCAGGTGCAGTTATACCACGGCCGGCGCTCATTGTCGCCGAGGGAAGTCAACGGGTTGCGGTAAAAATAATTAACACCATCCAGCGACACGCCGCTGAGGAAACCGTTATAGAGCGCGCGTTCGAAGAGGTCCGCATAGGCCGCTTCGCCCGTGGCCAGCAGCATGCGCCAGTTCCACATCATGCTGCCGATGGCCGCGCAGGTCTCGGTATAGGCGCGCTCATTGGGCAATTCATAGGGGTGGCCGAACGCCTCGCC
>DCUM01000099.1 GCA_002327255.1 bacterium UBA2214 | reverse complement strand
CCGTCGATCATGCGCTGATCGATGCGGCGAACATCGCCGATCTCAAAGCCAAAATTCTGGCTTCGGGCCTCACGATTCCGCAGCTGGTCGCCACGGCCTGGGCCTCGGCTTCCACCTTCCGCGGCTCTGACAAGCGCGGCGGCGCCAATGGCGCGCGCATTCGCCTGACGCCGCAAAAAGCGTGGGAAGTGAACCAGCCGGCACAGCTGGCCAAAGTGCTCGCCAAGCTCGAAGAGATCCATAAAGATTTCAACAACGCCCAGAAGACCAGCAAAAAAGTCTCTCTCGCCGATCTCATCGTATTGGGCGGTTGCGCGGCCGTCGAAGCCGCGGCAAAAGCGGCGGGATACAAGNNACGATCTGCGCCGAGCATCTGCTGGTCGACAAGGCCCAACTGCTGACCCTGAGCGCGCCGGAGATGACCGTTCTCGTCGGCGGCCTGCGCGTGCTCGGAGCAAACAGCGGCGGCTCCGCCCATGGCGTCTTCACCTCACGGGTTGGCGTTCTCAGCAACGACTTTTTCGTCAACCTGCTCGACATGGACACCGTGTGGAAACCCGTTTCGGCCACGGGAGAGACCTACGAAGGACGCGACCGCAAGAGCGGCGAGCTGAAGTGGAGCGGGACCCGGGTGGACCTGGTGTTCGGCGCCAACTCACAGTTGCGTGCTTTGGCGGAGGTCTATGCCCAATCGGACAATAAAGAAAAATTCGTGCGCGATTTCGTGGCGGCGTGGAACAAGGTCATGAATCTGGACCGTTTCGACCTCGCCTGATCGCAGCCCGAATGTTTCATGGCAAGTTCGTCTGCGGCCATCGATTCCGACCGCAGGCTGATGGTGTTATCATTTTCAAATAAAACCGGCTGCCGGGCTTACCGGCAGCCGCACGCACCTGTAAAAATGAAAGGAGCATCCATTTCAAGAAGGTGCTCAAAAAGAAGTGCTTTGGGGAAATAACTGCAAAACCCGATGCGCCCGTGTAATCAGGCGCATCGGGTTTTTCTTTATTAAAGCATGTGCGGAGCAAGCCGTCTATTTTACAAGCCCTTTTTACACAAAATTACGGATTTAATCGCCGCGGGGATGCACCCTGTTTGGCGTGATCGCGCACTTGCCCGTTGCCTCTCTGCGGCGCTACCTGATCAAAAGACCCCGGCGTTTGGCGACCGCCGCACCCGATTCCAGGACATAGTAGTAAACGCCCGTCGGCAGATGGCCGGCCTCGAAAAGAAAACGATGGGATCCCGCCGTCAACACCGCATCGACGCACGTCGCCACTTCCCGTCCCAGCACATCGAATATTTTCAACCGGACAGGCCCCGTCTGCGTTACCGTGTAATCAATGACGGTCACGGCGTTGAAGGGATTGGGGTAATTCTGCGCGAGAAAAAAACGCGCTGGAGCACCCGCTGTTCCGCTACGCACCTGCGTCGGCAGCCATCGGGCTTGGGCATAAAAACCGAGACGCATATACTCGCCACCCGCAGAAGCGCTGCCAGTCACAGACTGGCCCAGCAGCGCTGAAACCCTGCTGTCGCCGGCCGCCATCAGGCCCGCACCCGCTGAGACCGCGCCCCGGTTGACATGCTCACCCGTTTGTGCCTGTGCAGTCAGGCAGAAAGCCAGGAGCGTCACCAGAACAGAGCCCTGCAATAGATTTCGCATGTTCACACTCCCACTGAAAGATCAAAGTGCAAGAAACCGCTCACCGGCATTACCGGGACATCGCCTTTTTCAGCGCGTCGATTTGCGCCTGCTGTTCCTTGATGGCCTCCAGGAGCAGCGGAACCAGCCGGGCATAATCAAGGGACTTGGCATCGATGCCGTTCTCCTCATAAGCGACGACCTCCGGCACCACCTGGCCGACTTCTTCGGCGATGAGGCCGATATCCTGCTTGCCATCCCCCTTCCAGGTGAAGGAAACGCCACGCAGTTGGCTGACCCTTTCCAGGGCATTCTGCAACGGCATGACATTCTCTTTCCAGCGAATCGAACTGTAGATGGTCCATGCATCCGCAATAGGGTCGGTGGCGGAAAATTGCTGCACAGTCAGAATATTACCGGAGCCGGCGCCACCCAATCCCAGATTGCCTTCAACCTGCAGATTGGCCTTGCCCGATCCCGGATTATTGACCATTATTGTCATGTCGCTGCCGGAACTGCCCGTGTTGATCACCGGCGTCCCGGCCGTCAGCGAAACAGTGCCGGTTACCATCAGGTTCGCGCCGCGCAGATTGCCCGACGCATAAGCATTGCCCTGCACATGCAACGCCTCGATGGGGAATGCCGTGCCGATGCCCACCCGGCCGTCATTATCCACATAGACCGCCTGGGCGGGCGTTCCATCCGCGGCGTTGAGGCTGTAACCGTTCGGAACCGTGAAGGACAAATCTTCCGGCAGAATTGTCCCGTTGGCAATCTTGGCGCTGGTGATGGCGTTGTTGAGTATCTCCGTGCCGCCCACCGCGCCGTCGGCAATCTTGGCGCCGGTGACGGCATCATCGGCCAGCATCGCGCTGGTGATGCCCAGGTTCGCAACCGCCAGCGAGACATCGCCGCCATAGCCGCCGCCGCTCAGGCCGCTGCCCGCCGTCACCGCGGTGATATCGCCGCCGCCGGCAGCCGCCGTGGTCTGCGTCGTCCCGTCCGGAAAACGGAACCCGCCGCTCATCGACTGGATCAGACCGTTAACCTGCAGCCGTTCGCCCGGATTGGGAACGCCGATGCCCAGCTTGCCTTCGATGAATACACCCGCTTCACCCGCTCCGGGACTGACAATCTGCAGGGGAATTCCGGCCGCTCCCGAAAGATAGATCTCCGGAATGTCAAGAAAATTGAGGCGCCCCCTGGTTTTGATATTTCCCCCTTTTTCGATGGTCAAGACCGTGGCGTGATCGCTCTGAAAAAGGGCAATATTGCTGGTGGGACCTTCCTGGTGGGCCACAAAAGCCGGGCCCCCGCCTTCCGTCCGGCATTCCAGGGCGACGCTGTTGTTGCCGGCGTTGGCGATGGAGAAGGAACCCGCCTTCCCGAGCGCATCGTTGATCGCTTCAAGGGTGATGGCAGAGGAACCGGGGTTCGTGATCTCGAAATAGGCTCCGGGGCCCATACCGCTGTTCAACACATGAAGGGCTCGCCCGGCGCCCATGTGCTGCGTCCGTAACGCCGGGAATGAGGTGGTGGCATGAGAAACTTTGAAAAACCCGGCCCCTCCGCTTCCCTGATTGGTGATGGAGAAGAGAATGTCACTGCTGGCGGCGACGCCCGCATATGGGAGTCCAAAGGGAGAAATGGCTTTCCACGTTCCCTGGCCCGCCGCATCGGAGGTCAGCACAAAATCCTGCGCCGCGCCGGTTGGCATTTTAAAGCCCGTCATTTGCGCCGTACCCGCCACGTCCAGCCGCTGCGCCGGGTTCCCGGTGCCCACGCCCAACAAGCCAGAATTGGTAAGCGTCATCGTTGCGCCGCTGCCGCTGCCCCAAACCAGTGCCGCGGAATTTTCCGGAATGTACATATACCAGGCCTGGTTGCCGCCGCGCAAACCGACACCCACCCAGCCATTGGCCGCCGCGGAACGTTCGATCTGCATCAGGGCGTCACCGCTGCTGCTGTAGACGTGCAATTCTTCTTTTGGAATGGTGGTCCCGATGCCCACTTTTCCGTCCGCATCCACGTAAACAGCCTGATCTGGGACCCCATCGAGGGCTGAAAGGGAATGCTCCGAGGGAAGGGCAAAACCGAGATCCGCCGTTGCGATCGTGCCGTCCTTGATCAACGTACTGGTGATGGCATCCACGGCGATTTTCCCGGACGTGACCGCCCGATTGCGAATTTTTGCAGAGGTCACTGCGCTATCCGCCAGGGCCAGGGCGACATCTCCGGCATCTCCGCCACCGGAAAGCCCCTCGCCGGCGTGTACGGCGGTGATATCACCGCCGGCTCCGGCAGCGGCCGACAGGATCAGCGTGTTCTCCAATTTTTCCACACGGACGTTTTCACCCGCGGTCAGCGTCACATGATCCGTCAGGCCGTTCAATGATCGTACCACGGCGCCCTCTTTCACATGTCTTGCTGCAACGACCCCGGGGTTCAGGCTGTCCGCGTACACGGCGTGCAGGGCATAGGGAACAGAAGTGAATTTCACCCGCGGCAAAAGCTCTTCACCGCTTTCCAGAAAGAGGCCGAGAAAGCAGGCTCCGGTAAAATGGATGTCCTGCAGCGGTTGTACCTCACCCAGATAGACATTGAAAACGCCGTGATGGAGCCGGATCGTCTGCACCTCACTCCACAGGGGAGTCGTTTCCTCCACGGAAGCGAATAATTTGAAGGTGAGGACGCGCGCCGTATCCGTCGACGCGATGCCATTGGCATCGGCCAGCACGCCCTGGAAGCTGATCGTTCTGGGGATTTGCCCCCAGGCTGATCCGGTCAGCATCAGGAAGCAGAGCAGGCAGAAAGCAACACTGCGAGGTTTCACAAGACCTCCTCCATGCCGCTGAAGGCAAGAATAAAACAAGGTTTTGGTGAATAAACAACAGGCAGATGAGGCCGTACAGGAATCGGCCTGTCAATAGGGTCATGAAGAACAAGAGACGATTGAACCTGTCCAGTCCGGAACATTTCTATGGATTGAGGGAGATGGAGGAAGTGAAAAAGGGCTGGCCATTGGAACCACCCCTTTAATAGTATAGGTTATTTAATGAATATTGTCAATCAAAATCGCATAAAAAAAACTATTCCCGCACAAAATCCTGGGTATAATAGAAATGCGCCGTGCCCGCCTCCACAACAAGAGCGCAACCCACACCAAGGAGTGTATGATCCGGATTCAGAATGGCGCTGCGGTGACCCGAAGAATTCATCCACAATGCCATGACTTCCCGCGCCAGCTCTTCATAGGTCAGTTGAGCAAGCAGGGCGTCTCCGGTTTTGCTTTGCAGGCCGATGTTCTCACTGCAACCGGTGCAGGTGATCTGATAGACCTCGCAGATGCGTCTCTGCAGGGAGAGATATTCCGGCACGGGCGATTCATGGCTGAAATAATCCAGTCTGGCCATCTCTTCGCTGTGCTGCCTGGCGCATTCATTGAGGGTGCGATGATACCTGCACGGCGGCAACCCCTGGTTAGCCCGCTCTTCATTGGTCAGCTTCAGGACAAGTGCTTCAAGAAAGCCGGGATTGAACCGTTTGAGATCAAAGGGAAAATGCCGGCGTTTGGCCGCTTCATCGCCCCAGGAGGTGCGCCTCGATTTGATCACAGTCCTGCCGTTCTGCTGCATCATGTACTTAAATTTTTTGAGATGTGTTTTGTCCGATCGTTGATCGCGTTCATCAAGGGCGCGCCCATCCGGTGCTTCATCCTCCGTCCAATAAAGCACGCCGGAAGCTGGTTGAACACAATGCCCGGCAGAATCGATCTTTTCCAGCGCCCACAGCGGCGAGCACGGCCGCGCCGCAAATAAAGAACAGGTCAACATCAGCGCCATGGCATGCCCGATGGTGTGAGAACAAACAAACGACAATGATTGCATGCAAATCCCGCCTTTAAGGAGTGACGGAACAGATCGAACCATTCGATCTGCTTTTTGCGTCGAAACAGGCTTCACCTTGCATGGTATCCTGACATTCTGTCACAGCAGGATCTGTCCGACGCAAATCAGCTGTGTCCATCGTACAAATCATGGAAATGCTGAGCCTCGTACCAAAGTATTGGGGGGCGGCCTTGTTCATGGCCAGCAGCGGGCAAAGAAATGGCCCGGTTCCGCGTGCATCCTTTGCCGCACATTTTCGATAACAAAAAAATGCCCCGGTTCGTTTAAAATGCCGGGGCATCAAAAATAGATG
>DCUM01000026.1:1726-4348 GCA_002327255.1 bacterium UBA2214 | reverse complement strand
CAGACCTGGTCGCCGCGGGCGTCGCTGGCCTGGCAGATCGATCCTTTGACCAGGATCAGTGCTGCAGCGGGCTTGTACCACCAGAATCTGCCGGTGCTGTTGCTGGCCCAGGCGCCCGGGAACCGCCGCCTGCAGGATCCACGCGCCATCCACACCCTCCTCGGACTGGAACGCCTGCTGACGGAAAACACCCGTTTTACACTGGAATGGTATGAGAAAAAATACGACCGCTTCCCCATCGATCCGGGACAGCCATCCCTGTTTGTCGTTGATGAACTCTTTTATGGCAATGGCTTTTTCGCGGCGCATCAGGATATGATCAGCACAGGCGAGGCCCGCAGCCGCGGTGTGGAAGCCATGGTGCAGAAAAAACTGGCGCAAAATTTCTATGGGCTGGTCAGCGCCAGCTATTTCCGCACCCGCTTTCGCGATGGGGAGCAGCGTTGGCGGGATCGCGTCTATGACAATCGCTTCCTGCTTTCACTGCAAGGGGGCTACAAGCCGGCCCATGCCATGGAAGTGAGCGCGCGCTGGATTTATGCGGGCGGCGCGCCCTACACGCCGGTGGATGCTAAAGCCTCCGCAGCCGCAGGCAGGACGGTGCTGGATGCAGGGCGGATCAACGGGTTCAGATACCCGGCGTACCATTCCCTGAATCTGCGCGTCGACAGGCGTCTCACCTTTTCCGGTTCGAATCTGGTCGCTTATCTGAGCGTGTGGAATCTCTACAACCGCAAAAACATCGCCGCCTGGTTCTGGAACGAGGCGAAGAAAAAAGTGGACGTGATCTATCAATACAGCGCGCTGCCGATCATCGGATTGGAGTATGAATTTTGAGACGTTGCGAAGCGAAAGTCCGCGATGCGCCCCGCCGGTTTTTGTGCGCGGCAAGAATCGATTCCAGGCGTCTGCCGGAATGAGTGTTTTTGCCATCGCAGAGCCGGGGCGTCCACACGCCAACCCCGGTCGGCGAAAAACAGGCCTTGACATTCTCCTNNTGAATTCTTGTAAAATTCAGAGCGAATGGAACTGCGAGGCGCTATGAAAACCTGGACCACGCGCAGCGGCCTGACCGTCACGCAGATACTCGGCGGCCGCTGCAATGTCTTTTTGATCGCGCAGGAGGAGAGGCACTGTCTGGTCGACAGCGGCCACGACAACCGCTTTGACGCCCTATATAACCGCCTGCGGCGACTCGGCGTGACGCCGCAATCGCTGCGCGCCCTCATCCTCACCCACAGCCATTTTGACCACGCCGGAAACGCCGCCCGCATCAAGACCGCCTTCGCAACCCAACTGATCATCCACGAAAGCGAGACGGAGTATCTGCGTCGCGGCGCCAATCCTGTGATCCAGGGCTCGACGCCGCTCACCCGTTTCATGACCGATGCTTTCCTCAGCCAAGCGCTGCTGCAGCGATTCTGCCGCTATACGCCGGCCGCCTGCGACATCGCCGCAAAAGCGCGTCTCGATTTGCAGGCTCTGGGCATTACCGCCTGTCTGCTGCACACGCCGGGACACACCCCGGGGTCCCTCAGCATCATCGTCGATGAATCCATCGCCCTGACCGGCGATACCCTGTTCGGCGTCTTTCCGGGATCGACCTTTCCGCCCTTTGCGGCCGATGTCCCGCAAATGATTGCGAGCTGGAGAAAACTGCTGGAGACCGGGTGCTCGCGCTTCCTGCCGGCCCATGGCTGCGAACGCAGCCGGGCGACGTTGCAGCGGCAATATGAAAAGTACGCCAAAAAATTCGGCCTGTAGGCTTTCCGGCAACACCGTATGATCCCAAAGGCACTCCCCTCTCAATACGCCGCCGACGCGACGAACGGGAAGCTTCAAGAGCCCGGCTATGCCTTTCGCTGTTTCCGCAATCCCCCGGCACCACCCCCGCTGGCAGCGATTGCGGCGCATCCGCCGCCAGGCTTGTAACGGCTCCCGTACAAGTTTAACGCAACAGCCCCATAACCGTCGCACATCTGTCAGTGAACACCCGCCGAAGCGCTGCAACAGCCTGCAGCAACGGCGGTCGCTTCAATGCGGCTGCAAAGAAAACTGTTTTTTCCCAGCAAATTTATGCCTATTTTTAACCTAAAAATCATCCATCCCAATAGAAAACCATGCTGCAAATACGCCATTTAACCTATTACATCGGCGAACGGCCTCTGCTGAAGCAGGTCAACTGGGTCATCAATCCCGGCAAGCGCGTCGCCCTCATCGGTCCCAACGGCGCCGGCAAGACCACGCTGCTGCGCATCATCCAGGGCAGTCTCACCGCCCTGGAGGGTGTCATCCTCAAGCCGAAAGCGTATCGCATCGGCTACCTGCCGCAGGAAGAAATTGCCATCGGCTCAGGTCCCATACTCGCCAGCGTGCTCGAAGGCCAGGGGGAAATTCTCGAGATCGAGGAGCAGATCGCCCGCCTGCATCAGGAACTGGAAACCCACACCCGCGATGACGCCGGGCTCCTGGAAAAACTGGGCGCGCTCGAGTCCCGCTACGATGCCCTCGGCGGCTACACCGTGGAAGCGCAGGCCAAAGCCATCCTCACCGGACTTGGATTCAAGGAAACCGACTACCAGCGGCCGCTCGGCGAGTTCTCCGGCGGCTGGCGCATGCGCG
>DCUM01000026.1:388-1718 GCA_002327255.1 bacterium UBA2214 | reverse complement strand
CTCGACGAACCCACCAACCACCTCGATTTGCCTTCGCTGGAATGGCTGGAAGAGTACCTGCTTTCGTTTCCGGGCAGCATGGTGCTGGTCTCCCACGACCGCTTTTTCATCGACCGCCTGGCGCAGGAAATTTCTGACCTGGATCGCGGCAAACTCACCCATTATCCGGGCAATTATCACTTTTTCGAAAAACAGAAAGCGTTAAACGAAGAACTCCTCATCAAGCAGTGGGAGGCGCTGCGCGAGGAGCGCGAAAAACAGCAAAAATTCATCGACCGCTTCCGCTACAAGGCCACCAAGGCCGCCCAGGTGCAGAGCCGCATCAAGATGCTGGAAAAGATGCAGGAAGTGGAGCTGCCGCCGCCCCCGCCGCCCAGGTTTCATTTCCGCCTTCAGGTGGCGGCCAGCAGCTATAAAGACGTACTTCACATCGAGGATTTGTGGTTTCGCTATCAGCAGGAGTGGGTGCTCAAGGCGCTCAACCTCGACATCTACCGCGGCGAGAAAATCGCCCTGGTCGGCGTCAACGGCGCCGGCAAGACCACGCTGACGCGTCTCATCTCCAGGGAGTTGATCCCGCAGCAAGGCCTCCTCAAAACCGCGGAGCGCACCACCATCGGCTATTACGCCCAGCACCAGGTCGATGCCCTCGATCTCAACGCAACCGTCTTCAACGAAGTGGCTTCGACCACGGCTCAAATCCTGATACCGCGTATCCGCGATGTCCTCGGCCTGTTCCAGTTTCATGGCGAAGATGTCTTCAAGCCCATCTCGGTGCTCTCCGGCGGTGAAAAAGCGCGGGTGTCGCTGGCGAAAATCCTGCTCTCGCCGGTCAATTTTCTCATCATGGATGAGCCCACCAACCACCTCGACATCACCGCCAAGGAGGCGCTGGAGGAGGCGCTGCGCGAGTATGACGGCACCCTGCTGCTCATCGCCCACGACCGTTATTTTCTCGACAAGCTGGTGACCCGGGTGATCGAACTCAAGGAGGGCGGGCTGCGGCTGTTTGAAGGGAATTATTCCGACTATCTTGCCAAACGTGAGGCTGAGCTTGCGCAAACCGTCCAGGAAAATAAAATGGAGATTTCCGCCGCGGATTTAGCCACGCCGGCGCGCAAGAGCAAGGAGCAGAAACGCCAGGAGGCCGAGGCGCGTCAGGCCATCAGCAAGGAAAGAAACCGCCTGCAGGANNGTGCAGCGCATCGAGGCGGAGATGGCGCGGCTGGAGCGGGAAAAGCTGGAGACCGAAACCCGGCTCTCGGATCCGCAGAGCTACAAGGATGGCGAATTGGCCGCGCGCCTCACCCGTGATTATCAGCGCATCAAA
>DCUM01000026.1:0-319 GCA_002327255.1 bacterium UBA2214 | reverse complement strand
AATTTGGTCCGACCCCAACCCCATAAAATTTTTTTCCTCGAAAAAAGGCCTTAGAATCCACTTTTAGCCCCCCAAAATGGATTCTAAGGGGCATACACATCAAATGGAATGGATTGAGGCGCTCACAATAAAGCAATTGATGGGCTTATGATATTTGAAAACTAATGTAATTTTAATAGGGCCTCCATATCCTTAGAATGCATTTTATAGGGGTAATTATTCATTCTAAGGCCGATTTTAAACACTTTTATCGGGCTATTCTATTGATTTTATGTAAATTAATTTGGTCCGACCCCAACCCCATACAAAAAAAGGCCTT
>DCUM01000251.1 GCA_002327255.1 bacterium UBA2214 | reverse complement strand
CGGGCTCTGGAGAGCCCTCCTGCAGACTGGCTGCAGCATAGGTGTCGGACACCTTCGAGGTGTCCGACACCTGCAAGATACTATTTTATGATCAGCAACCGTCCCGTGGTGGCGCCGATGCCCGGGGCATCGATATGATAAAGATAGACGCCATAGCTGATGTCCATGCGATCCTTGGTGAGCAAATCCCAGGTCTCCGAGCCATCGGTCAAAGGCGAATTGTGCTCGATGGTCTGGACCAGGGTGCCATCCACGGCAAAGATGCGAATCGTGCATTTTTCCGGCAGATGGATGAACTGGACTGCGCGCGGACCGCGGCCGCTGGTATAGGGATTGGTCGGCTCCCAGGAGGCGGTGACGACATAGGGATTGGGGACCACCCGGATTTTATCCAGGTTCTTTTTGGCGACCGCCCTGTCGATTTTTTGCCCGCGCACCACGAACTGATAGCGCATATTGCCGGTGAAGGGGAAATCGGGATAGACATTCAGCGTGTCACCAGCCCCCAGCAAGCGCCCATAGGTCTTGAAAAAGGTAGAGTCCTCCAGAGACCTGTTTTCGATCTGGAACGTGATCATCGTCGAATCATTGGGTAATTTTTCAAAGAGAACAATTTTGTCCTTGGCGGAGAAATAGCCGGCCTTGACCAGTTTGGGCGTCTTGTTCTGATCCACAAAAGCGAACGGTAACTCTTCACCGCTCTGTTTGTCAAACACCCTGAAATTGGCATTGGCAGCCGGCAGCGGTATCGTCTTGTTGGAGGTCGCCAGCGGCACCTGCAGCAGATCGGATTTTTTCACTATATCGTCAAAAAAGACCACCATGTACTGCCGCGGATAATAATACCCATTCTTGAAGCCGGATTGTACAAAGAGCCCGAAATAGATCTGATAGGCGCTGGCAAAATTGAGGGTTTTGCTCCACTGCACGCCCCCGTAAATGCGCTGCTCCGGCATGTTGATCACGCCTTCCGGAGGATTGTAGATGGCGAATTCCATGCCGTGCAGCAGGGTCTTCAGGGTGCGCGGGTCGCCGTCGTTGTCTTCGTAGAGGTTCTCGACCACCACCAGTTCGCCCATCTGATATTCTTTTTTCATGAACATCACGGTATCTTCCGGCAGCGAGGTGTTGGTCATATTTCTCAGCACGAATCCGGTGGTTTCGGTGGGCAAGAGTTCGTCCTTGTCGGCGCTGTCGATGAGGCCGTCGAGATCGTTGTCATGGCGATCCATGGATTTGTCGAGGAACTGGATCTCGTAGCGGTCGCCGTCGCTGATTTGATAGGGATCGACATAGCGAATGCCGACTGTTCCCGAGGTCTTGCCCGATCCCAGTGGGCGCGGCTGTTCCGTCAACCCGGGTCCGCTATAACCACTGGCCGGTGCCTGCGGAATCACGGCCACGGTGTTATCACCGGTGCGGATATTGCCCGAGGCATCGATGGCGATATACATGTTGGTCTCCGCCGGGGCGATGTTCTTTTCGAGATCACCCTTGTCGTAGGCGGTGACGGCGTAGAAATAGCGTTTGCCGTTCACCAGCGGCGAGTCGACATAGGTATGCACCAGGCCGGTTTCACTGCCGAGATTGAACTGCACGCCGGTACCAAACGTATTGGGGAAGAAGCCAAAGACGCTGTCGATTTTGTCATAGATCGCCAGCGGTTTGACGAAGCGATTGTAGCCATAGCCGTCGCTGATGGAACCCGCATCGGAAAATCCGGGATCGGTGGCGCGGTAGATTTTATACCCCTCGAAATCATACTGGTGCAGGTAGCGGTCGATGCTGTGTTCGGCGCGGGTGTCCCAATATAGGGTGACCTTTTTATCGCCGGCCACGGCGCGCAGCAGGGGTTTTTCCGGCGCCACGGCAAAATTGTAATTCGAATTATAGATTTTTTGCACGATCTCTTTATTGCGCATGATATCTTCCTCATCCCAGCCGTAGATCATGGCAACGGAGAAGAACTCTTCCTGTTCCGGGGCCAACGGGAAATAGCCACATGAAAAAGCATAATCAGCGTCGACGTTCTCGAGGTGGCCGTCAAAGAAGCCAGGCCGCACATTCTCCCACCATTCGGCGTCATTATCGTATCGTGTGGTGGCGGTGTATTCGTAAAAGATGAAACTGGTGAGTCCGATCTGATCCGACTCATCGACATCGGTATGGTCGATGTTGGGTTCGCCGGGGAGATCGCCGATGCCGGCGGTGGGCAGGCCGTCGCCTTCACCGGTATCTCCGGTGCCGGCCTTGCCATCCATGCCGACGTCATCGGTGCGCACATCCCAGTCGCCGTCGTTGTCGATGCCGTCATCGCGGCGTTCATCGATCATGAGATTGTCCAGGCCTTCCCCCGTGATATGGTTTTTGGCCAGATAGTTGCGGTCATTGTATTTGGGATCGCGAATATAGAGATAATATTTCATCGAATCCGGCGCCACGGCGCCATCCGATTCATCGATAAAGCCGTTGAGATTGTCGTCGATGCCGTTGCGCTCGATTTCCAGCAGCAAGGCGTTGGGTCTCTTGCGGTAGGTGGTGCCGTTGAACGCGAAGGTGATGCCTTCGGCCGGCATGGAGGTGACCGTCCGCGTATAGTGGGGACTGTAGTAATCGATCAGCACCACCGGCTCCCCGACCGCATAACTCTTGCGAAAATCCTCGGTGGTGATGAGATGGCCGCTTCCGGCATCGATGCCGTCGCCGTCGTTGTCAATGCCGTCCTTGGCGTTGCCGGGACTCTCGAGAAAGGCGAAGCCGACCCAGGGGACCGGGACATACCCTGCGGTACCGACGTTGTCCCAGTCGTAATTGACCGTCAAATCGTATTCGCGATAAAAGGTGGCGCAGTCATCGTCATAATCGGTATTTTCGCCCACCTTGGCGCCGATGGAAGCGCCCACATTGAGGGCGAAAACGGTTTTGTTGTGTTGATGTTCACCAATATTTTTCAGATAGTAGATGAGGAAAATGCAATCCTGGGCGTCGGGATTGGACCACTGCATGCCGCGCACCAGCTGGCGAATACCCAATCCACCCCGTTGCGGCTGGCCGGGAATGGGCGGGGGGATGGGATAGCCGGAGACGTTCTTTTTGAAGGTGTAATCATCCATGGCATAATAGCTTTCCTCATCGGCATTCTTCT
Source organism: bacterium UBA2214 (assembly GCA_002327255.1). Classification (GTDB taxonomy): domain Bacteria; phylum Zhuqueibacterota; class Zhuqueibacteria; order Residuimicrobiales; family Residuimicrobiaceae; genus UBA2214. The sequence continues at coordinate 5,345 of DCUM01000251.1, read as the reverse complement.
GATCTTTGCCGAAATAGCCGTTCCAGTGCCCGCCCCAACCGGGATTGAAGGGGTCATCCATTTTGTCGGGCCAGATCGGCGGCCACGTGAACGCCTGGTGGCTCATGGCCACCGCATGCATGGGATCTTTTTCTTTATTGGCGACGCTGTAATAACCCGGCAGGGGTTCAAACCCGAGGAAACTGCCGGTCAGGGAATCCTTGGAAAAGATATTGGGATTCCAGCCCTCACAGAACGCGGCCGGCGTGATGGTGCGGTAGGTCGAATCACCCAGCAAGTCGCGGCCGGCATAGACGCGCAGCTCCGACATGATAAAGCTGGAGGCGTTGCCCATCTGCACCATGCCGGAGTTGATGGGCCATTCACCGGCATAAAAGAGGCTGTTGTCGCCGCGCTGGGCGCCCATCATGCCGTGGTTATGAAAGGTGACCCGGATGAGGTTGCCGGCATGGGTATTGCGGGCGCGGTATTGCGGATTGCCATGCTGATCCTGGGCGGATGCAGAGCAGAAAAAAACTGTGAGAATCAGCGTGAGAAAAAGACGATATTTCATAAAACGCTCCTTCCGGCTCATCTTAGAGCGATAAAATAAGCGAGAACTTGTTCTGTTTGTCGAGGACGCCAAAGTCGATTGAGGCATAATCAAAAATGACTTCGGTGTTGAGCATCTTGACGCGCAATCCCATACCCAGCGTCAATCCGCCCTCGCTATCCTCCAACATGAGCTGGCGGTATCCGGCGCGCAACGCAACCATCTGCCTGAAAATGTATTCGGCGCCAACGTTCAAATATTCCTTGTTATCGTTGGGATGGATGGCATCCACAGCGACGATCAGATCGTGTCCCTCGAGACCGAGGAAATCCTTTGCCAGGTTCGCAGAAATGCCGACGCGGAAGAGGATGGGCAGAGGAAATTCATCCGTGGAGAGTTGGGCGTTGATGTTGCCGTTGTTGCCGTTGCTGGTAACATCGATGTCGTGCTGCACCAGCATGTCGCGGCCATCCATGTGCAAATCCGAGCCGAAATTGGAAATGGACATGCCGATGCGCAGATTTTTGAAGAAGGTGCGGTACTGGATGCCGATATCCGCTGCCAGACCGCCGGCATGACTGTGCCAGATGGTCTCGCGAATCATCTTGGCGGTGCCGCCGATGGAAAAACGGTCCGTCAAGGCGCGCGCGTAGCTGATGCCGGCAGCGAACGAGTAGGCGGATACCATCTCGCCGGTGCCATCGGGCATGGTGACGGTTGTGCGCTCGATATCGGGCATACCCAGATAAGAGAAAAAGAAGCCAAAGGTGCCGACGTTCTGCACCGGAATGGCAAAGCCTGCAAATTCGAATTGCATGTCTGCCAGATAATCGTAATGGTTGAGAAGAATCTGCATACGCTGCAGGCTGGCCAATCCGGCCGGGTTCCAGAACAGGGCGGTGACATCGGTGGCTTGCGTGGCCATCGCTTCCCCCATGCCGAGCGCGCGGGCACCGACGCCGATCTTCAAAAAGGCCGCCGAGCTGGTGCCGACACCGCTCAACTTTTGCGCAAAAACCGCTGTGGTCTGCGTCAGCAGGAACAGCACAATGACCGCCGTCAGAATCAAGCGCCCGCTCTTGCCACGCTGCCGCATCTTTTTCATCGCATTCATATTAAAATCCTCATTTAGCTTATTTGCTGAGACGCAATCCAAATTGAATAAAACGAGGCGAGGAGAAATTCCCCGGACGCGTGAAATATTCTTCGACGCGGGAAATCTCCAGGTCCGGTGTGCCGGCGCGATCCACCTGGTTGATGCCCTGCAGGGTATAGTCAGGCTGCCCCGTATCGGAGTAAATCCCTGTGGCATTGCGCGTATCGAGCAGATTGGTGATATTGCAGAACACCTGCGCGCGAATCGAGCCGATATGGATGTTGCGGCCGACGCGCAGATCCAGATTGTAGGTCATGGGCTTGCGCTCACTGTTTTCACGCAAACCGGTAAAGGTGCCCGATCCGGAGACTTCGCCGCGGGCAAACGAAGGCGTATAGGGTAGCCCCGAATTGATGGTGCCTATCAGACTGCCGATCCAGCCGCGGTCTGAATAGGTGAAAACGGCATTCAACGACTGACGTTGATCCCAATTGAGGTTGATCATCTGGATGCGCGGGGCTTCATTGGCCATGGAGGAATAATAGGCATCCTGGGGATTGGAAGAGGTGCCCTTGGCGGTCATATAGGTATAATCCAGGTTAATAGCCAGCTTGTTGACGCGGTACCCCGCCGAGAAGGTGATACCCTTGGCGGCGGCATGATCCTTGTTGACATATTTGTAATAGGTCATTCCCTGGTAGGTATCGATGGGCTCTCCGCTCCCCACCCAGTCGCGGATGTCGCGATAAAAACCGGTCAAATGCATGAAAAGAGCCGGTGTGAGCTGCTGCTGCAAGCCGATTTCATACATCACCGTGCGTTCGGCATTCAGATCCGCATTGCCGACCAGATTGGTGGCGCCGGCGCCCTGAATCCAGAAATTGGGGTTGTCGTAAAGGAAACTCATCTGCGGATTCTGGAAAAACCAGCCGTAGGAAAAGTGAATCACTCCCTCATCGGTGATGGGGAACGAGAGGCCGAAGCGGGGTGATAACTGCGATTTGGCCCTGGCCTTTTTATACCAGAAGGCCTGACGTTCGGCGACGGAGTACTCCACCAGTTCGCTGTCCGGCATGGTCGGGGTATAGTTCTTGTAGATATGATCGAACTTGAAAGGACGATAGATTTGCGGATCCATGGGATCGGCGAGCACGCGGCCATCCGGATCGAAATAGTCGTAACGCAAACCGATATTGATGATCAGCTCATTGAATTCGATCTTGTCCTGGATGTAAGCGGACAGTTCCCGGGGTTTGGCGCTGTATTTGACATGATAGGGCGAATTCTCATTGGGCACCCAGGGCCTGAAGCTAACATCGGAGAACTGCAGTTGATACCAGTCGTTGCGCAGATCATTGAGCGTGGCGGCGGCGCCCATCTTGATGAGATGGCGTTTGGTGACCTGACTGGTCAAATCGAGGCTGTAGTTAAAATACGCCACATCGTTCTTGCCGATGTCGGTGGAATTGCCAAAGTAGGTGAAATCGTTGGAGCGGGTGATGATGGAAATGTCATTGCCCGCCGTGCGGCCGTAGACGTACTGCTCGAGCAGGCCCGCCTCATTGGGCATGTAGCGCGGATCGTTGGGATCTTCATAGAGGAAATTTTTATGGGCCTTCTTATAATAGTTCGCCTTGAAATCCACAAACGTACGCGCCGAAGGGATGTATTTTACGGCAAAAATATGGGTTTGACCGCGGGTGCGGTAATATTTGCCCGCGTCGGGGACATATTTGTAATTCCAGCCCACACCGTAACTGCGATCATAGTTGTAATAAAAACCATAGCTGAGCTTCAGTTTCGGGGAGGCGTCGAGGAAGAGTTTGGATTGCGAGGAATATCCCTTGTACCAGCCCAACGGCACCATTTTGTTATCGGGTTCGGCAAAATCATGGGAACTGTCGGCACCGACCGGACGCTGGAATCCCCAGGGCATGAAATAGCGCATGCCCTGTGTATAGGCGGGGGCGTTCTGATAGCGGCCCGAGACATAATAAGTCAGTTTCTTGCTGGTCAGTGGAATGGGGCCCGACAGATTGACCTGAAAATCGCTGTTGGTGCTCGGATCATAGTCGTCGAGATAGGGTTGCCGCGTCAGCCAGGGTTTGCTGGCCTGGGCTTCCGGCGTGTAGGGATTGATGTCGCCGAAATCATAGCGGATGAAACGGTTGCGGCGCGTCATGGCGCGCGCCGCGGCGTTGGCCCAGACGGCATTGCTCATGACATAGTAGGTTTTGTCATCGAAGCTGAGATGATCGCCGAAATAGCCGGTGGCGTTGATGCGGAATTGTTCACTGCCCTGTTTGGTGACGATATTGATGACGCCGGAGAGGGCCTGACCGTACTCGGCGTTGAAGGTTCCGGTGATGGTCTTGAGTTCCTGAATCGACTGGTCGTCGATGCTGATGCCGGCCGCGCGGCTGAGCGGATCGACCACCTTGACGCCGTCGACCATGTAGGTGATTTCGCTGGTGCGGCCGCCACGGATGTGCAGATTGCCGCCGTCATCGGTGACCACGCCGGCCTGCAGGTTCACCAGTTCGCTGACACTGCGCACCGGCAGCACATCGATCTTGTCGGCGCCATATGAAACCTGCGACGAGGTCAAATCTTTCTGCACCTGAACCCGGTCGGCGACGATTTCGATCGATTCACCGCTTTCGATCACCGTGCTCGAAAGCCGGGCATCGGCTTTGGTGGTGAGGTCGACGCTGACGTGTAGCTGGCTTTTGGTGACCGATTGATAGCCGATGTAGACGAATTTGACCGTATAAATGCCGGGTTTGACATTGATGATAAAGTATTCGCCATTGGGATCGGTGACAGCGCCCTGAATGCCCGATCCGGTGAGGGCAATGGCGCGGCCACTCTCCCAGCGCTCGATGATCATCACATTGGCGCCGATGAGCGCTTGGCCGTTGGCGGCATCGGTCACACGGCCGGCAATTTTGCCCGTCTCGCCGGCGAACAGCGCGGAGACGAAAAACAGCGCCATCAGCAGAACCAGGACGGCCCTCTTTACGCTCCCGTTAGGTTTGGTCATACTGCCTCCATGACATGACAAAAGAGATGTTTATCGACTTGAGGTTTTTGCCGGAAAATGGGCTCATTGGCACCATCCCCCGGCAAAAACCTCTCAGCATTCGCGGCCATACAATACTGTTTGCACACAAAGCCGCAGGTATCCTGAAAACGCACTCCGGCTTTTTTTCTTCGTGCTCTTCGTGACTTTCGTGTATGTAACATTTTGCAGGCTGGTCACTGCAAACTCCCAACGGCAGAGGTTGTTGGAAACGACCAGAAAAAAAAACAGGGGACGGCGCCAGGCCGTCCCCCATTTGCAGCACTCTTACTTTAACAGGGTCATCTTCATGATGCGGTTGTACTCGGGCGTCTTCATGCGGCAGAAATACATGCCGGTCGGAAGCGCCTGGCCGTTCTGATCCTTGCCGTCCCACTGCAGGGTGTAAATACCGGCATTCTGGTTGGCCTGGATCAGGGTGCGGACTTGTTTGCCCAGCAGATTGTAAATCACCACCTCGACCTGGGTTTTTGCAGCCAGGGAGTAATTGATCGTGGTGCTGGGGTTAAAGGGATTGGGATAGTTATTCTCAAGCTTGAATTCGAGCGGCTGGGCGACCGGTTTATCTTCCACCGCGGTCGGACCGCCGACCACTTCGAGGAAACCGAAGGTGCTCGGGCGTTTCCAGTCTTCGG